>DGIP01000313.1 GCA_002386405.1 Stenotrophomonas maltophilia
GGCCGCATCGCCGCGATGCCCGCCGCCCAGCAGCGGGCGCTGCGGGCCCGCTTCGACGAACAGGACCAGCGCTTCCGCGATGGCTGGCTGCTGGGCCCGCAGCTGGGCCAGCATTTCCCCAAGCTGCAGGGCCTGTTCGGCTACCTGCCCGCCGACCAGCGCGAGCCGGCGCTGGCCGCGCTGCGCCAGCTCAACGAAGGCCAGCTGGCCCAGCTCACCCTGATTGCCCAGCGCACCCCGCCGCAGGAGCGCGACCAGGTGCGCGACCAGTTCCTGGGCCTGGCGCCGGCCGCGCGCGATGCCTGGTTGAAGGAAAACCTGGTGCGTTGAGCGTAAGATGACCGGCCGCAACCCGGTGCCTGTGCCCTCCGCGCGCTGCCGTAGTTGCCGTCTGTGATCCCATGTCCATCGCTACCTCCACGCCGCGCCTCTCCCGGGAAGTGCGCGCCACCGGCCTGCTTGCGCTGCCGCTGGTCCTTGGCCACATCTCCACTGGCCTGATTTCCTTCGTCGACAACGTCATCGCCGGGCACCACGGTACCCAGACGCTGGCGGCGGTCACCATCGGCACCGCCCTGCTGTGGCTGCCGATGCTGATCCCGATCGGCACGTTGATCTCGCTCACCGCCTCGGTGTCGCAGCTGCACGGCGCTGGCCGCGAGCGCGAGATCGGCCCGCTGTTCCGCCAGGCGCTGTGGCTGGCGTTGGGCCTGGGCCTGATCATGTTCACCTTCCTCACGGTGGTGCCGCCGCTGCTGCCTGCCTTCGGCATTGCCCCGGACATCGTGCCGGGCGCGACCGCGTTCCTGCACGCGGTGCGCTGGGGTGGCCCGGCGCTGACCCTGTACTTCTGCATGCGCTACCTCAGCGAAGGCATGCACTGGACGCTGCCGACCATGCTGCTCGGCTTCGGCGGCCTGCTGGTGCTGGCGCCGCTGGGCTACGTGCTGTGTTACGGCAAGCTGGGCTTCCCGGAAATGGGCGCCGAAGGGCTGGGCATCGCCTCGGCCACCATGATGTGGATCCAGGCGCTGTGCTTTGCCGGCTACCTCTGGAAGACCAGGCGGTTCGCCCACCTGGAACTGTTCTCACACCTGGAGCTGCCGCGCTGGGCGGCGATCTGGGACCTGCTGCGCACCGGCCTGCCGATCGGCATCACAGTGCTGATGGAAGGCGGGCTGTTCATCGTCACCGCCCTGCTGATCGGCCGCCTGGGCGCCACCGAGGCGGCCTCGCACCAGATCGCCATCAACGTGGCCCAGCTGTGCTTCATGATCCCGATGGGCGTGGCCGAAGCCACCACCGTGCGCGTGGGCCATGCGGTGGGCAGCGGCAATGGGCTGGGCGTGCGCCGCGCGGCCATCGCCGGCCTGCTGATCATCCTGGGTACCCAGACGATGTCGGCGTTGGTGCTGCTGTTCGGGCACGATGCCATCGTCGGGGTGTACACCGCCGACATGGGCGTGGCCGCGCTGGCCTCCACCCTGCTGCTGTATGCGGCCGCGTTCCAGTTCCCCGATGGCATCCAGGTGCTGTCGGCGGGTGCGCTGCGCGGCCTGAAGGACACCCGCGTGCCGATGTTCATCGCCATGTTCTCGTACTGGGGGCTGGGCATGCCGCTCGGCGCCGGGCTTGGCCTGGGCCTGGGCATGGGCCCGCAGGGCATGTGGCTGGGCCTGATCCTGGGCCTGACCGCGGCGGCGATCCTGATGGCGTGGCGGCTGCGCGTGAGCAGTCGCCGTGTCGGCAATGAGCTGAACCTGCCGGCCTGACGGCCCCCTTACTTGTGTCCGATGCCGGGCTGTCCGGCACGGGCTATGCTGGTACCACGGCAAGAAGCCAACTGGAGTTTTCCCCATGAACCAACCCGTGCGTCGCAATCCCGTCGCCAGCTTCTTCATCGGGCTGTGGGATGTGATGAACTTTACCCGCAGGCTGATCCTCAACCTGCTGTTCTTCGGCCTGTTGCTGCTGATCCTGGTCCTGTTCGTCTTCGCGATGGGCAAGGGCGCCAGCAGTGGCCGCACCCTGCAGGACCGCACCACGCTGGTGATCGCGCCGGAAGGCCGCCTGGTCGAACAGTTCAGTGCCGATCCGGTCAGCCGTGCGCTCGCCAAGGCCATTGGCGACAACAGCGCCGAGGAAGTGCAGCTGCGCGACCTGGTGCGTGCGCTGGATGCCGCGCGTGAGGACAAGAAGATCGAACGCGTGGTGCTGCAGCTGGACAAGCTGCAGCCGAGCGGTTTCGCCTCGATGCGTGAAGTGGCCGCCTCGCTGCAGGAACTGCGCGCGTCGGGCAAGGACATCGTGGCGTACAGCGACAACATGAGCCAGTGGCAGTACCTGCTGGCCGCGCAGGCCAAGGAGATCTACCTCGACCCGATGGGCGGGGTGGTGCTGGAAGGCCTCGGCCGTTACCGCCAGTACTTCCGCACCGGCCTGCAGGACAAGCTGGGCGTGGACGTGCACCTGTTCAAGGTAGGCGAATACAAGTCCGCCGCCGAACCGTACGTGCTCGACGCGGCGTCGCCGCAGGCCAAGGAAGCCGACCTGTTCTGGATGAACGATGTGTGGCAGCGCTACCTGGCCGACATCGCCACGGCGCGCAAGCTGGACGCCGCGCAGCTGGCCGCCGGCATCGACACCATGCCCGAAGGCATTGCCGCCGCCGGTGGCGACCTCGCCAAGTTCGCCCTGCAGCAGAAGCTGGTCGATGGCCTGAAGACCCGCGAGGAAGTCGAGGACCTGCTGGCCGACCGTGGCGTGGCCGATGAAGACGCCGACGGTGGTTTCCGCAGCATCAACCTCGATGAGTACCTCACGCAGCTCGACGCCCGCCGCTCGCCGGTGGATTCGCGTCCGCAGGTGGCGGTGGTGGTGGCGTCCGGTGAGATCGCCGGTGGCGACCTGCCGGCCGGCCGCGTGGGCGGTGAGTCGACCTCGGCGCTGCTGCGCGAAGCGCGCGACGACGACAACGTGAAGGCCGTGGTGCTGCGCGTGGATTCGCCCGGTGGCGAAGTGTTCGCTTCCGAGCAGATCCGTCGTGAAGTGGTGGCGCTGAAGGCGGCCGGCAAACCGGTGGTGGTGTCGATGGGCGACCTGGCGGCATCGGGCGGCTACTGGATCAGCATGAATGCCGACCGCATCTACGCCGATCCGTCGACGATCACCGGTTCGATCGGCATCTTCGGCATGATCCCGAACCTGTCGCGTTCGCTGGACAAGATCGGCGTGCACACCGACGGCGTGGGCACCACCCGCTTCGCCGGTGCGTTCGACATCACCCGCCCGATGGACCCGGCCGTGGGCCAGGTGATCCAGTCGGTGATCAACAAGGGCTACGCCGATTTCACCGGCAAGGTGGCCGATGCACGCAGCAAGCCGGTGGAAGCGGTGGACGAAGTCGCCCGCGGTCGTGTGTGGAGCGGTGCGCAGGCCAAGGAACGCGGCCTGGTCGATGCCTTCGGGGGCCTGAAGGCGGCCATTGCAGACGCCTCCAACCGCGCCAAGCTGGGCGGCCCGGACAAGGTGCGCGTGCGCTACATCGAAAAGCCGGCCACCCCGTTCGCGCAGTTCCTCAGCGGCTTCGCCGGCAGCCATGCCGGTGCCTGGATGCTGGGCGAATCGGGCGTGGCGCGGATGATGCTGGCCCGTTCGATGCCGGAAGTGGACACCCAGCTGCGCTTCGTCGAAGACGCCGCCCGCGACCCGCGCGGCAGCGCCCCGGTGAAGGCGCTGGCCTACTGCTTCTGCGGCTTCTGATACGCCGCATGCTTCAACAGAAAAACCCGGCCAAGGCCGGGTTTTTTTTTACCGGCCCGCTTCGACCTCGTCGGCGGCGCTGGTGTCCGGTGCTTTTTCCAGCGTTTCGCTCGCGGCCTTGGCCTTGTCCAGTGGCTGTTGCATGGCGTCGCGCAGTGCGGTGGCCTGGGGCTCCGGTCGCTTGTCCGGGTCCGGTGGCACCGGGCGGTTGCAGCCGCTCAGGGCGAGCAGGCCGGCCAGCGGAAGGGCGATACGGATCAACATGGCAACCTCGCGCGCGAACCCAGGGAAGCGCAGTGTCGCACCGCTGTGCCAGCCCGTGTGTGATGGGGTGCGCCGCACCGGCATGCGGGCTATCCTGCAGTGCCCCAAGGCAGGAGAAGCAGGTGAGTGCGCATCGTTGGCGACTGGATGGACAGACCGCATTGATCACCGGGGCCAGTGCCGGTATCGGCCTGGCGATCGCGCGCGAACTGCTCGGCTTTGGTGCGGACCTGCTCATTGTCGGCCGCGATGCCGACGCGCTGGAGATGGCCCGCGACGAGCTGGCCGATGCCTATCCCGACCGTGAGATCCACGACCTGGCCGCCGATGTTTCCGACGATGAGGATCGCCGCGAGATCCTGGATTGGGTGGAAGATCACAGCGACGGCCTGCACCTGCTGATCAACAATGCCGGCGGCAACATCACCAAGCCGGCCACCGAATACACCGAAGACGAGTGGCGCGGCATCTTCGAGACGAACCTGTTTTCGGCGTTCGAATTGTCGCGTTATGCGCACCCGTTGCTCGCACGGCATGCTGCCTCGGCCATCGTCAATGTCGGCAGTGTCTCCGGGCTCACCCACGTGCGCAGTGGCGCGGTGTACGGCATGACCAAGGCGGCGATGCACCAGATGACCCGCAACCTGGCGGTGGAGTGGGCCGAAGACGGCATCCGCGTCAACGCGGTGGCGCCGTGGTACATCCGCACCCGCCGCACCTCCGGCCCGCTGGCGGACCCGGATTACTACGAACAGGTGATCGACCGCACCCCGATGCGGCGCATCGGCGAGCCTGAGGAAGTGGCTGCCGCCGTCGGGTTCCTGTGCCTGCCCGCTGCCAGCTACGTCACCGGCGAATGCATTGCCGTGGATGGCGGATTCCTGCGTTACGGGTTCTGAGGCGTACCGACCAACGGTCGGTACCTACCGGGGAACTGCGCAGTTGCTTTCCGACAGCACGCTTTCGAGCCGTTGGCGCTCGGCCGCGGCTGCGGCGGCAGTGCCGGGTGAGGCGAATCGTTCGCGCCCGCGTGCATCGCGGAAGCGCTGCTGCCACGCGTTGCAACGCTGGTCCTCCGGCAGCGGTTCGCAGGTGTCGCGGATCACTTCGCAGCTGGCGGCATTGACCGGTGTGTTGCCGCCCAGCGCGGTGACCGACAGCAGCACGCAGGTCGGTGGCGCCGGTTCAAGCTCGTGCAGGTAGCGCCCGCCATCCTGGCCCTGGCACTGGTAGATCGGCGGCAGCGGCGGCTTTGCCGGGTCGTCGCCGGGCAGCGCGTCGCCGGGCTTGGGCAGGTTGGCGCTGTCCAGGATCGCCGTACCCCGTGGAACTTCGTACGCCTCGGAAATCATGCGCTCCATCGGCTGCGCCTTGCCGGGTACCTGCGGCGGCATCGGTGCCGGAGACAACGGCGCGACCGCCGGCGCGGCAGGCGCCGCGGGCGTAGGCTGGGTCGACACGGACACCTCCGCGCGCGACGGCGCGGCGTTCATGCGCTGGATCACCTGGTGGCTGCCGGCCGGGCAGGGCTTGCCCTGCACGGTCACGTTGTCGTCGGCATCGGTACAGCGGAACACGATCGGCTCATCGGCCATCGCCGACGACGCCACGCACAGCAACAGGAGCCAATACGGTTTCATCGGCGCAGGATACAACGCACCGGTTGCCGCGCCCTATCGGCAATCCCGGTCAAGGCGCGCGTCCACGCCGCGCTGCTCGCGGCTGATCGCGTCGCGCTCGCCTTGCAACGCGCTGTTGTAGCGCCGCACCAGCTCCCAGCGGCGGTCGCGCAGGATCGAGCAGACTTCGCTGGCGGGCAATGGGTG
>DGIP01000312.1:0-154 GCA_002386405.1 Stenotrophomonas maltophilia
GGCCGTGGCCGTGGCGCTGCTGATTGCCGAATACGCGCGTGCGCGGTTGGCGCTGGCCGGCTATCAGGCCAGCATCCGCGCCACCGCCGCGCGCTGAATCAGTCTTCCAGCTTGGTGAGCAGGTAGTTCGGCTCGCCGATGCGCTCGATCAGCT
>DGIP01000312.1:365-4033 GCA_002386405.1 Stenotrophomonas maltophilia
TTTCCAGCCAGTCGATGTGCTCTTCCTCGTTGTCGAGGATCTTCACGAACAGCTGGCGGCTGACGTAATCGCCGACCGAATCGGCGTAGGCGACCGCCTCACGCAGGGTGACGGTGCCTTCGCGCTCGAGGGCGAGGTCGCACTGCAGGATCTCGGTGGGGTTCTCGCCAATGCGCAGCTTGCCCAGCGCCTGGAAGTTCGGCAGTCCCTCAAGGAACAGGATGCGATCGGAGAGCACGTCGGCGTGCTTCATCTCCTCGATCGATTCCTTGTATTCGTGGTCGGCCAGTTCCTTCAGACCCCAGTTCTTCAGCATCTTGGCATGCAGGAAGTACTGGTTGATCGCGGTCAGCTCGTTGTAGAGGACCTTGTTGAGGAATTCGATGACCTTGGCGTCGCCTTTCATGAGCGTGCTCCTGCAGCGTGAAAACGCCGGCACTGTAGCGCGTCCCCGCAGACAATGAGGGAACGCGAATCATGATCGCTATCGCTTTTCGGCGGGATGTGGATCCGGGCGCGGAATTGATCCGGTAGCAGCCGGCCCATGGCCGGATGACCTTAGCGGGGCTGGAGCAGGTTGCCGTCAGGCAACCTGGGCCAGACCCAAAACAGGCAACGGCAGGTCGTGGGTGTTGCGGGCCTTGGCCAGCAGGTCGGCTGCCATGTCCAGGCAGGAACCGCAGGTGGCGCCACAGCCGGTGCGCATGGTCAGCTCGGACACGCTGGCGACACCGCTCTGGGCGGCTTCGCGGATCTGGTGGTCGGTTACCCCGTTACAGATGCAGACGTACACGTGCGGACTCGGCAGGCAGGCCCGGATCGGCCTGTGGCTATTCCAATCGAAACGAGAATGGTTGTCAATTTCGTAACTGAATCATTCTCGATACGGTTCAGGGTGCCCGTTCAGCCGCCCGGCGCGGAGCAAAAAAAAAGACCGATCTTTCGATCGGTCTCTTTCGTATTTGGCTGCCCCGGATGGATTCGAACCACCGAATGCCTGAGTCAGAGTCAGGTGCCTTACCGCTTGGCGACGGGGCAAAACGTGCGTGCAATTGTTGCACTTTCTCACTGGAAAACCAAGCGGACTTGGTGGCTATGGGTGGACTCGAACCACCGACCCCAGCATTATGAGTGCTGTGCTCTAACCGGCTGAGCTACATAGCCTCAGTGAGCCGGCAATTCTGGACATGTAAACGGAATCTGTCAACACCTTTTCACCGCGCTTGTGAGTGGGCAGCGGGCGTGTCACAGTCCTGACCAGTAGATTTTTCTAGGAGTCCGCATCGTGATCGATCCGGACGGCTATCGACCGAACGTCGGCATCGTGCTGATGCGGCAGGACGGGCAGGTGTTCTGGGCACGACGTGTGCGCCGGGATGGCTGGCAGTTCCCGCAGGGTGGCATGAATACCGACGAGACGCCTGTCGAAGCCATGTATCGCGAGTTGCATGAAGAAACCGGGCTGTTGCCAGAGCACGTCGAAGTGCTGGGTGCGACACCGGGCTGGCTGCGCTATCGCCTGCCCGCCCGCGCCATCCGCCGCAATGAACGGCAGGTCTGCATCGGCCAGAAGCAGGTCTGGTTCCTGCTGCGCCTGTCCGGCGACGAATCGCACGTGAAACTGGACCATACCGACAGCCCCGAGTTCGACCAGTGGCGCTGGGTGGATTTCTGGTACCCGGTCGAGCACGTGGTGATGTTCAAGCGCGGGGTCTATGCGCGGGCACTGCGTCACCTGGCGCCCTTGGCGCGCGGGGTGGCCGGCACCGGCGTGGACTCCATGCCCAAGTCCGCCCAGGAAGCCTGGATGCCAGGGCATGCGGCCGGCCACGACCGACCGCGCAAGCGCGCGCCCGCGCCCAAGCGGGGCGGCGGCTACTGGCCACGCAGCAAGGCCAAGGGCGACCCGGGCGCGGGCGCGGTGTAAGCGCATCCGGTTCCCCTGAAACGACAAAAGCCCGGCCGAAGCCGGGCTTTTGCTTTCCAGACGCGATGGATCAGCGCTTGGAGAACTGGGTAGCGCGACGTGCCTTGTGCAGGCCGACCTTCTTACGCTCGACTTCACGGGCGTCACGGGTCATGAAGCCAGCCTTGCGCAGCTCGGACTTCAGGGTTTCGTCGTACTCGACCAGCGCGCGGGCGATGCCCAGGCGGATCGCACCGGCCTGGCCGGTGGTGCCGCCGCCAGCGGCGGTGACCATGATGTCGAACGATTCGGTGTTCTTGGTCAGTTCCAGCGGCTGACGCACGATCATGCGTGCAGTCTCACGGCCAAAGAACTCGTCCAGCGGACGGCCATTGACGGTGATGTTGCCGGCGCCCTTGCGCAGGAACACGCGGGCGGTGGAGGACTTGCGGCGGCCGGTGCCGTAGTTTTGAGTGATAGCCATGATTAGATATCCAGAACCTGGGGCTGCTGAGCGGCGTGCGGGTGCTCGGAACCCGAGTACACCTTGAGCTTGCGGTACATGGCGCGGCCCAGCGGGCCCTTCGGCAGCATGCCCTTGACGGCGGTTTCGATGACGCGCTCCGGGTGGCGCTCCAGCGCCTGGGCCAGAGTTTCGGTCTTCAGGTTGCCGATGTAGCCAGTGAAGCGGTGGTACAGCTTGTCCTGCAGCTTGTTGCCGGTGACGGCAATCTTTTCTGCATTGATGACAACCAGGTAATCACCGGTATCAACGTGGGGGGTGTAGACCGGCTTGTGCTTGCCGCGCAGACGGCGGGCCAGCTCGGTGGACAGACGGCCCAGCGTCTTGCCGGAAGCGTCGACGAGATACCAGTCGCGCTGGACGGTCTCGGACTTTGCAGTGAAAGTGCTCATGAAAGAACTCAGGTAGGTCGGGCTCATTGCGGCCATGGAGCGGCCGGAACTCTGCCACGCGTTGTGAAGAGGCGGGATTGTACTGGCCATTTGGCCCACATGCAAATCGGCCGGTGGCACGGGTTGGCAGACCGGCGCCGGGGGGCGAGAATCGGTGATCCCCCGCCGCGATGCCCGACCGCATGACCGCGTTCCGCCAGATCACCCCGCTCGACCACCTGCTGACCGAGGCCCAGCGTGCCCTGGACACGGTGTTCGGCAACCCGCCGGCCAGCCGCCCGTACCCGGCCGAGGCAACCCCGGACGCGCCGATGCCCGCCCCGGCCCGCCGCCATGCCGCCGGCCTGATGCGGATCAACCACGTCGGCGAGGTCTGCGCGCAGGGCCTGTACTTCGGCCAGGCCGCGGTAGCAAGGGAGCCGGAAACGCGTGCCCACCTGCTCGAGGCGGCCCAGGAAGAGACCGACCACCTGGCCTGGTGTGCCCGGCGCCTGCGCGAGCTGGACAGCCGGCCCAGCCTGTTCAACCCGATCTGGTACGCCGGCAGCTACACCATCGGCACCCTGGCCGGGCTGCGCGGGGATGGCTGGAACCTGGGCTTCGTGGTGGAAACCGAGCGCCAGGTGGAAGCCCACCTGGACGAGCACCTGGACACCCTGCCCCCGACCGACCAGCGCAGCCGCGAGATCCTCAAGGTGATGAAGATCGACGAGGCCCGCCACGCCGACCACGCCGAACATGCCGGCGCGCGCAGGCTGCCGCCGCCGATTCCGGGGGTAATGGCGCTGGCATCGAAGGTCATGAAGACGATTGCGTACCGGTTGTAATGCGTATCGACCAACGGTCG
>DGIP01000315.1:0-15871 GCA_002386405.1 Stenotrophomonas maltophilia
GCTGTCGCTGGGCTGGGGCCGGGGCGGGCAGGACAGCCCGCCCGGCGCGTTGCCGCACAGCCTGGAAGCGCTGCGCTTCCTGCTGTCCGGCGAACCGGCGCTGCAGTTCCGGGCCGATGGCCAGCAGTGGTCCTGGCAGCGCCATGGCTGAGCGCTGGCAGGCCCGCCTCGACCACGCCTGGCGCGTGGTGGGTACCGGCTTCAGCTTCGCCGCCTTCGGGATCGGCGGGCTGCTGCTGGGCGGGCTGCTGTTTCCGCTGCTGTTGCTGGTCCGCCACACCGCCCGGCGGCGCACCCTGGCGCGCCGGCTGGTCCAGTTCAGTTTCGCCAGCCATGTCGCCCTGATGCGCTGGCTGGGGGTGATGACGTACGAGATCCGCGGCGCGGAACGCCTGCAGCGCAACGGTCTGCTGATCCTGGCCAACCACCCCACGCTGATCGACGTGGTGCTGCTGATCGCCCAGCTGCCCAACGCCGACTGCGTCGTGAAGCAGGCTGTCGCCTGCAACCCGTTCATGCGCGGCCCGGTCCGCGCGGCCGGCTATGTGACCAATAGCGACGGCGCGGGCCTGATCGACGACTGCATCGCGGCCGTCCGCGCCGGGGGCAACCTGGTGATCTTCCCCGAGGGCACCCGCACCGTCCCGGGACAGCCGCTGCGTCTGCAGCGCGGGGCCGCCAATATTGCTGTCCGGGGCCGGCTGGACATTACCCCGGTCAGGATCACCTGCACCCCGCCTACCCTGACCAAGGGCCAGAAATGGTATCGTGTGCCATCACGGCGTTTTCACGTTCAGCTGGAAGTCGGGGAAGATCTCCCGATCGCCCCGTTCCTGACCGGGGCCGACGACACGCCCAGGGGGGATGCCTTGGCGGCCCGGCGCGTGACCGATCACCTTGCCCACTACTTTGACTTCGCTGGAGAACCAAGCCGTGCAGGCACTTGAGCACGAGATCAAGGAATTGATCATTTCATCGCTTTCATTGGAAGACATCACTCCGGACGACATCGACGCCGCCGCACCCCTGTTCGTGGAGGGGCTGGGCCTGGATTCGATCGACGCGCTTGAACTTGGTTTGGCCCTGCAGAAAAAGTACGGTGTCAGCCTGTCCGCCGACTCGGAAGAGACCCGTCGCCATTTTTCCAGCGTGCGTGCCCTTGGCGAGTTTGTCGCCGCACGCCAGCAGTCTTAACGGCGTCTCAGGATTTGCCATGACCAAGAACGAACTTTTCGATCGCATCGTCAAGATCCTCAAGGACAGCTTTGAGATCGAACCGGTGCGCATCACGCCCCAGGCCCGCCTGTACGACGACCTGGACATCGACAGCATCGATGCCGTGGACCTGATCGTGCAGCTCAAGCCGCTGCTCGGCCGCAACCTGCAGCCGGAAGCCTTCAAGGCGGTCCGCACCGTGCAGGACATCGTCGATGTGGTGCATGGGCTGCTGCCCGGGCAAGCGGCCGCCTGACGGCAGCTGCTGAAGAACGACCATGGTCCGGGTACGCGTCGCGGCGTTTGCAGTGCTGTCGCTGGCGTACCCGCTGGTGGTGTACCTCTCGCTGGGTCGGTTCGAGCCGCGCTGGATGGCCCTGCTGCTGTTCGCCCTGGCCGCGCTGCGTGCGCTGACCACCCGCCAGCCGGTTTGGTGGGCCGCCGCGATCGGCGCCGGCCTGCTGGCCCTGCTGGCCACCGCGTTCAACCAGGCCCTGCCGCTGAAGCTGTACCCGGCGCTGGTGAATGCAGTGATGCTGGTGATCTTCGCCACCAGCCTGCGTTTCCCGCCCAGCGCGGTGGAGCGGCTGGCGCGCTTGACCGAGCCGGAACTGCCGCCGTTCGCCGTGGTCTATACCCGCCGTGTCACCCAGGTGTGGTGCGGCTTTTTTGTTCTCAACGGGGGCCTGGCCCTGTTCACGGCGTTCTGGGCCTCCAACCAGGTCTGGGCGCTCTACAACGGATTGTTGGCGTACGTGATGATGGGTGTCCTGTTTGGCGGTGAATGGCTGGTGCGGCGGCGGGTGAAGGCGGCACACGCGCATGGCTGAGTGGATCGCGCTGGACCGGTTGGCGCAGCTGCCCCGCGCCGAACGCATCGTCGGCATCGATGCAACGGGCAGCGCCGTGTCGCACCCGCAGTTCCGCACCCGGGTCATCGGCTGGCAGCAGGCGTTCGCCGCCGCGCCCGGCCGCGACTGGGCGCTCTATTTCGACGACACCCTGGAGTTCGCCGCCGCGCTTTTCGGCGCCTGGCATGCCGGCAAGCGGGTGTTCCTGGGCGGCGACAACCTGCCGGCCACCCTGGAAGGGCTGGCCCCGCGCGTGGCCGGCTTCGCCGGTGACGTGCCGGCGCATTTCGCGCCGCTGCAGCCGCGTGACGTCGCAGACCGGCAGGGCGAACTGGCCGCACTGGACGAAGACGCGCTGGAACTGGTGGTGTTCACCTCCGGCAGCACCGGCGCGCCCAGCGCGATCAGCAAGCGCATGCGCCAGCTGACCCGCGAGGTGGATGCGCTGCAGGCCGCCTTCGGTGACCAGCTCGATGGCGCGCAGGTGCACGGCACCGTCTCGCACCAGCACATCTATGGCCTGCTGTTCCGCGTGCTGTGGCCGCTGGCTGCGGGCCGCGCGATCCAGCCGCGCCGCTTCTTCCATGAAGACCTGGTCAGCGCGCTGGCACGGCAGCCGTCGGTGCTGGTGGCCACCCCGGCCCACCTCAAGCGCCTGCCCGAACAGCTGGACTGGTCGTCGTTGAACGGCCGGCTGCGCGCGGTGTTTTCCTCCGGTGGCCCGCTGCCCAGCGAGGCTGCGTTGCAGGCGCGCGCGCTGCTGGGCGTGGCGCCCACCGAAGTGTTCGGCAGCAGCGAAACCGGCGGTATCGCCTGGCGCCGCTGGAGCGCCGAACAACCGCAGTGGCACCCGCTGCCGGGCGTATCGTGGCGAATCGAGGACGGCTGCCTGGCGGTGTCCTCGCCGCACCTGGCCGACGACGCCTGGTGGCAGACCCAGGACCGCGTGGAAGCCGATGCGGGGCGCAGCTTCCGCCTGCTCGGGCGCGCCGACCGCATCGTCAAGATCGAAGAACGCCGGGTCTCGCTCGACGCGCTGGAACAGCAGCTGCGCGCCCACTCGCAGGTGCAGGACGTGCGCGTGCTGGTGCTGCCGGGTGCGCGCGAACAGCTCGCCGCCGTGGTGGTTCCGCACAGTGGTGGCGTGGCGCAGTGGACCGATGCGCAGCGGCGCCAGCTGTCGCAGGTGCTGGGCGCGCACCTGGCCCACAGCCATGATGCGGTGACCCGCCCGCGGCGCTGGCGCTTCATCGATGAGCTGCCGTACAACGCGCAGGGCAAGATCACCGCCGCCGCGCTGGAAGCGCTGTTCCGGCCGCTGCTGCCGGCGGCCCAGTGGCAGCAGCGCGACGCGGATGCCGCCGTGCTGGTGCTGCCGTTGGAGCCGGACCTGGTGGCGTTCGACGGCCACTTCCCGCAGGCGAAGATCCTGCCCGGCGTGGTCCAGCTGGACTGGGCGATCCATTACGCGCGCGAAGCCTTCGCCATGCCGCCGCGCTTCGAGCGGATGGACGCGCTGAAGTTCCAGCACGTGGCGCGGCCGGGCGACCGGCTGCAGCTGACGCTGGGCTGGGATGCGCTCAAATCGGTGCTGAGCTTCCGTTATGTCTCCGACCACGGCGTGCATGCCAGCGGCCGGGTGGTGTTCGGCGATGCGTGAGCCGCTGGTGGTGATTCCGGTCTACGACCACGAACACGCCATCGGCGCGGTGGTGCAGGGCGTGCGCGCCAGTGGGCTGCCGTGCCTGCTGGTGGACGACGGCTCGCACCCGGCCTGCGCGCAGGTGCTGCAGGCGTTGGCGCAGGCCCATCCTGACCAGGTCACGCTGCTGCGCCTTGAGTTGAACCAGGGCAAGGGCGGCGCGATGCTGGCCGGCTTCGCCGAAGCGGCGCGGCGCGGGCATACCCACGTGCTGCAGATCGATGCCGACGGCCAGCATGACCCGGCCGACATTCCGCGCTTCGTGGCCCTGGCCCTGCAGCACCCGCAGGCGGTGATCTGCGGCATTCCGGTCTACGACGACAGCGTGCCCAAGGCACGCCTGTACGGTCGCTACGCCACCCATATCTGGGTCTGGATCAACACCCTGTCGCTGCAGATCCGCGATTCGATGTGCGGCTTCCGGCTGTATCCGCTGGACACGGTCACCCGCCTGGTGGGCGAGGAAACCATCGGCCGGCGCATGGATTTCGACAGCGAAATCCTGGTGCGGCTGTTCTGGCGTGGCGTGCAGGTGATCAGCGTTTCCACCCGGGTCACCTATCCCAGCGATGGCGTGTCGCACTTCGATGTGTGGCGCGACAACGTGCGCATCAGCCGCATGCATACCCGCTTGTTCTTCGGCATGCTGCGGCGCGCACCGCGCCTGCTGTGGCGCCGTGCCAGCGGAGCGGCGGAGGCATGAACGCACCGGCACCAGCCAACACCCCGCACTGGGCCGACCTGGGCGAAAGCACCTCGGCTGCCGGGGTGCTGTTCCTGTGCTGGGTGCACCGCTGGTTCGGGCGCTGGCCGTTCCGCCTGTGCGTGTACCCGGTGGTGCTGTTCCATTGGCTGGGCAACGGCGTGGCGCGCCGCGCCTCGCTGCAGTACCTGCAGCGCCTGCAGGCGCACACCGGGGTGCTCGGCGGCACGCCGGGGCGCTGGACCAGCCTGAAACACTTCGCGCTGTTCGCCGACACGCTGCTGGACAAGCTGCTCGGCCTGGGCGGGCGCTACCCGCCCGAGCGCATCCACCTGCAGCGCGACCTGATGCTGGAAAAGATCGCGCGCCGCGAAGGTGGGCTGATCCTCACCGCGCACATCGGCTGCCTGGAACTGTGCCAGGTGCTGGCCGAGCAGGTGCCCGGCTTCCACATCACCGTGCTGGTGCACACCGCGCACGCGCAGCGCTTCAACCGGCTGATGCAGCGGCTGGATCCGCTGGCATCGGTGGAGCTGATGCAGGTCACCGACATGGGCCCGGCCACCGCCGTGGAACTGCAGCGCCGCGTGCAGGCCGGCGGTTTCGTGGCCATCGTCGGCGACCGCGTGCCGCTGCGCGGCGGGCGCACAGTGCCGGCCCCGTTCCTGGACCACACCGCGCAGTTCCCGATCGGCGCCTATGTCCTCGCGTCGGCGCTGGGCTGCCCGGTGTACACCATGGCCTGCCTGCATGAAGGCAACGGCTACCGCGTGCGCTTCGAGCACTTCAGCGACCGCATCACCCTGCCGCGCGGCTCGCGCGACGCCGCGCTGACCGCGCAGGCCGAACATTTCGCCCGGTGGCTGGAACTCCAGGTCACCGAAGCCCCCTTGGACTGGTTCAACTTCTTCCCCTTCTGGGATCAGGCATCTCATGGCACGTAATGCAGGCTCCACCCCGGCCCGGACCCTCCGCTTCGGCGATGCGCCGCTGACCATCGAAGACGTGGTCGCGCTGTCGCAGCGCCAGGCCGACGCCGTGGTCAGTGACGACCCGGCCTTCACCGCGCGCATCCAGCGCGGCGCCGATTTCCTCGACCGCCTGCTGCGCGAAGACGGGGTGATCTACGGCGTGACCACCGGCTACGGCGATTCGTGCACGGTCAACATTCCGCCGGCGCTGGTGGCCGAACTGCCGCACCACCTGTTCACCTACCACGGCTGTGGCCTGGGCCGCTTCCTGGACGCGCAGGAGACCCGTGCGGTGATCGCCGCGCGGCTGGCCTCGCTGGTGCGTGGCATGTCCGGCGTGAGCCATCCGCTGCTGCAGGGCCTGGCCACGCTGCTGCGCCACGACGTGCTGCCGTTGATTCCGGCCGAAGGTTCGGTCGGCGCCAGTGGCGACCTCACTCCGCTGTCCTACGTGGCCGCCGTGCTGTGTGGCGAACGCGAAGTGATGTACCAGGGGGCACGCCGCCCGGCCGCCGACGTGCTGGCCGAGATCGGCATGGCGCCGCTGCGGCTGCGGCCCAAGGAAGGCCTGGCGATCATGAACGGCACCGCGGTGATGACCGCGCTGGCCTGCCTGGCCTACGACCGCGCTGACTATCTCACCAGGCTGGCCACCCGCCTGACCGCCTTCAACGTGCTGGCCAGCGACGGCAACGCGCACCACTTCGATGAAATGCTGTTCGCTGCCAAGCCGCACCCGGGCCAGATGCAGATCGCCGCACGCCTGCGCGACGACCTGCACAGCGACCGCCCGCCCCGCAACGAACAGCGCCTGCAAGACCGCTACTCGCTGCGCTGCGCCCCGCACGTGATCGGCGTGGTCCAGGACGCGCTGCCGTTCCTGCGCCAGTTCATCGAAACCGAACTCAACAGCGCCAACGACAACCCGCTGATCGACGCCGATGGCGAGCGCATCCTGCACGGCGGCCATTTCTATGGCGGCCACATCGCGTTCGCCATGGATGCGCTGAAGAACACCATCGCCAACCTGGCCGACCTGCTCGACCGCCAGCTGGCGCTGGTGGTGGATGCGCGCTTCAACCACGGCCTGCCGGCCAACCTGTCGGCCTCCACCGGTGAGCGTGCGGCGATCAACCACGGCCTGAAGGCGCTGCAGATCAGCGTGTCGGCGTGGACCGCCGAAGCGCTCAAGCAGACCATGCCGGCCTCGGTGTTCTCGCGTTCCACCGAATGCCACAACCAGGACAAGGTCAGCATGGGCACCATCGCCGCGCGCGACTGCCTGCGCGTGATCGAGCTGACCGAACAGGTCGTGGCCGGCATGCTGATCGCCGCGCGCCAGGGCGTGGCCCTGCGCGAGCGGGTCGGCATGAACGCCACCCTGCACGGCGACCTGGCCGCGATGTACCAGGACCTGTGCGACCGCATCACGCTGGTCGAAGAAGACCGCGCCCTGGACGGTGAGCTGCGCAGCCTGCTCGACGATATCCGTGGCCAGCGCTGGAGCCTGTATGACCGCCCCTGACCTGAGCTTCGAAGTCGCGCTGTCGCCGACGTTCCACGACTGCGACCCCATGCACGTGGTGTGGCACGGCAACTACTTCAAGTACTTCGAAGTCGCGCGCTGCGCGCTGCTGCAGCGCTACGACTACGACTACCCGCAGATGCGCGATTCCGGCTATATCTGGCCGGTGGTCGACGCGCGGGTGAAGTACATCCGCCCGCTGCTGTACGGCCAGGCGCTGCGCGTGCGCGCCAGCATCACCGAGTGGGAAAACCGCCTGAAGATCGCCTACGAGATTCTCGACGCCGCCAGCGGCCAGGTGCTCACCCGCGCCCACACCATCCAGGTCGCGGTCGACGCGGCCACCAACGAAATGCTGTACCTGTGCCCGTCGGTGCTGTGGGAACGGCTGGGAGTACAGGCACCATGACCGGTTTCCTGCGCACGCTGGGCGTGCTGATGCTGCTGGCCGTGGCCAGCCCCGTGCTCGCCGCGCCCGCTGCCGACGTGGACCTGGTCAAGCAGCGCGTGGCCAAGGTCAACGTGCTGCGTGGCGAGTTCAGCCAGGACAAGCAGGTGGCCGGTTTCAAGAACCCGCTGCGCTCGCAGGGCCGCTTCGTGCTGGCCCAGGACCGGGGCGTGATCTGGACCACGCTCAAGCCATTCCCCTCCGAAGTGGTGGTCACCCGCGACCGCATCCTCAGCCGCCAGCGCGACGGCAGCAGCCGGGTCGAACTGGATGGACGCCAGCAGCCGGCGATGCGCTCGGTCAACGCGATCATGTTCGCGCTGATGAGCGGCGATGCGCAGGCGCTGTCGGCGCAGTTCACGGTGAAGGTCGATGCGCTGCCCGACAACGGCTGGCGCATGCACCTCACCCCGCGCTCGCCGATGCTGGCCAAGGTGTTCAGCGCGCTTGAACTGAGCGGCGACCGTTACGTGCGCGAGGTGCAGATCACCGAGGCGAACCAGGATGTCACCCGCATCCACTTCGCCGCCCTGAGCGAAACCCCGGCGCAGCTGAGCGCCGACGAGGGCCGCCGGTTTGAATGAGTCGTTGAATTCGGCCTGGCGCGAGAACGGCCGGCTGCAGCGCGCATGGCGCTGGCTGGCGGTGGCCTGGCTGCTGGTGCTGGTCGGGCTGGGCGTGCAGCAGTGGCAGCTGTGGTCGAAGGAATCGCGGATCGACACCGACATCCTGGCGCTGCTGCCGCAGGATGCGCACGACCGGCTGCTGTCCGATGTGACCCGGCGCATCGCCGATGCCAACGCCCGGCAGATCGTGGTGCTGCTCGGCAGCGCCGACGGCGCGGCCACCAAGGCGGCAGAACAGGCCTTCCGCCAGAGCCTGCGTGACGATGCGCAGGGCAAGGCGCTGTTGCAGGAGAGCGGCTCCATCGAAGGCTGGTTCGACCAGGCACGCGCGTTCTACGCGCCGTACCGCGACCGCCTGCTGACCGACCCGCAGCGCCAGCGCCTGCAGGACGAGTCCGCTGAACGCCTGTCCGAATCCGCGTTGGCCGCGTTGTACGGCCCGATGGGCGCACCGCGCCTGACCGAATGGCGGCAGGACCCGCTGTCGCTGTGGCCGCAGTGGTGGCAGGAGCGGGCAGCCGCTTCCGGCCTGCGCATGGGCGACGACGGCCTGCTGGACGCCGACGGCAAGCACTGGTCGGTCATCCAGTATGAAACGCTGGGTTCGGCGTTCCAGCTCGATGGCGAACGCCATATCGACCTGCTGCTCGACGCTGCCACTGCGGCCGCCGCCAAGCACGCACCCGGCCTGGAAGTACTGCGCGCCGGCGTGCCGTTGCACGCCGAAGCCGCTGCGGTGCAGGCCAACTGGGAAATCAACACCATCGGCTGGGGCTCGCTCGCAGCGGTGCTGCTGCTGGTGTGGCTGGCGTTCCGTTCGCTGCGGCCGATCCTGCTGGTGGCCGCCTCGCTGCTGATCGGCTGCGGCGTGGCGCTGGCGGTGACCGTGCTGGTGTTCGGCAAAGTCCACGTGCTGACCCTGGTGTTCGGCGCCTCGCTGGTCGGCGTGGCCGAGGATTACGGCATCCACTGGTTCGCCTCGCGCCAGGCCGAGCCGGCCGACCGCCGCTGGAAACTGCTGCGGCACCTGCTGCCCGGCCTGTGGCTGGCGCTGGTGACCAGCGCGCTGGCCTACCTCGCGCTGGGCCTGGCGCCGTTCCCCGGCCTGCGCCAGATGGCGCTGTTCTCGGTGGTAGGCCTGGCCGGTGCGTTCCTGACCGTGATCTTCTGGTTCCCATGGCTGGATGGCGGCGAAATCCGCAGCACCCGCTTCGCGCGCTGGCTGGGCGCCACGCTGGAGCGCTGGCCGCGCCTGCACGGGCGCCGCCCGGTCGGCCTGTTCCTGGGCGCGGTGGTGCTGCTGTCGGGCCTGGGCATGCTGCGCCTGACCGCCGACGACAACCTGCGCAGCCTGCAGTCCTCGCCGATGTCGCTGATCAACCAGCAGATCCGCATCAGCCAGATGCTGGGCATGCCCAGCCCGGCGCAGTTCTACCTGGTGCAGGGCGACAACGCCGAACAGGTGCTGGAACGCGAGGAAGCGCTGATCGAGCGCCTGCGCGTGCTGTCGGCCAACAAGCAGATCGGCGGCTATCGTGCGATCAGCGAGTGGCTGCCGTCGGTACAGCGACAGCACGCCGATGCCGCGCTGACCGCGCGGGTCGAGCCGCAGGTGCTGGCCGCCGTCGGCGAAACGGTTGGCGAAACCCTGCAGCGCCCGGACTACGCGGCGCAGGACCTGCAGGCCGAGGCGTTCCTGGCGTCGCCAGCGGCGATGCCGTTCCGCCACCTGTGGCTGGGCGAAGTGGGCAAGGGCATGGCCTCGGTGGTCATGGTCGATGACCTCTCCCGCGCCGATGCGCTGGCCCTGCTCGAAGCGCAGGCCAAGGGCATCGACGGCGTGCGCTGGGTCGACCGCACCGCCGATTTCTCCGCGCTGCTCAAGCACTACCGCAAGCTGATGAGCGCGCTGTTGCTGGTGGGCATCGTGCTGGTGTTCGCGGTGCTGTACTGGCGCTACCGCGCGCAGGCGTGGCGCGTGTTCGCTCCCACGCTGGCCGCCGGTGCGCTCACCCTGGGCCTGCTCGGCCTGTTCGGGCAGCCGCTGCAGCTGTTCAATGTATTGGCGCTGATGCTGCTGCTCGGCATGGGCATCGATTACGGCATTTTCCTGATCGAACACCGGGGCGATGCCAGCGCCTGGCTGGCGGTGTGCGTGGGCGCGGCCAGTACCTGGCTGTCGTTCGGCCTGCTGGGCCTGTCGGCCACGCCGGCGCTGCGCGCGTTCGGCCTCACCCTGCTGTTCGGCATCGGCCTGGTGTGGTTGATCTCGCCGCTGTTCCGCCCGCCACCGCACGACGCACCGCACTGAGCGACCGCGCCGGATTCCCCCACACTTCTTGATCAAGGATGCATCGATGACCGCAGCACTGGAAACAACCGAAATCCTGGTGATCGGCGCAGGTCCCGCCGGTTCCGTGGCCGCCGCGATGCTGCGCCAGCAGGGCCGCCAGGTGCTGATGCTGGAGCGCCAGCAGTTCCCGCGCTTCTCCATCGGTGAGAGCCTGCTGCCGCAGAGCATGGAGTACATCGAAGCGGCCGGCCTGCTGCAGGATGTGGTGGAAGCCGGTTTCCAGTACAAGAACGGCGCGGCCTTCGTGCGCGGCGAGCGCACCACCGAGTTCGACTTCCGCGACAAGTTCTCGCCGGGCTGGGGCACCACCTACCAGGTGCAGCGCGCCAACTTCGACGACGTGCTGGCGCGCGGTGCCGAGCGCATGGGCACCACCCTGCGTTTCGGCGATGAAGTGCTGTCGGTGGAGCCGGGCAGCCCGGCGCGCGTACAGGTGCGCCGCCCGGATGGCAGCGAGTACACCATCGAAGCCGGTTTCATCCTCGATGCCAGCGGCTTCGCACGCCTGCTGCCGCGCCTGCTCAACCTGGAATCGCCGTCGAACTTCCCGGTGCGCGGCGCGATCTTCTGCCACGTGCGCGACCACATTCCGGCCGACGCCGGCTTCGACCGCAACAAGATCCTGATCACCACCCATCCCGAACACGTGGACGTGTGGTACTGGACCATCCCGTTCTCCAACGGCTGCTGTTCGCTCGGCGTGGTGGCCGAGCCGAGCTTCTTCGAGAAATACGAAGGCACCGACCTGGAGAAGCTGCAGGCCATCGTCGGCGAAGACCCGAACCTGACCCGCCTGCTCAAGAACGCCGAATGGGCGGTGCTGCCGGTGCGCACCATCACCGGCTACTCGGCCAACGTCAGCTCGCTGTGGGGCGAAGGCTACGCGCTGCTGGGCAATGCCGGCGAGTTCCTGGACCCGGTGTTCTCCTCCGGCGTGACCATCGCCTTCAAGTCCGCGCAGCTGGCCAGCGACTGCCTGGCGCGCCGGCATGCCGGTGAGCAGGTGGACTGGGAGCGCGAGTTCGCCATTCCGCTGCGCGCCGGGGTGAAGACCTTCCGCCGCTTCGTCGAAGCCTGGTACGCCGGTGGCTTCCAGAAGATCATCTACCACCCCGACCCGCAGCCGGACGTGCGCCGCATGATCTCCTCGATCCTGGCCGGCTACGCGTGGGACACCAACAACCCGTACGTGGCCGATGACAGCGGCCGCCGCCTGCGGGTGCTGGAGGAACTGTGCACCGGCTGATCCTGACGTTGTTGTTGAGCGTGCTGCTGGCCGCCTGCGCCAGCACCCGCATGCCCGCTCCCCTGGTGCAGCTGCCGACCCTGCAGCTGGCGCCGTCGGCGCTGGCAGAACCCCTGCAGCTGCAGCAGCGCCTGCAGTTCCGCTTCGGCAGCCACGAGCGCGAGCTGGATGCGCTGCTTGAGGCCGACGGCGAGCAGGTGCGGCTGGCGGTGCAGGCCATGGGCCAGACCGGCGTGCGCATGGTCTGGGACGGGCACACCCTGGAACAGACCCGCGCCCCGTGGCTGCCGCCGCAGGTACGTGGCGAACGCGTGCTGGATGACCTTCAGTTCGCGCTGTGGCCGGCCGATGCCATCCGGGCGAAGCTGCCGGCGGGCTGGACCCTGGTCGAGGCCGACGGTGGCCGCCGCCTGGAGCAGGGCGGGAAGGCGTGGCTGGTACTGGAACCGCTCGACGGCGGCCGCCTGCGCCTGCGCAACCTGGCCGAAGGCTATGAACTGGTGATTGAATCGTTGGACATGGGACAGGCACGACAGTGAGCAGTAGCGCGGTATATCTGAATGAGCTGGGCGTGGTCTGCGCACTGGGCAGCGGGCGCGCGCAGGTGCGCGAGGGGCTGTTCGCCGACCAGCCCGGTGGCCTGCGCGACAACGACACCCTGGTCGCCGGCCGTACCCTGGCGCTGGGCGAAGTGAGCGGGCCGCTGCCTGACCTGTCGGCGTTGCCGGTGGCGCTGCGCGGGCGCAACAACGCGCTGCTGGAAACCGCACTGCTGCAGATCCGCCCGGCGGTGGAGGCGGCCATCGCGCGCTTCGGCGCCGAACGCGTCGCGGTGATCATCGGCACCAGCACCTCGGGCATCGGCGAATCCGAAGGTGCACTGCGCCTGCAGGCCGACGAAGGCCGCTGGCCGGACGATTTCCACTATGCACAGCAGGAAATGGGCACCTCGGCGCGCTTCGTGCGCGAGCGGATCGGCAGCGAAGGCCCGGCCTGGACCATTTCCACCGCCTGCTCCTCCAGCGCCAAGGCGCTGATGTCCGCCGCGCGCCTGCTGCGTTCGGGCGTGGTCGACGCGGTGGTGGCCGGTGGCGCCGATTCGCTGTGCCGCTTCACCGTGGCCGGTTTCTGCGCGCTCGAATCGGTGTCGGCCGCGCGCTGCAACCCGTTCTCGCGCCACCGCAACGGCATCAACATCGGCGAGGGCGCCGCGCTGTTCCTGATGACCCGCGAGCCGGGCCCGGTGCGCCTGTCCGGCTGGGGTGAATCCTCCGACGCGCACCACATGTCCGCGCCGGACCCGCAGGCGCGCGGCGCCATCGATGCCATGCAGCAGGCGCTGGACCGCGCCGGGCTGGCCCCCGACCAGATTGATTACGTGAACCTGCACGGCACCGCCACCGGCCATAACGACGCCATGGAAAGCCTGGCCGTGGCCAGCGTGCTGGGCACGCAGGTGCCGGCCAGTTCGACCAAGCCGCTCACCGGCCACACCCTGGGCGCCTCGGGCGCGATCGAAGCGGCGCTGTGCTGGATGACCCTGGCCGACAACCCGGGCCAGCGCCTGCCCACCCACTGGTGGGACGGGCAGGCCGACGACGCGCTGCCGGCGCTGGCCCTGGTGGCGCCCGGTGCGCGCGCGGCGCAGCCGCTGCAGCACGTGCTCAGCCATTCGTTTGCCTTCGGCGGCAGCAATGCCGTGCTGGCGCTGGCGCGGGGATGAGCATGCAGCTGCCGACCGATATCGAAAGCGTGCTGCCGCATCGCGACAGCCTGCGGCTGATCGACCGGGTGGTCGACTGGCAGCCCGAGTCCATCGTGGTCGAAGTGGATGTCCCCGGCCACGGCCTGTTCACCGGCCCCGACGGCGTGCCTGCCTGGGTCGGCGTGGAGTACATGGCACAGGCGATTGCGGCCTGGGCCGGCTGCCGCGCACGTGCCGAAGGGCGCGAGCCGTCGATCGGGTTCCTGCTCGGCACCCGCCGCTATACCGCCCACCAGCCGGCCTTCACGCCGGGCAGCTGCCTGCGGGTGGAGGCACAGTGCGAGCTGATGGGCGAAAATGGGCTGGGCATGTTTGCCTGCCGGATCCTGGCAGGCGATGTTGAATTGGCGGTCGCCAACGTATCGGTGTTCGAACCACGCGATGCGATGGCTTATCTGGAGAGTGGAGAGGCATGACAGGGAATCTGACCGTGCTGGTGACCGGCGCCAGCCGGGGCATCGGCCGCGCCGTGGCGCTGCGGATCGCGCGCGATGGCTTCGACGTGGTGGTGCATTGCCGCAGCCGGATCGAGGAAGCGCAGGCAGTGGTCGCCGACATCCAGGCACTGGGCCGCCAGGCCCGGGTGCTGATGTTCGATGTGTCCGACCGCGAGGCCGCGCGCACCGCGCTGGAGGCGGATGTCGAGGCGCATGGCGCCTATTACGGCGTCGTCTGCAACGCCGGCATCGCCCGTGACGGCGCCTTCCCGGCCATGCCGGCCGAGGACTGGGACGCGGTGGTGCACACCAACCTGGACAGCTTCTACAACGTGCTGCACCCGCTGGTGATGCCGATGGTGCGGCGGCGCAAGCCGGGCCGCATCGTCACCCTGTCCTCGGTGTCGGGGCTGGTCGGCAACCGCGGCCAGACCAACTACAGCGCGGCCAAGGCCGGCATCATCGGCGCCACCAAGGCGCTGGCGCTGGAACTGGCCAGCCGTGCGATCACCGTCAACTGCGTGGCTCCGGGCCTGATCGAGACCGAGATGGTCAACGAAGAAGTGCTCGAACACGCCCTGAAACTCATTCCCGCCGGGCGCATGGGCCAGCCGGACGAAGTCGCGCACGCGGTGTCGTTCCTGCTGTCCGAATCGGCCGGCTACATCACCCGCCAGGTGATCTCGGTCAACGGAGGCATGGTCTGATGAGCCGACCCGATCGTCGCGTGGTGGTGACCGGTGCCGCCGCCATCAGCCCGCTGGGGCATGACTGGCCGAGCATCCGCGCGCGCCTGCACGCGCAGGAAAACGCGGTGCGCTACATCCCCGGCTGGGAGGTCTTCGACGGCCTCAACACGCGTCTGGCCGCACCGGCCGAAGACTACCAGCTGCCGTCCAACTACAACCGCAAGACCACCCGCAGCATGGGCAAGGTGGCGGTGATGTCGGTGCGCGCCACCGAACTGGCGCTGGAAGCGGCCGGCCTGCTCGGCCACCCGGTGCTGCGCAGCGGCCTGGCCGGCGTGGCCTACGGTTCGTCGTCGGGCAGCCACGAGGCCACCGCCGAATTCGGCCGCATGCTCCACGAGCACACCACCGAAGGCATCAGCGCCACCACCTACCTGAAGATGATGAGCCACACCTCGCCGGTGAACATCGGCGTGTTCTTCGGCTTGTCCGGCCGGGTCTACACCACCTCCAGCGCCTGCACCTCGGGCAGCCAGGGCGTGGGGTCGGGCTACGAAGCCATCCGCAGCGGCAAGCAGACGGTGATGGTCACCGGCGGTGCCGAACAGCTCGACGCCACCGCCGCGGCGGTGTTCGACACCCTGTTCGCCACCAGCGTGCGCAACGACGCACCCAAGACCACGCCCAGCCCGTTCGACGCCCACCGCGACGGCCTGGTGCTGGGCGAGGGCGCCGGCACCCTGATCCTGGAAGAGCTCGAACACGCGCAGGCGCGCGGCGCCACCATCCTGGCCGAAGTGGTCGGCTACGGCACCAACAGCGACGGCCAGCACGTCACCCAGCCCACCGCCGACACCATGGCCCAGGCCATGCGCCTGGCGCTGGAAGACGCCGGGCTGGAACCGCAGCAGATCGGCTACGTCAACGCGCACGGCACCGCCACCGAACACGGCGACATCGCTGAAACCCAGGCCACCGCCCAGGTGTTCGGCCCGGGCATGCCGATCAGCTCGCTGAAAAGCTACGTCGGCCACATGCTCGGCGCCTGTGGCGCGTTCGAAGCCTGGGTGACCATCGAAATGATGCGCGAAGGCTGGTTCGCCCCGACCCTGAACCTGCACGAGGTCGACCCGCGCTGCGGCGCGCTCGACTTCATCCGCGGCGAAGGCCGGCAGATGCAGCCCGAGTACGTGATGAGCAACAACTTCGCCTTCGGCGGCATCAACACCTCGTTGATCTTCCGCCGCTGGCAGGACTGACTTTCCCCCGAGCAACACCCGCCTTACCAACAAGGAGATGTTTGAATGCGTCGTTTTGCCCTGATTGCCGCCACCGCCCTG
>DGIP01000315.1:16081-16328 GCA_002386405.1 Stenotrophomonas maltophilia
CTGATTGCCGCCACCGCCCTGCTCGCCGTTGCCAGCACCGCCAACGCCCGTGAAACCCGGGTCGAGCTGCCGCTGCATGAGCTGATCAATTCCCCGGAAGCCAAGGCCGCCGGTATCGACGGCAGCGTCCGCTTCTTCCTCGCCGGCGAAAAGGTCAACGTCCAGCAGCGCCTTGGCGAAGACGTGACCAACAAGAAGACCAACGCCGCCAACAAAAGCGATGCCGTGGCCTGCAACTGGGTCGCCC
>DGIP01000061.1 GCA_002386405.1 Stenotrophomonas maltophilia
CCATGGCGCTCTACGGTCCCGGCATGGGCTACCCCCGCCCGCCCCCTCAGCAATTTCTCAGCGGCGGGTAAAGCAGAGCTCTGTGCTCTTGATCTTCCTTGCGTGCCGACCAGATGTCGAAGGGGTGGTGTGGGTGGGTTGACGGGACCGTAGAGCGCCATGGATGGCGCGAACGAGCCTACACGGACGTACTTGCGGCGTGTCCCGGCAACCCACCCACACCGCCCCAAACCAGTGAGCAACCGGCAACCAGCTGTTGCCCTTGCTCTTGCTCTTGCTTCAAAGAATCTGCGCAGTAACCGCGACGAAATGACAAACGCTGCCGCCGATGACGAACAGGTGCCAGATCGCGTGGGAGTAGGGGATGGACTCGCGGTGGTAGAAGTAGGTGCCCAGCGTGTAGGACAGGCCGCCGGCGAACAGCCAGCCGAGCGTCCAGCCGTCGATGTGGGACCACATCGGCTTGATCGCCACCAGCACCATCCAGCCCATCGCGATGTAGATGATCGTGGAGAGCAGCTTGAAGCGGCCGGTGAAGAACAGTTTGAAGATCACCCCCGCCAGTGCCAGCGCCCAGATCGCGGTGAACATGCCCCAGCCCCACGGGCCGCGCAGGCCGATCAGGGTGAATGGGGTATAGGTGCCCGCGATCAGCAGGTAGATCGCGCAGTGGTCGAACACCTTCAGGCGGCCCTTGGCGATCGGGTGCTGGATCGCGTGATAGAGGGTCGACGCGGTGTAGAGCAGCAGCAGGGCCACGCCGAACACGATCGCGCTGGCCAGCTGCCAGGCGTCGCCATGGATCGCGGCGAGGGTGATCAGCACCGCGCTGGCGGCCAGTGCCGCCACCGCGCCCAGCCCGTGGGTCAGGGCGCTGGCGATTTCTTCACGTACGGAAGCAACAGAGGTCATGGCGATGATCGTCGCGCGGGGAGGGGGAGCCCGCTCCCCCCTATCATCGCCGGTTTCGCCAAGTCAGGCGACCGACACGCTGTGCGCTGCCTCGCGGGTGGCCGCGAAGCGCACATCCGGCGCGCGTTCCTGCGCCAGCTGCAGGTTGACCCGGGTCGGTGCCAGGTAGACCAGCTGGCCGGCCGCGTCGATGCTGAGGTTGCCCGCATTTTTCTCGCGGAACTCTTCCAGCTTCTTCGCGTCTTTGCAGGTCACCCAGCGCGCCGTGGTCACGCTGACCGGCTCGAAGGTGGCTTCCACGCCGTACTCGTCCTTCAGGCGGTAAGCGGCCACGTCAAACTGCAGCACACCCACCGCGCCCAGGATCAGGTCGTTGCTCATCAGCGGGCGGAAGAACTGCGTGGCACCTTCCTCGGACAGCTGCGCCAGGCCCTTCTGCAGCTGCTTGAGCTTGAGGGGATCGCGCAGGCGCGCGCGGCGGAACAGTTCCGGCGCGAAGTTCGGAATGCCGGTGAAGCTGACCGCTTCGCCTTCGGTGAACGTGTCGCCGATGGAAATGGTGCCGTGGTTGTGGATGCCGATCACATCGCCCGGCCAGGCTTCAGCGGCGATTTCACGGTCGCTGGCCATGAAGGTCAGCGCGTTGGCCAGCTTCATTTCCTTGCCCGTGCGAACGTGGAAGGTCTTCATGCCCGCCACGAAGCGGCCCGAACACACCCGCATGAACGCCACGCGGTCGCGGTGCTGCGGGTCCATGTTGGCCTGGATCTTGAAGACGAAGCCGGTCAGCTTGTTTTCCTGCGGCGCGATTACCCGCCCGGTGGTGGCGCGGGCCTGCGGGGACGGCGCATGTTCAACGAAGAAGTCCAGCAGCGGCTGCACGCCGAAGTTGTTCACGCCCGAACCGAAGAACACCGGCGTCTGCTTGCCGGCCAGGTAGGCCTCAAGATCGAACGCGTGGCTGGCGCCCTGCACCAGTTCCAGTTCATCGCGCAGTTCGGCCAGCATGCCCTCGCCGATCTTTTCGGCCAGGCCCGGCGAATCGATCGACGGGAAAATGGTTGAATCCTGCCGGGTGAAGTTGCGGCCCTGTTCGTACAGGTGCACTTCGCCGCTGATCAGGTGGACCACGCCCTTCAGGCGCTGCCCCATGCCGATCGGCCAGGTGACCGGCGCGCACTGGATGCCCAGCACGCTCTCCACCTCGTCCAGCAGGTCGATCGGTTCCTTGCCTTCGCGGTCGAGCTTGTTGATGAAGGTCATGATCGGGGTGTCGCGCAGGCGGCACACCTCCATCAGCTTGATCGTGCGCTCTTCCACGCCCTTGGCCACGTCGATCACCATCAGCGCCGAGTCCACCGCGGTGAGCACGCGGTAGGTGTCCTCGCCGAAGTCGGCGTGGCCGGGGGTGTCGAGCAGGTTGACGATCTTGCCTTCGTACGGGAACTGCATCACCGACGAGGTGACCGAGATGCCGCGCTCCTTTTCCAGTGCCATCCAGTCCGAGGTGGCATGGCGCGCCGCCTTGCGGCCCTTGACCGAACCGGCCATCTGGATCGCACCGCCGAACAGCAGCAGCTTTTCGGTCAGCGTGGTCTTGCCGGCGTCAGGGTGGGAAATGATGGCGAAGGTGCGGCGGCGTGCAGCTTCGGTAGCGACTTCGGACATGGCGTGACGCGCCCGCCCGGGGCGCTTCTCATGGAGATAAGCCCGCCAGTATACCGGGCCGTCCCGCCCGGCGGGTCAGTGGCTGGCCGCGTCGCCGCCGTCGGCCTGTTCACGCGCGAAGTGCAGCTCGCCCTGGGGGGCCACGATGCGAACCGGAATCGAGCGCAGCTGCATGCCGGCATTGACCTGCACCACGAAATGCAGGTGCGGGGCCGTGCTGTAGCCGGTGTTGCCCGACACGCCGATGCGTTGGCCGGCTTCGACCCGCTGCCCGCTGCGCACCAGGACCCCGTTTTCGCGCAGGTGGGCGTACACGGCCATGCTGCCGTCTTCATGCAGGACCCGGAGGAAGTTGGCGCGGTCGCGGTCGCGGGCTGGATCCTGTCCGTTGCCGCTGAAGTTGCCCTGCACCTGCATCACCTTGCCGGCCCGGGCGGCCAGCACCGGGGTGCCTTCGGCCAGGGCGAAGTCCACGGCGTCGCGGTTTTCAGGGTCGTTGTGGCTGAAACGGCCCTGCGGCGCCTGGCTGACCTGGAACCGGCGGGCATCGAACGGGAGCTGGTAGGCCACGTCCTGCGGTCGCGCAGCCGGGTCGCCCGGGACGGCGTCCAGCAGCAGGTTCAGGCGTTCGGTATCCGGCGGCAGTTGCAGCCGCGCCACCACCACGCTGGCCGACCCGGGCAGCACGGTCTGCAGGGGCAGTCCCGGCAGCAGCGCGGCGCCGAGGTCCTGGCGCAGGGCGATCTGCACCGGGCCGGTGAGGTGGTTGTCGACCCGCGCCTGCCAGTACGCGGCACCTCCTTCGAGCTTGACCGAGGCCAGTGTGCCGGCCCGGGCTCCCTGCGGCGCTTCGTCGGCGGGGCGCACCAGGCCCCAGCCGGTGCGCCAGTCCGCTCCACCGTTCGGCGGTGCGGCCAGCGTCATGAACGGGCACGCCAGCAGGGACAGCAGCAGGATCCGGCGCATCAGCAGACTTCCAGTGAGGGTGCGCGGACTCTACGCAACCGCGTTCGTTCAGGAAAGAGGGGCGCTTTGGCCTGATGAGAAAAAACTATATCGCTTCATCCAGATGAAAGGATTGACATGGCCGGAATGTGCTGGCATCGTGGCTCCACCATCGAGACCGGCAGAGGGACAGGCCCTTTGAAGCCGGGGCAGCCCGCAGGCGCGAAAGCGACCTGCGTAGGTGCCAAATCCTGCGGGGACCGTGGTGTCTTCCGAAAGATGGTTCGAACCGTGCACCCTACGTGCGCTTCGAACGCGAGCTCCGCGAAAGCTCGATGGCCGTTTTCCTCTTCGGGATATCGCCATGAGTTTCGCCACCGCCGCCGTTGCTTCCGACTCCTTCGCCCCCTTGAGCGTTCCGGTTGATGCCGGGCGCCGCGCCGTGCGCGGCGAGATCGCCGCGATCCTGTCGATGCGCCATGGCGGGGCACGCCCGGTGCGTCTGCGCTACGAACTGGTGGGCCGTGACGAGGCACCGGTGGTGGTGCTGGCCGGTGGCATTTCCGCACACCGGCACGTGGCCGCCAATGCCGAGTTCCCGGAGAAGGGCTGGGCCGAAGGGCTGGTGGCCGCTGGGCGCACGCTGGATCCGGCCTCGCGCCGCATCCTGGCCTTTGATTTCATCGGCGCTGATGGCGCCCTGGACCTGCCGATCGACACCGCCGACCAGGCCGATGCGCTGGCGCTGCTGCTCGATCACCTCGGCATCGCCCAGCTGCAGTGCTTCGTGGGTTACTCCTACGGTGCGCTGGTGGGCCAGCAGTTCGCGGTGCGCCACCCGCAGCGGCTGGCCAAGCTGGTCGCGGTCAGTGGCGCGCATCGCCCGCATCCCTACGCCGCCGCTTGGCGCGCGCAGCAGCG
>DGIP01000062.1 GCA_002386405.1 Stenotrophomonas maltophilia
TCGCCAGGTGCCGATCCGCGTCGGCTTCGCCGAAGCCACGCTGGCCAACCCGGCGCTGATCGGGCAGCTGCGCGTGCCCGGCCGCGACGGCCCGGTGCCGTTGGCTGCCGTGGCCGAGATCCGCCAGGGCAGTGGCCCGTCGCAGATCTCGCGCTACCAGCGCCAACGCAACGTGACCCTCACCGCCGAACTCAACGGCCGCCCGCTGGGCGATGTGATGACCGAAGTGCAGGCGTTGCCCAGCGTCAAGCAGCTGCCCCCGGGCGTGACCTTCCTCAACACCGGCGACGCCGAAGTGTTCGTGGAGCTGTTCATCGGCTTCATGCTGGCGATGGCCGCCGGCCTGATCTGCATCTACATGGTGCTGTTGCTGCTGTTCAACCACGCGTTGATGCCGGTCACCATCCTGGCGGCGGTGCCGCTGTGTGCCGGCGGTGCCTTCGGTGCGCTGCTGATCACCCAGAACATGCTGTCGCTGCCGGCGTTGATCGGATTGCTGATGCTGATCGGCATCGCCACCAAGAACTCCATCCTGCTGGTGGATTACGCGGTGATGGCCGAAGACGAGCAGGGCATGAGCCAGCACGATGCCTTGATCGACGCCTGCCGCAAGCGTGCACAGCCGATCATCATGACCACCTTGGCAATGGGCGCCGGCATGATGCCGATCGCGCTGGGCTTCGCCGGTGATTCCAGCTTCCGCGCACCGATGGCCATTGCCGTGATCGGCGGCCTGATCACCTCCACGCTGCTCAGCCTTATCGTGATCCCGGCGGCATTCACCGTGATGGATGACCTCGGCGAATGGATGTCGCGGAAGTTCCGCCACCGCTCCACGCACGGCGCGCATTGAGGGAATGACACGTGCGCGCGACGGTACGTCCGTCGCGCGCATGTCATGGGCACGTAACCCCAGCTGCCAATACTGCCGGCCGACCCCACTGCCGCGCCCATGACCGATGCCCACTGCTGGCCGTTATCCCCGCGTCTCGCTGCTCGCCCTGTTGCTTTCTGCTTCCGTACAGGCCATCGCCGCCGAACCGGCACCCGCCGATGACGCGCGCACGCTGGACCAGGTACAGGTCATCGGCCAGGCCACCAGCTTCGCCAAGACCACTGTCAGCCAGGAAACCCTGCAGCGCCAGCAGATCCTGGGCAGCGTCAACAACGCGCTCAATGAACTGCCCGGCGTGGTAGTGAGCGAAGCGGACGCCACCGGCTCCTCGGTCTGGGGTACCCAGATCAGCATGCGCGGCTTCGTGACCAACCGCGACACGCAGCAGATCGGCACCACCATCGATGGCCTGCCCAACGGCGGCTCCGGTTACGGCGGCGGTTCACTGGCCAACCGCTACATCGACACGCTGGACCTGGAGACCATCGAAGTCAGCCAGGGCACGGCGGATATCTCCTCGCGCTCCAACGAAGCGCTGGGCGGCACGCTGAACTTCCTCACCAGCGACCCGCTGCAGGACGCGCGCCTGCGCATGGTCGCCGGTGGCGGCGACAATGACGCGCGCAAGTACTACGTGCGCTATGACACCGGCGTGCTCGGTGGCAACACCCGCGCGTGGATCAGCGCCTCGTCGGCCCGCGTCAACGACTGGATCGACGGCAGCGGCCACGTCAGCAACGATCACCTGGCCGCCAAGTTCATCACCGAGCTCGACCGCTGGACGCTGAGCGGCTACGCCTCGTACAACGATGCCGACGAACCCGAGTACACCAGCGTCACCCCGGAAGCCTTTGCCACCAACCCGGACCGCGACGGCCTCACCGGCACGCTCACCGGCATTCCGTACCTGGACCAGAACTTCCGGTCCGGCTCGCGGGCGCTGCGCGAGAACACCTTTGGCTACCTGCGCGGCGCGTTCGACAGCGGCAACGGCTTCAAGCTGTCGCTCACCGGCTACGCGCACAAGATGGAAGGCCGCGGCGACTGGCTGCCGCCCTACCTGGTGCAGGCGCGCAATGACGGCGCAGGCGCGCCGGAATCGGAATACCTCGGCGGCAGCACCGTGTATGGCGGCAGCGCGCTGGGCCAGTTCTACTTCGTCAATCCCGATGGCAGCGCCGCGCAGATGCGCGCCGGCTGCGTGCCGCGCGCCGGTTTCAGCGCCGAGTACGACCCCAACTGCTACGCACCGGGCGTGCAGGGCGTGCAGTCCTACCGCCATTCGCACTACGACAACGACCGCGCCGGCTTCACCGCCGACGTGGAATGGAAGCAGACCCTGGGCACGGTCGACAACACCGTGCGTGCCGGTGTGTGGCTGGAGCAGTTCGACCGCAGCGTGCGCCGCGACTGGCACCGCCTGCTCAACGTCGGCACCGACATCAGCTTCGACCACCAGCCGTACTGGGTGCAGTTCGAAGACCGCTACAAGACCGACGAGCAGATGTACTACGTGGAGGACGTGGCGCGCTTCGGGCCGTTCAGCGCACGCGTGGGCGTCAAGCAGTTCTTCGTCGACCAGAAGCGCAACCGCGTGATCGGCAGCGCCGAGAACGTGCGCTCGGATTCGAAGTCCGACCCGCTGATCTCCGCCGGCGGCACCTGGACCCTGCCGGTGGAAGGGCTGGAACTGTTCGGCGGCTTCTCGCAGAACTTCGCTGCCATTCCTTCCGGCGTGCTCGGTGAAACCGACGCGCAGCGCTTCTCGCGGGTGGAACCGGAAACCGCCGACAACATCGAGCTCGGCCTGCGTGTGAGCCGTTGGCCCTTGACCGGCTCGCTGACCCTGTACAACATCAAGTTCGACAACCGCATCGTCTACCTGCCCGCGCGGCTGGCCGACGGCATCGATTACCTGGACGAGACCGATGGCGTCTACGAAAACTTTGGTGGCGTGGAAAGCACCGGCCTGGAAGCCGCGCTCGGCTATGGCTGGGACAACGGCTGGCGCATCAACGGTGCCTACACCTACAACCGCTCCAAGTACCTGGGCAGCGGCAACGTGGCGCGCGACACCGAACTGGGCATCGTCGACGGTGCGCAGGTGATCGGCCAGCCCAAGCACGTGCTGGTGGTCTCGGCCGACTGGCAGGGCGACAGCTGGAACTTCGGCCTGTCCGGGCGTTACCTGGGTGAGCGCTACCTGGATGCGGCCAACGACAACCGCCTGCCCTCGGCCACGGTGTTCAACGCCAACATCGGCTTCGACCTCCAGAGCCTGTCGCCGAAGCTGAAGGGCGTGGGCGCCAACCTCGTGGTCAGCAACCTCACCGACCGCCGTTACCTGGCCGGCGTGGACGGCAGCGACTCGGCCTTCATCGGCGCGCCGCGCACCGTGGGCTTCTCGGTCCGGGTCGACCTATGAGCCCGGCGCGCCCGCCCTTGCCCGACAGCAGCCGGCGACGGCTGCTGCAGGCGGGGCTGGCCGCAGGCATCGGCGCGCTGATGCCCAGCATCACGCGTGCGGCGGCGATCGCGCCGCATGCGCGCAGCCGCAGCCTCGAGGATGTGCAGCACATCGTGGTGTTCATGCAGGAGAACCGCTCCTTCGACCACTATTTCGGCACGCTGCCCGGCGTGCGCGGCTTCGGCGACCGCTTCGTGGTGCCGGCCGCGCCGCTGGCCGCCGGGCAGCCACGCCGCAACATCTGGTTGCAGCCGAACGCAGCCGGCACCCACGGCATCGCCCCGTTCCCGCTGGATACCGCCGCGCACTTCGGCTACATGCGCGTGGAAGGCACCCCGCACACCTGGCCCGATGCGCAGCGTGCGTGGGACCACGGGCGCATGGCGCACTGGCCGGCGGCCAAGCAGGACCACGCGATGGGCTACTACCGCCGCGATGACATGCCGTTCCAGTTCGCGCTGGCCGAAGCCTTCACCGTGTGCGATGCCTACCACTGCGCGATGCAGGCCGGCACCAATCCGAACCGGCTGTTCCTGTGGACCGGCCACAACGATCCGCACGCACGCGGCGGCGGCCCGGCCGTGGCCAACTCGCACGACAACTTCCCGGAACTGGGCGGTAACCCCGATTCCTACACCTGGACCACCTACGTCGAGCGCCTGCAACGTTCGGGTATCGACTGGCGGATCTACCAGGACATGGCCGACAACTTCACCGACAACCCGCTGGCCGGCTTCGAGCCGTTCCGCCAGGCGTGGCGCGGCGCGCCGGGGCATGACGCGGCGCTGCGCGAGCGCGGGGTCAGCACCCGTGGCCTGGCGCAGCTGCGCGAGGACGTGCTGAAAGGGCAGCTGCCGCAGGTGAGTTTCATCATTGCCGATGCCGCCGGCAGCGAACATCCCGGACCGTCCAGCCCCGCCCAGGGCGCGGCCTATACCGCGCGCGTGCTGGATGCGCTGACGGCGGACCCGGAGGTCTGGAGCCGCACCGCGCTGCTGCTGATGTTCGACGAGAACGATGGCTTCTTCGACCACATGCCGCCGCCTGCGCCGCCGTCGCGTGATCCCGCCGCCGCAGGGGGTTGGGCAGGTGCTTCCGCCGTGTCCACCGAAGGCGAATACCACCAGCAGCCGTCGCCGGGCAACGAAAAGGCCGACCCGCTCGACCTGCGTGGCCGCCCCTATGGGCTGGGCCCACGCGTGCCGCTGTACGTGATTTCGCCGTGGAGCCGCGGCGGCTGGGTCGATTCGCAGGTGTACGACCACACCTCGGTGATCCGCCTGATCGAGCGCCGCTTCGGCGTGGCCGCACCCGAACTGTCGCCGTGGCGCCGCGCGGTGTGCGGCGACCTGACCGGTGCCTTCGATTTCACCGCATCCGATACGCGGCCCTTCGTTGCGTCGCTGCCGGCAACCGCTGCCGTCGCCGCGCGCGCAGCGGCCCTGCCCGGGCGCACGGTGCCGGCGCTGCCGACAGACCTTGAAGCGGCGAAGCAGGAACCGGGGGTGCGCCCGGCGCGCGCGTTGCCCTACCGCCCGCAGGCGGAGATCGCAGTGGATGCGGACAACACCAGGGTGCAGCTGACCCTGGGGTGCGAAGGCGCCGCCGCGGTACTGCATGTCTACGACCGGCTACGGCTGGAGGCGATTCCGCGCCGCTACACCGTAGCGCCCGGTGCGCCGCTGCAGGATCACTGGCCGATACACGCAGGGGAAGGCTACGACCTGTGGTTGCTGGGCCCGAACGGCTTCCACCGGCAGTTCCGTGGCGAGGCCGCCGCCGCTGCACCGGTGCAGGCGTCCCTGCGCGGGGAGGGCGGGCAGCTGACGCTTCAGCTGCACAACACCGCGGCCACCGCGCAGGCGGTCAGCGTACGCGCCGCCGTCTACGCGGGCCGCATGCCGGAACGCGAGCTGCAGCTGGCGCCGGGGCAGGCCCTGGAGATCCGCTGGAACGCCGCTCCCACCGCCGGCTGGTACGACCTGGAGATCCAGCAGCCCGGCGTGATGCAGCGCCTGGCCGGGCGCATCGAAGATGGCCGGCCGGGCAGCACCGACCCGGCGCTGGGCACCGGGGCGATGCGCTTCCTGCTCGACTGACGTCTTACGCGCCGACGGTGGCGGCGCGTTCGATCAGCTTCCAGCCGTTGCCGGACGGATCGCGGAAGCCGGCATCCACCGTGCCGTAGCGCGCCACCGGTTCCTGCATGAATTCCACGCCGGCCGCGCTCAGCCGTTCATAGGTTGCCTGGCAGTCGGCCACGGTCAGCACCAGCGGCGGCATCGCGCCCTTGGCCACCAGCGCATTGAGCGCCTGGGCGGTGGCCGCGTCGTGCACCGGCGGGCCGGGCCGGAACAGGCCCAGCTGGAAGCCGGGCTGGGCCGGGTGCTGCACGGTGAGCCAGCGGTAATCGCCATTGCCGGCATCGGTGTGCACCACGAAGCCCAGCTTGCCGACGTAAAACGCGAGTGCTTCTTCCTGGTCGCGCACATACAGGCCGACCGTTTCAATACCTTGGTTCATGGGACCTCCGTTGTTGGTGGGTCCTTTTTACCGGTCCCGCCGCCCAGCCGCTTCTCCGAAACTGAGGTCTTGAGATCGGGCCGGCTGGCGGCGCGCGCGATGCATTCCGGGGCCTGCGCGGCGGTGCCCGCTGCAAGGCTGGCGCGCAGCTCGCCCGGGCTCTGCCCGGTGATGTCGCGGAAGATCCGCCCGAAGGTGCCCAGGCTGTTCCAGCCGGTCTGCAGCGCGATCTCGGTGATCGGCAGGTCGGTGTCGCGGCACAGCGCCACCGCGCGTTCAATGCGCCGCGTGAGCAGGTAGCGGTGCGGCGGCAGCCCGAACGCCTGGCGGAACTGCCGCGCGAAGTAGGCCTCCGATACCGCGCTGACCTGCGCCAGCCGCGCCACCGGCCACGCCTCGTGCGGGGCGCGGTCCATGTGGTCCTTGGCCCGCAGCAGCCGGCGCAGCAGTTCGGGGGTCTGGTTCATCCGCGCAAGCCTAGCGCGGTTTCAGTGCCGCCCCGGCATGGCCCGCCGCCGACCAGGCGCGCAGGCCCACCACGGCGAGGCCGACGAACACCAGGTACAGCCCGGCGGTGATATCCAGCGATTTGGCCAGGTACATGCCCACGTACACCACGTCCACCACGATCCACAGCCACCAGGTGGCCACGTGCCGGCGTGCCTGCCACCACTGCGCCACCAGGCTCAGCGCGGCCAGCATGGCATCCAGCCACGGCAGCGCGGCATCGGTCCAGGTATGCATGGCCGCACCCAGCGCGATGCCGAACACGATGCCCACGGCCAGGTCGCGCAGCAGCTGCCGGCGTGGCAGCGGCACGATCACGATCGCGCCATCCTGCTCGGCATGCCGGTGCCAGCTCAGCCAGCCGTACAGCAGGAAACCACCGAAGGCGACCTGCAGCAGGGTGTCCGAATACAGCCGCGCTTCGATGAACACTACCGCATACAGGCCCACCGCCAGCAGCCCAACCGGCCACGCCAGCACGCGGCGCTGGGCCATCAGCCACACGCCCAGCAGGCTGGCGGCGACGGCGCTCCATTCGAGCATGAGCGCGCTCACAGCCCGAAGGTGACCGACAGCCGCGCCTGGCGCGGTGCACCGGCGAACAGGTAGTAGTCGCCGTAGCTGCTGCCGGTATCACGCCAGTAGAAGCGGTCGAACACGTTGTCCACCGACAGCGTCCAGGTCACCGGGTGCTCGCGCAGCGCGTGCTGGAAGCGCAGGCCGGCATCGAACACAGAATACGAGGGCGCCTTGACGCTGCCATCCACCGTCGCCGCATTGGACGAGGCATAGCGCCAGCCACCGCTCACCGCCAGGCCGGACACGAACGGCAGGGCATAGTCCACGTGCACGGCCGCACGCACCTTGGGCACGTTGACCAGCTGCTGGCCGTCGTAGAACGCGGTGCCGGCATCGCGCGCGCGTGCCTGCAGCACGCTGGCGCTGGCGGTCAGCCCCAGCCGTTCGGTGACCTGGCCATTGGCGGTCAGCTCCAGCCCGGTGTGGGCCTGGGTGCCTTCCTGCACGAAGGTGAAGCCGGCATCGCTGGCATCGGGCTTGGCGTACTGGAACGGCTGGGTGGTGCGGAACACTGCCGCGCCCAGCATCAGGCCGTCGGTGGCGGCGTACTTGACGCCCAGCTCGCGCTGGCGCGACTGCATGGCCGGCAGGAAGGTGCTGCCGTTGGAGGTCCAGAACGGCGCTTCCTGGCCCAGCGACAGGCCTTCCACGTAACTGGCGTACACGTTCAGCTGCTCCGTGGCCTGCCACACCAGCGCGGTCTGCGGCAGGAACTGCGACAGGCGGCTGTGCCGTTCCGGGGTACCGCGCTTGTCGTACGCGCGCTCATCCAGGCGCACGTAGCGGCCGCCGGCCAGCCACTGCCAGTCATCGCCGACGTGCATGCGGTCCAGCGCGAACACCGCGCGCTGCCAGCTGTCCAGGCGCCGCGCGGAAGGGCCCGGCTGCAGCGGCGAGGGATCGAACACCGGCACCTGCGCGTCGCCGATGTTGGCCGTGCCCACGTTCTCGTTGACGTTCTGGCGCTTGTCCACGGTGCGGTGGAACGCGCTCAGCCCCACCGACAGTTCGTGTTCCACCGCGCCGGTGGTGAAGCGGCCGCGCAGTTCGCCGCGTGCCTCGTCATTGCGGCGCACGTCGTCGGGGCTGCGGTAATCGTAGATGTCGTAGTCGCCGTTGGGCGCGAAGTAGTTGCCCGGCACGCTGCCATCGGCGCAGCCAGCAGCGTAGTAGCAGCCGTACGCAAAGGCGACGTTGTCCTGGATCACCGAGCGGCTGTGGCCCACCGACACCCGCGACTGCCAGGCAGGGCTGAAGTCGTAGGTGTGCAGCGCGGTGAGGTTGGTGCTGTCGATCCCCACCGGCTGCTGCCATGGCTGGTAGCCCAGCATGCGGCTGCGGTCCACGCCGCGCGGCAGTTCGCTGCCTCCCAGCAGCTGGTAACCGGACGCCGAGCGCTGCGCGCTGGTCTGGTAGTTGGCATCCACTTCCAGCTTGCCGTGTTCGCCGATCAGCCAGTCGGCGGCCAGCGAATAGAAATTGCGGCGACCGTCGGCATGCTCGATGTAGGACGACGTGTCATCCCAGGCGGCGTTGAAGCGCAGCCCGAAGCGCGGGGTCAGCCAGCCGCCCAGGTCCACCGCCGCATAGCGCGAGCCTTCCGAATCGGTGGCCAGGGTGACGTTGCGCACATCCGCGGGACGCTTGCCGACGTAGTTGATGATCCCGCCCGGCGCCATCACGCCAGCGGCCAGGCCGGCCTCACCCTTGAGGATTTCCACCTGCTGCACGTTCTCCAGCGCCAGCCGCTGTTCGCCGGCGATGGACAGCCCGTTGAAGCGGTAACCGGTGGCCGGGTCCAGCGCGAAGCCGCGGATGGCGATGTTCTGGTAGTAGCCCACCGGTGCGTAGCTGTCGCCCAGCGAGGCGTCGTGCCGGGCCAGCTCGGACAGGGTGCGCACCTGCAGGCGGTCCAGGAAGGCGCTGTCGAGCACGTTGACCGAGGCCGGGGTGTTCTTCCAGTCGGCGCTGCCGAAGCTGCTCGACGGTGCCAGCGGCGCGGCGGGCTTGCGCGCCTGCACGCGGATGCCGGCCAGGTCGGTGGGCGAACGCTCGCCTGCGGCGGTGTCGGCGTCACTGGCGTACAGCGGCAGGGCGGCGCAGAGGGCGGCGGTCAACAGCGTGAGGCGGTAGCAGCGGTTCATTCGATTCGTCATCAGCCAGAGGAGACGAAGCGACGGCGCGCAGGCGCACCGGCCCGCAATGGGGGGTGCGCTCGCTGCTCAAGCTCCCTACGCCGGTGCAAACCGGATCAGGTTCCAAGGGACTCTCTCAGCCTGGCAACGCCAGGCACCCCCGCTTCAGTGGCCATTTTCACACCAATCGGCCGCCGTGGCGACCCCGGCGGCTCAGGCAGCGGCGTGCAGCGCGTCCAGCAGGGTCCGGCCGGGGCGGCTGGCGAACCAGTCGGCATGGCCCAGCAGGAACGTGTGGTAGGCCACGTCGGCGTTCGCCGGGGAGCCGGTAACCCCTTGGAAGTACTCCACTTCCGAGAGGGCGAAGTCCAGGTGCACCACCGGCAGCAGGTCGGCCAGCAGGTGTACCTGGGCGGCCGCCAGCGGGCGTACCTGGCGGTAGCCGGCCAGCAGCGCCAGCGCGATATCGGCATGCGCCACCGGGCCCTCGCCGCCGGCATCCAGCCAGGCGATGGCATTGCGCTCGATCGCGGTGGCCAGGTCGAACAGGGCGCTGGTCGGCGAAGCCAGCCCGAAATCGAAGACGGTGCCGATCGTCGCCGTGGGGCCGTGGCCGTGCCAGAGCAGGTTCGAGACATGCCAGTCGTTGTGCCCCCACAGCACCGGCTCGGCGGCCAGCCGCTCGACCACGGCCGCGTGCCAGGGCAGCACCGCGCGCTGCAGGTCGTGTTCCCAGTGTTGTCGCGACAGGTAGCCGGCCAGCGCGGGGCGGTCGGGAAGCTCGCGCTTCAGCAGCGCCACCGGATCGTGCGCGCGGATCAGGTCGTCGCGCGCCACCAGCAGGTGGGTGCTGCGCTGGGGCGCGTGGTAGCTGGCAGCCGCAGCGTGCAGGCGGGCCAGCATCGCGCCGGCCGTGCGCGCCTGGGCGACATCGTCCAACGGTGTCCATGACGGGCTGTCGCGGTACAGATCGTGGCCATCGCCTTCGGCGTGCAGTTCCCAGGTCCAGTCGCCGTGCGCGATCGCGGTGGCGCCGTCGTGCGCGTGCAGCACCTGCACGACCGGCAGGCCGGCCGCGGCCAGTTGCGCGATGAAGCGATGCTCTTCGGTCAGCACCTCGGCCGTGCGCACACTCACGTGGTGGCGTTTGACGAAGCAGCGCCGCGAACCGCACGCCACCAGGGCTGCAGCGGAGAAGGGGCGCGGGCTGTGCCACAGCACGCGGCACTCCCCGTCCAGTGCAGGGTAGTGGCCGCGCAACCACGCCAGTTCGGTGCCGCTGATCGCCGGCCAGTCTGCAACGACGGCGTCGTTGTCCAGGCCCTGCACGCGGTGATCGGTGTTCATCATGGAAACGTATTTCTTCAGCGGCAGGCCGATGGCCTGTGGGGCAGGTTCAAAGCGGGCTGTCGCGCAGCCAGTCGAACAACTGTGCATCATTCTTCAGGCCGAGCTTGAGCATGGCATCGCCCTTCTGCCGGCTGATGGTGCTCACGCTCTTGTGCAGCTTCGCGGCGATTTCCTTGACGATCAGGCCACTGGCGAGCAGCCGCAGCACTTCCACTTCGCGCGGCGACAACGCGCGTGTGCGTTCATCGCCCAGGCTCTGCGTGCCGATGCGGTCGATGAGGTTCTTCAGCGTGCGGCTCACGTACGGCTGGCCACGGTGCACGGTCTGGATCGCCACCGGCAGTTCCTCCATCGACGAGGTCTTGTCGACCAGTCCCAGTACCCCGGTCCCCACCACCATGCGCAGGATCGCCAGGTTGTTGGAGACGCTCAGCATGAGTACCGGCAGGTCCGGATAGTGACGGCGGACCTGCCCGATCATGGCAAAACCGTCAGGCTGCGCGCCGCCGGGCATGGAGTAATCGGTCACCAGGACATCGCACGGGTTGGCCTTCAATGCGGCCAGAAGCTCGTCCACGCTGCTGGCTTCGGCCACCACATGGCCCACGCCGCTGGTTTCGATCACGGATCGGGTGCCGATGCGGACCACCGGGTGGTCGTCGGCGATGATTATGCGCAAGCTCATGGAATAGTATGGCCGGTAAGGCAGCGGCCCCTCGGGGCACGTCGCGGTGGGCGGATCACTCCTGGGAGAACTGACAGCATGCGTACCTCGGTTGTCCGCTGGCTGGTCGTGCTGGGCCTGGTGATCGCGCTGGGCGCCACCGCCATCGCGGCTCCGGCGCCTGCACCGTCGCTCTCACCGCGCCAGGCTGAATGGATCGACCGGAACCCTACCATCTTACTGGGGCTGTACGACAGCGGCTGGCCACCATTCGAATTCATGCAGAACGGCCGCCCCGATGGACTCGGCCATGACTACCTGATGTTATTGACCCGGCAGCTCGGCGTGCGTGTGAAGGTGCGGGTGTATCGCGATTGGGCAGACGTGCTGGATGCGGCATGCCGGGGCGAGGTCGACGTGGTGATGAACATCACCCTCACCCCGGACCGCACCCGCTGCATGGTCTACACCGGCTCCTACGCCGATGCACCGCTGGCCCTGGTGGGCCGGGTAGGCGATACCCGCACCTCGAGCGACCCGGACCTGGCCGGTCTGCGCGTGGTCACCGAGCAGGAATTCCTCACCAGCAACCAGGTGCGGGCACGTTTCCCGGCGGCGCGCCAGGTCACCGCACCCAACACCCGTGCGGCGCTGGCGATGGTGGCCCAGGGCAAGGCCGATGTGTACATCGGCAATGCGCACGTCGCCAGCACCCTCATCCGCCAACAGGGCATTGACGGTATCGCCCTGCTGCGGCCCAGCGACCTGCCGCCCGAACGCCTCCACTTCGGCGTTCCCAATGCCCGCCAGCCGCTGGCCGAAGCGCTCGACAGCGCGCTGTCCACCGTGACCGCCGCGCAGCGCGAGGCGCTGTACAAGCGCTGGCTGCCGCCGCTGCAGTGGTCGGCGCAGTCGCGGCTGATCCTGGGCGAGGCCGAACGCCGCATCCTGGCCACCCCGTTGCGCATGGGCTATGCGCCGAACGGGTCGCCCCTGTCGTTCATCGATGCGGCCGGCGAACCCAGCGGCGTGGCCGGTGACTACCTGCGCCAGCTGCGCATGGTCGGCGCGCAGTTGAACCGCGTGCCGGCGCACGACTGGTTCGAAGTCCGCGAGCAGATGCGCCGCGGCGATGTCGATGTGGTGATGGGCATGCCCAACGACGCCCACTACCTGGGCGATGACTGGGTCTTCAGCCAGCCCTTCATCAGCGTGCCCAACGTGATCGTCACCCCGAACAACAGCCGTTCGGTGCTGGGCCTGGGCGACCTGGACGGGCGCAGCATCCTGCTCTCCGACCCCGAGCGACTGCGCGGCTACATCCTCCAGTACGCTCCCAAGGCGCGCATCGTGCCGGCGCGCAGCGTGGAGCAGGCGCTGTCGCGACTGGCCAACGGCGACGCCGATGCCTACGTAGGAAACCTGGCCATGGTCGACCGCGTGGTGCGCGAGGTGTATCCGGCCAAGCTGCACGTGGCCGCGCCGGCGGGCTTCAGCGACCAGCTGTCGCTGGCGGTCAAACGCCAGTACGCGCCGTTGGCCACCACCTTCGACCGGGTGCTGGCCAACCTCACCCCGCGCGAGCACGCCGCCATCCGGGGCGACTGGCTGCTGGCCGAATACCGCACCGGGCTGGACTGGCGTTCGGTTGCGCGCTGGGCGGTGCCGCTGTCGCTGGTACTGCTCACCGGCATCATCGTGCACGGTTGGGGCTACTGGCGGCTGCGCCGCGAGGTGGGCATGCGGCGCCGGTTGGAACAGCGGCTGGTGGAAGTGACCGACAACCTGCCGGCGATCGTCTACCAGGCCCGCCGTGACAGCGATGGCCGGGTCACGTTCCCGTACATCACCGGCGACCTGCAATCGATGTTCGGGGTCAGCACCGCCGAAGTCATCGCCGATGAAACGCGCCTGGTCGAGCAGATCGACCCGCGCGACCGCGAGGCGGTCAGCCGCGCGCTGAACGACGCCGCGCGCGATTTCTCCGCGCTGGACATGGAATTCCGCACCAGCCCGCACGGCGTGGTGCGCTGGGTGCGCACCCGCGCATTGCCGTATGCCGCCGAACACGGCGTGGTGCTGTGGAGCGGTTACTGGGTGGACGTGACCGAAGCGCGCGCGCAGGCCGATGCCCTGGCCGCCGCCAAGTCCGACGCCGAACGCGCCACCGCAGCCAAATCCAACTTCCTGGCCACCATGAGCCACGAAATCCGCACGCCGATGAGTGGCGTGCTGGGCATGGTCGAAGCGCTGTCGCACACCGACCTGGATGGCGAGCAGCGGCGCATCATCGCGGTGATCGAGGATTCGGCGCAGATGCTGCGGCAGATCCTGGATGACATCCTCGACTACTCCCGCATCGAAGCCGGGGCGCTGCCGCTGGAGCCGCAGCCGGTGATGCTGCGCAGCCTGCTCGACAACGTGCAGCAGCTGCTGTCGCCACAGGCGTCCAACAAGAACCTGTCGCTCAGCCTGGAGGTCGACCCGGCGGTCGCCCATCAGCACCTGGTCGATGGCATGCGGCTGCGCCAGATTGTGTTCAACCTGCTCAGCAACGCCATCAAGTTCACCAACGAGGGCTCGGTGACCATCGCGTTGAGCGTGGAGCGCGACGATGAGATGGCGCAGGCGCTGCGGCTGACGGTGACCGACACCGGCATCGGCATTTCCCCCGAGCAGCGCGAGCGGCTGTTCAAACCGTTTGCCCAGGCCGACGTGGCGATCACCCGCCACTACGGCGGCACCGGGTTGGGGCTGAGCATCTGCCAGCGCCTGGTGGGGTTGATGCGCGGGCGGCTGGAGATGCACAGCGTGCCGGGCGAAGGCACGCGCGTGGATGTGCTGCTGAGCCTGCCGCTGGTGCCTGGCGAAGAAACCGTGCGCGACGAGCAGCGCCCCGGCGGTGATGTCGACCCGCTGCCGCCGGGCCAGGCGCGGCGCCGGGTGCTGGTGGTGGAAGACCATCCCACCAACCAGGCATTGATGCGCTGGCGGCTGCAGCAGCTGGGCCTGCAGCATGAGCTGGCGGTGGATGGCGAAGCCGCGCTGGCGTTGCTGGCCTCCACGCACTTTGACCTGGTCATCACCGATTGCCGCATGCCGGTGATGGACGGCTACACCCTGACCCGGCACATCCGCGAGCGCGAACGTGGCAGCGGCCAGCGCATGCCGGTGCTGGCGCTCACCGCCAGCGCGCTGGCCGAAGACGTACAGCGCTGCCGCGAGGCCGGCATGGATGACCTGCTGGCCAAGCCGGTGGCGCTGGCCACGCTGCGCCAGGCGCTGCGCCGGTGGCTGCCCTCGGACGATGCGGATGACGCCGCGCGCGAAGCCACGCCGCCGGTGGAAACCGTGCCTGCGGCCGCGCCCACGCGGGCGGCGATCGTGCGCCGCTTCGGTTCCGAACACGTGGCCACGGTGCTGATCGACAGCATGCGCCAGGCCACCGCCGACGACCTGCAGCGCGGCTGGGAAGCGCGCGACATGGGCGACAGCAACACCGCGGTGGAGGTGCTGCATCGCATCGTGGGTGGGCTGGGCACGCTGGGCGCCGAAGCACTGGCCACCCAGGCGCGCGCGCTGATGCAGCGGATCCCGGAACAGGGTCTGGCGGCCAGCGCCGACGACATCCGCGCGTTCGAAGACGCGTTGCAGCAGTACCTGATCAGTCTGGATGAATCGTAGAGCCACGCCCTGCGTGGCTGCGCTTCGTCCCGCTTACATCGCCGGGTAGTTCGGCCCGCCGCCACCCTGCGGGGTGACCCACACGATGTTCTGGGTGGGGTCCTTGATGTCGCAGGTCTTGCAGTGCACGCAGTTCTGCGCGTTGATCTGCAGCTGTTCGTGGCCTTCGCTGCCGACGAACTCGTACACCCCGGCGGGGCAGTAGCGCGCTTCCGGCCCGGCGTATTCGGCCAGGTTGACCCGCACCGGCACGCTCGCGTCCTTCAGGGTCAGGTGCGAAGGCTGGTCTTCTTCGTGGTTGGTGCTGCTCAGGAACACCGAGCTGAGCCGGTCGAAGGTGAGCACGTTGTCCGGCTTGGGGTACACGATCCGAGTGTGCTGCGATGCCGGTTCCAGGCACTCGTGGTCGGCCTTGCTGTGGCGCAGCGTCCACGGCGGGTTGCGGATACCCAGCTTCGGCAGCAGCCACTGTTCGATACCGGTCATCAGCGTGGCCACGCTGCGGCCCTTCTTGAACCACTGCTTGAAGTTCTTGGACTGCTTCAGCTCATCGTGCAGCCAGCTACTGTCGAACGCGGCCGGGTAGGCGCTGAGCTCATCGCGCTGGCGGTCCGCTGCCAGCGCATCGAAGGCGGCATCGGCGGCCAGCATGCCGGTCTTGATCGCCGCGTGGCTGCCCTTGATCCGGCTGGCGTTGAGGTAGCCGGCCTCGCAGCCGACCAGCGCACCCCCAGGGAACACGGTCTTGGGCAGCGACAGCAGGCCACCGGCGGTGATCGCACGCGCGCCATAGGCGATGCGCTTGCCGCCTTCCAGGTGCTTGCGGATCGACGGGTGGGTCTTGAAGCGCTGGAACTCCTCGAACGGGCTCATCCACGGGTTGCGGTAATCCAGCCCGACCACGAAGCCCACTGCGACCTTGCCGCCATCGGCGTGGTACAGGAAGGAACCGCCGTAGGTATTGCTGTCCAGCGGCCAGCCGGCGGTGTGCACCACCAGGCCCGGCTCATGCTTGGCCGGGTCGATCTGCCACAGCTCCTTGATGCCGATCCCGTACGCCTGCGGGTCCTTGCCGGCATCGAGCTGGTAGCGCGCGATCAGCTGGCGGCCCAGGTGGCCGCGCGAGCCTTCGGCGAAGATCGTGTACTTGGCATGCAGCTCCATCCCGCGTTCGAAGTTGGGGCCGTGCGAGCCATCCTTGCGGATGCCCATGTCGCCGGTGGCCACGCCCATCACCGCGCCGTTCTCGTCGTACAGCACTTCGGCGGCGGCAAAGCCGGGGAAGATCGCCACTTCCAGCGCTTCGGCCTGCTGCGCCAGCCAGCGGGTGACCTCGCCCAGGCTGATGATGTAGTTGCCTTCGTTGTGGAAGCATTCCGGCAGCAGCGCATGCGGCGTGCTGCGCGCGCCGTCCGGGCTGAGGAACAGGAATTCGTCGCGGGTGACCTTCTGTTTCAGCGGCGCGCCGCGTTCGGCCCAGTCCGGGAACAGTTCGGTCAGCGCGCGGGTATCCATGATCGCGCCGGACAGGATGTGCGCGCCGGGCTCGGAGCCCTTTTCCAGCACGCACACCGACAGTTCGCGGCCGGCCTCGATGGCGCGCTGGCGCAGGCGGATCGCGGTGGCCAGGCCGGCAGGGCCGGCGCCGACGATCACCACGTCGAATTCCATGGCTTCACGCGGGGGCAGGGCGGTGGTCTCTTCGCTCATGGGGGTGCGTAACTCGTGGGTAGTGCCGTCCCGGCCGGAGCCGGCGGCGGTTGCCTGGGAATCGCGCGCGACGGGTCACTGCGCAACTGCTGGATCAATGCATCAGGGTACCGGCAGACGCCGTTTCCGCCTAGATCGCCGACGTTGGCTACCGCATGCTGCGTCGCACCAATGCAGGTAGAGCCACGCCCTGCGTGGCTTGGCGGCGGCGTGCTGCGTCCCGCCTTGGCCGCCGTCCGGGCCAGGCATCACAATGGGGGTCCTGCTACTGCCCCGCGACGTCGCCGCCCATGGCCCTCAATCCGTACGATCTGTTCGATGTCCGCTCGCTGCTCACCGAAGAGGAACGCGCGGTGCAGGCCACGGTGGCGCGCTTCACCGACGAGCGCGTGCTGCCGATCATCGGCGACGCCTTCGACCAGGGCCGCTTCCCCGATGAACTGATCCCGGAAATCGCCTCGCTCGGCCTGCTCGGCTCCAGCCTGCCCGAACAGTACGGCGGTGGCGGGCTGAACGCGGTCAGCTACGGACTGATCTGCCAGGAACTGGAGCGGGGCGATTCGGGCCTGCGCAGTTTCGTGTCGGTGCAGAGCTCGCTGTGCATGTACCCGATCTTCGCCTACGGCAGCGAAGAGCAGCGCCTGCGCTGGCTGCCGGACATGGCGGCCGGGCGGGTGATCGGCTGCTTCGGCCTGACCGAAGCCCACGGCGGTTCGGACCCGGCCGCGATGAAGACCCGCGCGGTGCGCGACGGCGGCGACTGGGTGATCAACGGCAGCAAGATGTGGATCACCAGCGGCCCGGTGGCCGATATCGCCATCGTCTGGGCACACACCGAAGACGGCATCCAGGGCTTCGTGCTGGAAAAGGGCATGGCCGGGTTCACCACCCAGGAAATCAAGCACAAGATGAGCCTGCGCGCCTCGCTCACCGGCGCGCTGTTCTTCGACAACGTGCGCGTGCCCGAACGCAACCGGCTGCCCAACGTGCAGGGCTTGAAGGGCCCGCTGGGCTGCCTCAACCAGGCCCGCTACGGCATCAGCTGGGGCCCGATCGGCGCAGCGGTGGCCTGCCTGGACGAGGCGCTGAACTACACCAAGGAACGCGTGCTGTTCGGGCGCCCGGTGGCGGCCACCCAGAGCGCGCAGATCAAGCTGGCCGACATGGCCCGGCGCATCACCACCGCGCAGCTGCTGTCACTGCAGCTGGGGCGGTTGAAGGATGCCGGCCAGCTGCAGCCGCAGCAGGTCAGCCTGGCCAAGTGGAACAACTGCCGCATGGCGATTGATATCGCGCGTGAGTGCCGCGACCTGCTCGGCGGCGCCGGCATCACCACCGAACACGTGGCGATCCGGCATGCGCTGAACCTGGAATCGGTGATCACCTACGAGGGCACCGAGACCGTGCACCAGCTGGTGATCGGCCGGGAACTGACCGGCATCAACGCGTTTTAAGCGCCGCCCGCGAAACCGGATTGCCGCCACGCTTCGTACATCACGACGGCGACCGTGTTTGAGAGGTTCAGGCTGCGATTATCCGGCTGCATCGGCAGGCGCAGGCGGCGGCCGTGCGGCAACGCATCCAGCACGTCCTGCGGCAGGCCCCGGGTTTCCGGGCCGAACAGGAACGCATCGCCGTCTTCGAACTGCTGGGTGTCATAACGCACGCTGCCGCGGGTACTCAGGGCGAACAGGCGCTTTGGGGCTATGGCCTGCAGGGCGGTATCCAGGTCCGGATGCACCTGCAGTCGAGCGTATTCGTGGTAATCCAGGCCGGCGCGCTTGAGCTGCTTGTCGCTCAGGTCGAAACCGAGCGGCTCGATCAGGTGCAGTCGCGCGCCGGTGTTGGCGCAGAGCCGGATCACATTGCCGGTATTCGGGGGAATCTCCGGCTGGAACAACACAACATGGAACGTAGGGGTGGCGGTCATGCGTACATGTTACGCCGCGACCCTGTGGCAGGTATCGACCGCTGGTCGATACCCGGGTTACGGACGGACCAGCACCGAAGCGGTTTCAACCGCGAAGGCCTGCAGATCGTTCGGCGACGGGCGCACCTGCAGGGTCGGCAGGTTGATGATCACGTCGCGGGCGATCGTGCCGGCGGCCGTGGCCAGGGCACCCATGTAATCGGTGCTGCGGTCGTTCTGCTCGGCAGCCAGGGCTTCGCGCTGTTCGGCGGTCGGGCGGACCTCAACGGCGGCCAGGGTGGTGACGCGCTGGCTGTTGGCCAGTTCGGCACGGTATTCGGCGATCTGGCCGGCGGTCGGGCGGACTTCCACCAGCGCCAGGGTCGGGATGCTGCTGGTGCGTTCCACTTCGGCCTGGGCCAGCTGGTCGGCGGAGGGGCGGACCTGCACGGTCGGCAGGGTGGTGATGGCGGAAGCGGCATGCACGTTCGAAACAAACGCGGAGCCGGCAGCGAGGGCGATGGCAAATGCGATGGTCTTGGTGTTCATGACGGGGCCTGTTTAGTGTTGGTGAGCAGTGGTGTGGTAGTAATGTAGTACACCGAATCTGGGAGTGCAAGAGAAATTTTCAGATTCCGTGTTGTGTTCAGCGATCAGTCAGCTTTGGTTTGATCGCGTCCTTTCCGCACGTGGATATAAGCAGGGCCCGTGCCAACTTTTAGTTATTGATTTGAAAGGGTTTTATGTGGTCCTAAGAGTGTCCGCTGTCCGGACACCTGTCCGATCCCGGGCTGCGCGACTGTCCGGACAGGGGTTCAGGTGGCGGCAGAAGGCGCCGCGGCGGTCAGCGACGCGCCCGGAAAGTTCCCTGACAAAGGGAGTGACTGTTGGCCGATGCCTTTACCCGTAGTCCCGGGCTAGCATCCCCCTTCACTTTCATGACCAAGGAAACGGAATGACCTCCCAACTTCGACCGCGTGCCGCGCTGCTGGCTGTAGCGCTTTCCGCCGCCCTGGGCAGCTTCGCCCCGGCCCCGGTGATGGCAAGGCCGGCCCAGGTCGCCAAGGTCGACATTCCGTTTGAAGAATTCACCCTGCCCAACGGCCTGCGCGTGGTGGTGCACACCGACCGCAAGGCGCCGATCGTGGCGGTGAACATCTGGTACCACGTGGGCAGCAAGGACGAACCGGCCGGCCGCACCGGCTTTGCGCACCTGTTTGAGCACCTGATGTTCCAGGGCAGCGAAAACCACGCCGGCGAATACTTCGAACCGTTCAAGCAGGTCGGCGTGACCGGCCAGAACGGCACCACCAACACCGACCGCACCAACTACTTCGAGAACGTGCCCACCACCGCGCTGGACATGGCCCTGTGGATGGAATCGGACCGCATGGGCCACCTGCTCGGCGCGATCGACCAGGCCGCGCTCGACGAACAGCGCGGCGTGGTGCAGAACGAAAAGCGCCAGGGCGAGAACCAGCCCTATGGGCAGGTGTGGGACAAGCTCACCCGCTCCATGTACCCGGAAGGCCACCCGTACCACCACGGCGTGATCGGGTCGATGAACGACCTCAACGCGGCCTCGCTGGACGACGTCAAGAACTGGTTCCGCACCTGGTACGGCCCCAACAACGCAGTGCTGGTGCTGGCCGGCGACATCGACGTGGCCACCGCCAAGGAAAAGGTCGCCCGTTACTTCGGCGACATCCCGGCCGGCCCGAGCATGGCCCAGCCGGCGGTCAACGTGGCCAAGCGCGAGAAATCCACCCGCGAAACCATGACCGACAAGGTGCCGCAGGCACGCATCTACCGCGTCTGGAACGTCGCCCAGACCGGCACCACCGACATCGACCAGCTGCAGCTGTTCGCGCAGGTACTGGGCGGGGCCAAGTCCTCGCGCCTGGACCAGCGCCTGCTGCACAAGGACCAGCTGGTGGACAACATCAGTGCCGGTGCCTACACCTCGCAGCTGGGTTCCAACTTCGTGATCATGGCGACCGTGAAGCAGGGCGTGGACCCGGCCAAGGTGGAAGCGATCATCGACGAGGAAGTGCGCCGCCTGGTCAAGGACGGCCCCACCGCCGATGAGTTGAGCCGCGGCAAGACCGCGTTCCGCGCCGGCTTCATCCGGGGCATCGAGC
>DGIP01000083.1 GCA_002386405.1 Stenotrophomonas maltophilia
CACCGTGGTGACCGCGCCGCGACCGGGCGGCACCGCGCCCACGCCGGCGCCTGCGCCGACCCCGTCGCCGACCACCGCGATCAAGAGCAACATCAGCTGGCGCTGGCCGGCCGATGGTGCCGTCGTCGGTCGCTTCGTCGGTGCCGATGTCACCAAGCAGGGCGTGGATATCGCCGGCAGCAGCGGCCAGCCGGTGCGCGCCACCGCGCCGGGCGTGGTGGTCTATTCCGGCGCCGGCCTGGTCGGTTTCGGCGAGCTGATCATCGTCAAGCACAGCGACCAGTGGCTGTCGGCCTATGGCCACAACCGCAAGCGGCTGGTCAATGAAGGCCAGAGCGTCAAGGCCGGCGAGCAGATCGCCGAGATGGGCCGTACCGGCACCACCCGCGACATGCTGCACTTCGAGATCCGCTACAACGGCAAGCCGGTAGACCCGCTGCTGTACCTGCCGCCTAAATGATCGCGCAGCCACGCAGGGCGTGGCTCTACGTCATCTGCCGGTAGAGCCACGCCCTGCGTGGCTGCAGCTTCCGGACGATCGACACAAAAAAGGCTGCCAACGGCAGCCTTTCCTGAACGAAAACAACGAATTTCAGCCCGGCAGCAGGATCGCCGCGGCCACCTTGCGGCTCTCGCTGGCCAGCAGGTTGAAGGTCCGGGCCGCCGCCGCATTGGTCATCACTTCGATGCCGATGTTGCGGGTCAGGCAGGCCCCCATCACGGCGGCGGACGGGAACAGCTGCGTCGCCCCGGTGCCCAGGATCACCAGCTCCGGCGCCAGCGCCAGGATCGGTGCCAGGTCTTCCGGGGTCAGTTCCCTGGCAGTGGCCGGTGCCGGCCAGGCCTCCACCAGCGTGTGCGGGGTCACGATGAAGCTCTGGCCCAGCTCGCGGGTACGGACCTGCTCGCGGTCTTCCAGCACCACCGAACCCGTGCCGACGGCGCGGAACGCATAGGCGTAATCGGGGATTTCGTGGTTCAGCTGCATCGCGATCAGCCGCGCGGAAGCACGATCTGGCGCTGTTCCTTGCTGGGGCGGTAAAGCACGGCCACGTGGCCGATGCGCTGCACCAGCGCACTGTCGGAGGCCTGGACCAGCTCGGCGATCATGGCGTCGCGGGCATCGCGGTCTTCCGCGCCCACCTTCACCTTGATCAGTTCATGGCGCTCCAGGACTTCGTCCAGTTCAGCCAGGAAGGCCGGCGTGACCCCCTTGCCGCCGATCTGCAGCAGGGCTTTCAGATCATGGGCTTGGCCGCGGAGGAAGCGGGTCTGGGACGAGGTCAGGACAATAGACATTCAGGAACAAGCGGTTAACTGGGGCGATCAGGGTATCATGACCACCCCGTCCGGCCCTATCTCCAATGGTTTCCCGCAGCAAGAGCAGCCAACGCTGGTTGAAAGAACACTTCGCCGACCCCTTCGTGAAGAAGGCCCAGGCCGAGGGCATGCGCTCGCGCGCGGCCTACAAGCTGGAGGAGCTGCTCGCGCGCGACCGGCTGCTGAAGCCGCACATGGTGGTAGTCGACCTGGGCGCCGCCCCGGGCGGCTGGTCGCAGCAGGTCCGGCGCCAGATCGGCGACACCGGCCGGGTGCTGGCCCTGGACATCCTGGAGATGCCGCCGCTGGCCGGCGTGGAGTTCCTTCACGGGGACTTCAGGGAGCAGGCCGTCCTATCGCAGTTTGAAGCCATGCTCGGGGATCAGCCGGTAGACCTTGTGCTCTCGGATATGGCCCCCAATAAAAGTGGTATGGACGCGGTAGACCAGCCGCGGATGATGCACCTTGCCGAGTTGGCGCTGGATTTTGCCGACAACCATCTCAAGCCGGGTGGCGCGTTCCTGATCAAGCTGTTCCAGGGCGTGGGCTTTGACGACTACGTGCGCGAGATGCGCCGCCGGTACGACAAGGTCGTGATCCGCAAGCCTGAAGCGTCCCGGAAGCGCTCGCCCGAGGTGTATGCCTTGGGGCAGGGCAAACGCACCCAGATCAAGTAAGCTCAACCATACCAATTGCGTCAGGCATTAGAGGAACACCGGAGCCAATGAGGATGAACGACTTGACCAAGAACCTCCTGCTATGGGTGGTCGTCGCCGTGGTGCTCATGGTGGTGTTCCAGAGCTTCTCGCCAAAGAGCAGCGGCGCCGGTGCCCAGGGCGCCACGTATTCGCAGTTCCTGGACCAGGTGGATGGCGGCAACGTCCAGAAGGTGACCTTCAGCGGCGACATGCGCAGCGGCACCAACCAGATCTCGTACACCACGCGCAGCGGCCAGTCGGCCACCATCACCGCGCCGATGGATCGCGACCTGATCAACATCCTGCGTGCCAAGAACGTGGAAATCGTCCAGGAGGAGCCGTCCAGCGGCATCTCGCTGGGCGCGATCCTGATGAACTTCCTCCCGGTGATCCTGATCATCGGCTTCTGGTTGTTCATCATGCGCCAGATGCAGGGCGGTGGCGGCGGTGCCAAGGGCGCGATGTCCTTCGGCAAGTCGCGCGCCAAGCTGCAGGGCGAAGACCAGATCAAGGTCACCTTCGCCGACGTCGCCGGCTGCGACGAAGCCAAGGAAGAAGTCGGCGAACTGGTCGACTTCCTGCGCGATCCGACCAAGTTCACCAAGCTGGGCGGCAAGATCCCGCGCGGCGTGCTGATGGTCGGCCCGCCCGGTACCGGCAAGACCCTGCTGGCCCGTGCCATCGCCGGCGAAGCCAAGGTCCCGTTCTTCTCGATCTCCGGTTCGGACTTCGTGGAAATGTTCGTCGGCGTCGGCGCCAGCCGCGTGCGCGACATGTTCGAACAGGCCAAGAAGCAGGCCCCGTGCATCATCTTCATCGACGAAATCGACGCCGTCGGCCGCCATCGCGGTGCTGGCCTGGGCGGCGGTCATGACGAGCGCGAGCAGACCCTGAACCAGCTGCTGGTGGAAATGGACGGCTTCGAGGGGGGCGAGGGCGTGATCGTCATCGCCGCCACCAACCGTCCCGACGTGCTGGACCCGGCGCTGCTGCGCCCGGGCCGCTTCGACCGCCAGGTCGTGGTCGGGCTGGCTGACGTCAAGGGCCGTGAGCAGATCCTCAAGGTGCACATGCGCAAGCTGCCGCTGGCCGACGACGTCGAGCCGATGGTGATCGCGCGCGGCACCCCGGGCTTCTCCGGTGCCGACCTGGCCAACCTGTGCAACGAGGCGGCATTGTTTGCGGCCCGCAGCAACGAGAAGGAAGTGCGCATGGAGCACTTCGATCGTGCGCGCGACAAGATCCTGATGGGTGCCGAGCGCCGTTCGATGGCCATGAGCGAAGAAGAGAAGACGCTCACCGCCTACCACGAAGCCGGCCACGCCATCGTCGGCCGCCTGGTGCCCGAGCACGATCCGGTCTACAAGGTCACCATCATCCCGCGTGGTCGCGCGCTGGGCGTGACCATGTACCTGCCGGAAGGCGACAAGTACTCGATGAACCGCGTGGCGATCGAATCGCAGCTGTGCTCGCTGTACGGCGGCCGCGTGGCTGAGGAGCTGATCTTCGGTGCCGACAAGGTCACCACCGGCGCCTCCAACGACATCGAACGCGCCACCAAGATGGCCCGCAACATGGTCACCAAGTGGGGCCTGTCCGACGAGCTCGGCCCGATCGCCTATGGCGAAGAGGACGACGAAGTGTTCCTGGGCCGTTCGGTGACGCAGCACAAGAGCGTGTCCGACGATACCGCGCGCCGCATCGATGAAGTGGTGCGCAGCATCCTGGACAAGGCCTACGCCCGTACCACCGAGCTGGTCACCGCCAACCTCGACAAGCTGCACACCATGTCCCAGCTGCTGCTGCAGTACGAGACCATCGATGCGCCGCAGATCGACGCCATCATGGAAGGCCGCGATCCGCCGCCCCCGATGGGCTGGGGCAAGTCCAACAAGGACGGTGGCAGCAACAACAACGACAAGGGCGGCGACGCCCGTCCGGTGCCGCCGATTGCCGGGCCCGCCGAACAGCTCTGAGTTGAACCGATGACAGACGAAGGCCGGGGCAACCCGGCCTTCTTCGTTTCCTTCCCGCCTGACCGCCGTTCCGGAGTTGCCATGTCCACCCCGCCGCCGCAGATATCCCACACCACCGAAATCGTGATCGCCACGGTGGTCGGCGCCGCGGTCGGCGTGCTCAGCGGGAACTACCTGCTTGGCGGCATCGTCGGCATCGTGCTCGGCATTGGCCTGAGCGTGGCCAAGACCCTGTACGTGGACCGCAAGCGCCGCCGGCGCTGAGCCCTTGCGGCCGCGCGCCGCGCCCGGCACGATGCGCAGGCACGGTCGCACCGCGCGGCCGTGAACATCATTCCAGGGGGAATACATGCGTCATTCGATGCGCGCGGCTGCTGCCGCGCTGCTGTGCTGTGCCACGCCCGCGTTCGCGGCCACCGTCCACGTGCAGGACCCGGTGCCGTTCTCCGAAACGTCCTACATCGCCGACAACATCAAGGCCGAATGCCGGATGGGCGCGCAGCTTGGGACCGCGCTGGGCAACAGCGCGCCGGACTTCGGCAACACCATCGCCTTCGACGAGCAGCTGGCCACCGAAGGCCGGGTGCTGAAGCTGGAGATCGTGGAGGCGCAGAGCGCCCGCACCGGCTACAACCACTACAAGTCCGCCACCGTGCGCGGCGTGTTGATGGACGACGGGCAGAAGGTGGCGGCGGTGACGGCGCGGCGGATTTCGCGCGGTGGTCCCGGCGGCCTGTTCAAGGGCTCCTGCGACGTGCTCCAGCGCGTGGTCACCGCCATCGGCAACGACCTCGCCGAGTGGCTGGCCAACCCGACCGACGAGGCCAAGCTGGGCGATTTCTAGCCCGCCAGGCACTGCGGGCCGCGGGTTATCGGGGTACGCCGGCGTAAACTAGGCGCTGGCGTATTTCGTGGAAGGCCCATGTTCGATACTTCTCCCCAGCTGGACTGCGGCGGCCGCGTGCTGCGGCTGGACCGCCCGCGCGTCATGGGCATCGTCAACGTCACCCCGGATTCGTTCTCGGATGGTGGCGCGCACGACAGTACCGAAGCGGCGGTCGCCCATGGCCTGCAACTGGTGGCCGAAGGCGCCGACCTGCTCGACATCGGTGGTGAATCGACCCGGCCCGGTGCCGCGCCGGTAGCGCTCGACGAGGAGCTGCGCCGGGTGGTCCCGGTGATCGAACAGCTTGTGCGCCAGACCCAGGTGCCGATCAGCATCGACACCTTCAAGCCGGAGGTGATGCGCGCGGCGGTGGCCGCCGGTGCCGGCATGATCAACGACATCCATGCGCTGCGGCAGGACGGGGCATTGGCCGCCGCCGCCGAGCTGGGCGTGCCGGTGGTGCTGATGCACATGCAGGGCGAACCCGGCAGCATGCAGGACACCCCGCACTACGACGATGTCGTGGCCGAGGTGCACCGGTTCCTGGTCGATCGGATGTTCTCGGCCGAAATGGCCGGCATCTCGAAGAAGAACCTGGTGATCGACCTGGGCTTCGGCTTCGGCAAGACCACCGAACACAACATGATCCTGCTGGCGCGCTCGGCGCGCTTCCTGGAACTGGGCGTGCCGATGCTGGCCGGGCTGTCGCGCAAGCGCAGCATCGGCGAATTGACTGGCCGCGAGGCGCCGCGCGATCGCGTGGCCGGCTCGGTCGCCGCGCACCTGGTCGCCGCCCAGCGCGGCGCGACGATCCTGCGCGTGCATGACGTCGCTGCCACCGTGGACGCACTGAAGGTGTGGGCGGCGGTCGATGCGGTACCGATGCCGCGGGTGGATG
>DGIP01000263.1 GCA_002386405.1 Stenotrophomonas maltophilia
CGAAGCCAGCCTGCTGGCGCCGGCCAACCTGATGGACCTGCAGCCGACCCTGGCATTGACCCCGCGCCCGGGCCTGACCACCGAGATCGGCTGGCAGCTGGCCTGGAAGCACCGCCGCAGCGATGCGGTGTACACCACGCCGGCACCGCTGGCCGCCGTCCCCGGCACGGCCGGCACGCCACGGCGGATCGGCCAGCAGTACAAGTGGGAAACCAGCTGGGAGGCCAGCCGGCACTGGACCTGGAAAGGCCAGCTGGCCTGGTTCGAGGCCGGTCCTGGCCTGCGTGCGGCCGGTGGCCGCGACACCCTGTTTGCATCGGTAGTAGGAGCATGGCAATGGTAAACACACACGAAAGCGCGGCCCCTGGCGCGTGGTCGCCACTGAAGATCAAGCTGTTCCGCGCGATGTGGCTGGCGATCCTGGGCAGCAACGTCGGCACCTGGGTCAACGATGTGGCCGCCGCGTGGGTGATGGCCGAGCGCACCGGTTCGCCGTTGATGGTGGCGCTGGTGCAGTCGGCCACCACGGTGCCGGTGGTGCTGCTGGCGCTGGCCGCCGGCACGTTGGCCGACATCGTCGACCGCCGCCGCTACCTGCTGTTCACCCAAGGCTGGATGCTGCTGGTGGCCGCTACCCTGGCCACGCTGACCGCACTGAACCTGCTGACCCCGCCGTTGCTGGTCGGGCTTACCTTTGCCATGGGCTGCGGCGCGGCGATGGCGATGCCGGCGCAGGCCGCCATCGTGTCCGAGCTGGTGCCTCGGCCGATGCTGGCCTCGGCAGTGGCGTTGAATTCAATCGGCATCAACATCGCGCGCTCGCTTGGCCCGGCCATCGGCGGCCTGATCGTGGCGCAGCTGGGCGCGGGGTGGGCGTTCGGCCTGAACGCGTTGAGCTTTGCGGCGATGCTGTGGGTGCTGTTCACCTGGAAGCCTGAAACGCAGGCGTCGAACCTGCCGCCGGAAGGTTTCGGCGCCGGGTTGCGCGCGGGCCTGCGCTATGCGTTGCGGGCCGGGCGCCTGCAGGCGGTGCTGATCAAATCGGCGGGCTTCTTCTTCTTCGCCAGTGCGGTGACCGCGCTGCTGCCGCTGGTGGTGCGCAGCGAACTGCACGGCGGGGCGGGCACCTATGGCCTGCTGCTGGGCTGCATCGGCATTGGTGCGGTCAGTGGCGCACTGGTGCTGCCCAGCCTGCGCGCGCGGCTGGACCGCGACCTGCTGGTGCTGCTGGCCACGCTGGCCTGCGCGCTGAGCCTGTTCGGCCTGGCCTGGCTGCGGCACATGGCGCTGTTGCCGCTGGCGATGCTGGTCAACGGTTTCGCCTGGATCACCGTGCTGTCCTCGCTGCAGATTGCCGCGCAGACGGCCGTACCTGCGTGGGTGCGGGCGCGCGCGCTGTCGCTGTACATCATGGTGTTCTCGCTGGGCATGGCCGCTGGCGGGCTGAGCTGGGGCAGCATCGCCCAGCGCACCTCGATTCCGCTGGCGCTGACCATCGCGGCGGTGGGTGCGGTGATCGGCGGGTTGCTGGTGTGGCGGGTGCGCATTGCCGGCAGTGAGGAGCTGGACCTGCGTCCTGCCGGTCATTGGCCTGCGCCGGAGCTGGCCGTGCCGGTCACCCACGACCGTGGCCCGGTGCTGGTGACGGTGGAATACCACATCGATGATGCCGATCGCGCCGCGTTCCATGCGCTGCTGGGTGAGCTCGGCCGCACCCGCCGCCGCGATGGGGCGGTGATCTGGGGCGTGGCCGAGGACGTGGCAACGCCGGGCATCCACCTGGAATATTTCGTGACCCCGTCCTGGATCGAGCACCTGCGCCAGCATGAGCGGGTCACGGCCGAAGACCGCACCCTGCAGCAGAAGGTCAGGGCGCTGCACCGCAACGAGCATGCACCGATCGTGCGCCATTTCGTGGGTGGCACCGGCGCGTTGAAAGGGTTGCAGCACGGGCACGAGCATCCCGGGTTGGGTTGATGGCACCTTCTTAACCGCAATGCGCGTATGGTCGGTGCTCTTTGAGCGGGAGTGGGTGCATGCGCTGGATCGTGTTGTTGGCCGCCTTGGCCATGCCGTTGGTGGCGTGGTTGTCCCAGACCGGCCAGTTTGGACCGACCAACGGTGCGATCTCCGACCGCTATCCCACGCTGCTGGTCGCGGCTGGCTACGCATTTTCGATCTGGGGCCTGATCTTCCTGTGGGACGTGGCGTTCGGGCTGTGGCAGCTGCGCCAGCGCCGGCCCGATGACAACGCCGGCGTGCGTGGCTGGGCCGCCGCCGGCTTTGCGCTGACGGCGGCGTGGATGCCGGTGTTCTCCAACCAGGCGTTCCTGCCGGCGCTGGCCATCATCTGGCTGGCGCTGTTGTGCCTGCTGGTGGCCGCCGTGCGCGCGGCGCCCGCCACCGCCAGTGCCGGGCAGCGCGCCTTTGCCGCCTATCCGCTGGCGCTGCACGCCGGCTGGCTGACCATGGCCGCCTTCCTCAATACCGCCCAGGTCGCCGTGGCCTACCAGTGGCTGCCGACCGGCGACATGCTGTCGTGGAGCGTGGTGCTGCTGGCGCTGGCCACGCTGTTGGCATGGGTGATGAATTACCGCCTGCGCGGCCACTTCGCCTATCCGGCGGCGGTGATCTGGGCGCTGGTGGGCGTGTACATCAAACAATCCGGCTGGCGCCTGCCGGGTGCCGATACCGTTGCGGTGCTGGCGCTGGCCGTGGCCGCGCTGCTGGTGCTGCAGACCCTGCTGCTGCGCACCCGGGCCTGGCGCGCACCGCGCGTGGGCGTGGTCGCCGCGCACCGCCATCGTCGTTGACATAGGAGATTCGCATGCGCGCTGCATTGCACGAACAGTTTGGTGACCCGACCGTCGTCCTGCATGGCGGTGAGACCGCCACGCCTGAACCGGGTGCGGGCGAGGTGCGCATCCGCACCGTGCTGGCGCCGATCCACAACCATGACCTGTGGACGGTGCGCGGCCAGTACGGCTACAAGCCCGAACTGCCCGCCATCGGCGGCAGCGAGGGCACCGGCGTGATCGACGCGCTGGGCGAGGGCGTCACCAGCCTGCAGGTCGGGCAGCGCGTCAGTGCGGCGTCGGTGCATGGCACCTGGGCCGAGCAGTTCATCGCCCCGGCGCGGATGGTGATTCCGATGCCGGACAGCATCAACGATGAAACGGCCGCGCAGCTGATCGCGATGCCGCTCAGCGCGTTGATGCTGCTGGAATTCCTGCAGGTGGAAGCCGGGCAGTGGATCGTGCAGAACGCGGCCAATGGCGCAGTCGGCAAGGCATTGGCGATGCTGGCCAAGGCGCGTGGCGTGCACTGCGTGAACCTGGTGCGGCGCGATGCGGGCGTGGCCGAGATGGCGGCGCTGGGCATCGACAACACGATCTCCACCGCGCAGGCGGATTGGGTGGCGCAGGTGCAGGCGCGGGTGGGCGAGGGTGCGGCCGCGGCGGTGGATTCGGTCGGCGGGCGCGCCAGCGGCGAGTTGCTGCGGCTGGTGGGCGAGGGCGGCACGCTGGTGTCGTTCGGCTCGATGACCGGCGAGCCGATGCAGCTCGGCTCGGGCGATGTGATCTTCAAGCAGGCCGTGGTGAAGGGTTTCTGGGGCAGCAAGGTGAGCCAGAACATGGCCCCCGAGAAGAAGCGCCAGCTGGTGGGCGAGCTGCTGAAGCTGGCCGCAGCGGGCGGCCTGAGCCTGCCGGTGGACGCCGTGTTCGGACTGGACCAGGTGGCCGAAGCTGCAAAGGCAAGCCTGGAACCGGGCAGGAATGGGAAGGTGCTGCTGCGCCCCTGACGGGTATCTGTGCCGGTAGGGTCGCATCCCGATCGACTGCCGATAACGGTGATTACACCGATGGCGGCATGACCGTCGAACGGAGCCATGCCTTCCCGATCGGAGGTCATGCCGCCATCGGGTGTGGATGCGCCACGTGCAGTCGATCGGGATGCGACC
>DGIP01000014.1:0-20546 GCA_002386405.1 Stenotrophomonas maltophilia
CCGCGGCACCACGATATGGCTGCCCTGGACCAGGCGCAGCCCGATCGGCGCATCCAGTCCGGCACGTTCCAGCAGGTTGCCTGCCCAAGGGCCGGTGGCGTTGACCACCGAGCGCACCCGTAGGCGCTGCACCTGGCCATCGGCCCGGCGCAATACGGCCAGCCAGTGGTCGCGGTGGCGGATCAGCTGTTCGCAGCGGGTGCGGGTGCGGATGTCGGCACCCCGCTCGCGCGCATCCATCGCGGTGATCACCACCAGCCGCGCATCATCCACGCGTGCATCGCTGTAGCTGAAGGCCGCACGGTAGCGGGGCTGCAGCACGGCGCCGAGCGGGTCCCCGCGCAGGTCCAGCCGTCGGGAGCGCGGAAACGCCGTACCCGCATCGATCAGGTGGTCGTACAGCCACAGGCCGGCGCGCAGCATCCACGCGGGGCGCAGGTGGCGTGCATGCGGTACTACGAACGTGGTGGGAGTGACCAGATGGGGCGCCAGCCGGTGCAGCACACTGCGTTCGCGCAGCGCCTTGCGCACCAGCGCGAACTGCCCGTACTGCAGGTAGCGGAGCCCGCCATGGATCAGTTTGGTGCTGGCACTGGAGGTATGCGCGGCCAGGTCGTCCTGCTCGCACAGGCACACCGACCAGCCGCGCCCGGCCGCATCGCGGGCAATGGCCACCCCGTTGATCCCACCGCCGACGACCAGGACATCCAGCATGTCATCCATAGGCTTCCCCCTCGCGCTGGTGAGCAGTATTGGTGTCACCGGAGCAAGAAAGAATGAAGGCGGTAGCGCCCTACCGTTGGTAGGGCGACCGATTAAAAAAAAAAGGATCCAGAAACGACAACGGGCCCGCGAGGGGCCCGTTGCATTGCTACGTGGAGCGGAAGCGCTTAGAAGCGCGCGCCGATACCAAAGCCCACGGTCCACGGATCCAGCTTGGCTTCGTCGCCGGTGCTGCGGCCGTTGACGGTCAGGTCCGGGCGCGAATGCATGTAGCGGGCATCGGCGCGGGCGAACCAGGTGCTGTTGATGTTCATGTCCACGCCGACGGTGCCGATGGCGCCCTTGGCGGTTTCCAGCCCGATATGACCGGCGTCGCTGGCCAGCTTCTCGTTGCTGAAGTTCGACTCGTAGTAACCCACGCCCACGAACGGACGGAACACGTTGTCAGCCTGGCCGAAGTGGTACTGGCCGCTCAGCGCGATCGGCTGCTGCTCAACCGTGCCCAGCTTGGCATTGTTGGCGCCGCGCACGCGGTGGTCGAACTTGTCAGCTGCGCCCCACAGTTCCACGGCCCAGTTGTCGTTGATGTAGTAGCTGAAGCTCAGCGTCGGCGCCGGGCCGCCATCGACCTTGTCGATGCCTTCCAGCGGATCGTTCTTCGGCTGCAGCAATGCAACGCCGCCGACAACGGCGAAATGCTTGCCCGACGCGGTGTCGGTGGTGCTGTCCTGCGCGAAGGCGGCAGGTGCGAAGGCAAGGGCAGTCAGGGTAGCCAAGGTCAGGGTGCGGATGGAGCGCATGGGGGAATCTCCTCAGTGTTTTTTTGTTCTGGGCCCTCGTTGCATCGGGGCGAGGCAAACGTAGTCCCCGCAACATGAATCGAATCCGACGCACGTTAAAATTTAGTTTGTTCTGTTCAGCCAGCAGCGCGAAATCGTTGCGCTGGCGCGCGATCATGCTATGCGCGACATTCATGCATCTGGAGACACTGTGACGATTCCAACGCTGTGCATCGGCCTGCCTGCGCAGGTTGCGGCGGATTGCCGCGTCCTGGTGCTGGGGTCGATGCCGGGCGTTGCATCGCTGCATGCGGCGCAGTACTACGCGCATCCGCGCAATCGGTTCTGGCCGTTGATGTCGGCGCTGACCGGGATCGATGCAGGCCTTGTCTACCTTGATCGGCTGCAGGCGCTGCAATCGGCGGGTGTGGGGCTGTGGGATGTGATCGGGCAGTGCGAGCGGCGTGGCAGCCTGGACACGGCCATCGTGCGCGGCAGCGAAGTGCCCAATGCCGTGGCCGAACTGATCGTGCGGTTGCCGGCGCTGGTGGCCGTGGCATGCAATGGCGGCACCGCACATGCGGCCTTCCTGCGTTACATCGTGCCCGTGCTGGGCGAGCGTGCGAGGTCGCTGCCAGTGTGGTCGCTGCCCTCGACCAGCCCGGCGAATGCGGCATGGCCGCTGCCGCGCCTGCAGGTGGCGTGGCAGCCCGTGGCCGATGTCCTGGCCGGCTGAGCCGGATCTCGGCGGGACAATACGGTACCGACTGGAACACCCCTCGCGGCAGTGCCCATCCCTGCTGCAACAGGCTGTCCCGGGACAGAGGCATTGAAAATTGCCCAAGCTGGTTGGCGCTGACGCCTCATGCCCCCACAATAGGCGATTCCCTACACCAGATTGCCGGAGTTATCCCCATGGCCGAAATCAAGGAAGCACTTGTCCCCGATATCGGTGACTACAGCGATATCCCGGTAATCGAGGTGCTTGTCGCCGTTGGTGACACCGTCAAGAAGGACCAGGGCCTGGTCACGCTCGAGTCGGACAAGGCCACCATGGAAGTGCCCTCGTCGGTTGCCGGCGTGGTCAAGGAAATCAAGGTCAAGGTCGGCGACACCCTGTCGCAGGGCAAGGTAGTGGCCATCATCGAGGCCGAGGGCGCTGCCGCACCGGCCCCGACCCAGGCCGCTGCTGAAACCGGCACCAAGGTGGAACCGGTCGCCGTGCCGGCCCAGCCGGACAAGCTGGCGGCGCGCGAAATCGCCAGCGCCCCCTCGGCCGGCGCCCCGAGCAGCCCGCCGGTGCAGTTCAACGCCGACAGCGTGCTGCCGTCCAAGGTGCCGTACGCCACCCCGGCGGTGCGCGTGTTCGCCCGCGAGCTGGGCGTGGATCTCAACCAGCTGACCGGCACCGAAAAGGGCGGCCGCATCACCAAGGCCGACGTGCAGAAATTCGTCAAGTCGGCGCTGACCGGTGCTGGCACTGCCGCTGCCGGTGGCACGGTCGCCGCCGGGGGTGGGCTCAACCTGCTGCCGTGGCCGAAGGTCGACTTCAGCAAGTTCGGCGAGGTGGAAACCCAGCCGCTGTCGCGCATCAAGAAGATTTCCGGTGCCAACCTGGCGCGCAACTGGGCCATGATCCCGCACGTCACCCAGTTCGAGCAGGCCGACATCACCGACCTGGAAGGCCTGCGCGTGGCGCTCAACAAGGAAAACGAGAAGGCCGGCATCAAGCTGACCATGCTCGCCTTCCTGATCAAGGCCAGCGCCGCGGCGCTCAAGCAGTTCCCGGAATTCAACGCATCGCTGGATGCGGCCGGTGAAAACCTCACCCTGAAGAAGTACTTCAACATCGGCTTCGCCGCTGACACCCCGAACGGCCTGGTCGTTCCGGTGATCCGCGACGTCGACAAGAAGGGCATGGTGCAGATCGCGCAGGAAACCGGCGAGCTGGCCAAGAAGGCGCGCGATGGCAAGCTGGGCCCGGCCGACATGAGCGGCGGCTGCTTCTCGATCAGCTCGCTGGGCGGCATCGGTGGCACCGCGTTCACCCCGATCGTCAATGCGCCGGAAGTGGCCATCCTGGGCGTGTCCAAGTCCTCGATCCAGCCGGTCTGGAACGGCAAGGAATTCGCCCCGAAGCTGTTGCTGCCGCTGTCGCTGAGCTACGACCACCGCGTCATCGACGGTGCGCTGGCCGCGCGCTTCACCACGTACCTGTCGCAGGTGCTGGCCGACATGCGGCGCGTGCTGCTGTGAGGCAGCGCCTGGCGGGCATTGCGGTGGCATTGGCCGCGTTGGTCGTCGCGCCCGGCGCGTCTGCCGCGTGCACGACCGATCTCGGCCACGGCTGGCCGCCGGCCGTGGGCAACTACGGCCAGGCCGTGGAAACCCTGTTCGACGGCAAGGTGCAGCCCTCGCTGGCGCTGACCATCCTGCCCAAGGGCGGGGTGGAAACCGGCGTTTCCCTGCTGCCCGGTGCCCAGGACCAGGCGTGGACCCTGCGTTACAGCAAGGCCGACAAGCGCGTGTACAACTGGAACAACAGTGCACGCGGTGGTGGCGTGGAGCTGCGCGTGGACCAGGAGCCGGACCAGTACCAGGTCGCCATCCCCGCCGCGCTGGCCCAGCGCCTGCTGCGCAGCTGGCAGGCTGCGCTGGTGTCGGGCGTGCCCGCCGGGCGCAGGGCGCCGGTGACCGACGGTGAGGTGCTGTCCTTCCAGGTGGCTGGCGAACGCTACAGCGGTCCGCGCTGGGAGTGCGGCGCCGGCAAGCTGATGATGAAACAGGTGGCGCTGCTGATCGAAGCCAGCGACACCAAGGAAAAGAAGCTCGACCGTCGCTGGCAGGATCTGGACGAGTCGCTCGACGAACTGCAGCAACTGCTCGCCGGCAACGCCGGCTGAGACCCAGGAGAAGAACAATGGCCGCTATTGAAATCAAGGTTCCCGACATCGGCGATTACAGCGCGGTGCCGGTGATCGAACTGCTGGTCGCCGTGGGCGACACGGTGAAGAAGGACCAGGGCCTGGTCACGCTGGAATCGGACAAGGCCACCCTGGAAGTGCCGTCCTCAGCGGCCGGCGTGGTCAAGGAAATCAAGGTCAAGCTCGGCGATACGCTGTCCGAGGGCGACGTGGTGGTGGTGCTGGACGCCGAAGGCGCCGCTGCCGCACCGGCCGCGCCTGCGGCTGAAGCGCCCAAGGCCGCCGCACCGGCCAGCAAGCCGCCGGTGACCCCGTCGCACCGCGCCCCGGCCGAGCCGGCCGCGCCGCAGCCGGCGCTTTCGTCGGGCAAGCCGGCCGACATCGAATGCCAGATGGTGGTGCTGGGCGCGGGCCCGGGCGGTTACACCGCCGCGTTCCGCTCGGCCGACCTGGGCGTGGATACCGTGTTGATCGAACGCTACGCCAGCCTCGGCGGCGTGTGCCTCAACGTGGGCTGCATTCCCTCCAAGGCGCTGCTGCATGCGGCCGCGGTGATCGACGAAGTGGCCCACGCGGGCGATTTCGGCGTGGAATTCAGCGCGCCCAAGATCACCCTGGACAAGCTGCGCGGCTACAAGGAAAAGGTCGTCACCCAGCTGACCAAGGGCCTGGCCGGCATGGCCAAGCAGCGCAAGGTCCGCACCGTGCAGGGCGTGGCCACCTTCGTCTCGGCCAATGAGCTGGAGATCGTCGGCGACGACGGCAAGACCCAGTTGCTGCGCTTCCAGCAGTGCATCATCGCCGCTGGTTCGCAGGCGGTGAAGCTGCCGAACTTCCCGTGGGACGACCCGCGCGTGATGGATTCGACCGACGCGCTGGAACTGGCCGACATTCCCGGCTCGCTGCTGGTGGTGGGTGGCGGCATCATCGGCCTGGAAATGGCGACCGTGTACGCGGCGCTGGGCAGCAAGGTGACCGTGGTGGAGTTCATGGACCAGCTGATGCCCGGTGCCGACAAGGACCTGGTCAAGCCGCTGGCTGACCGCCTGAAGAAGCAGGGCGTCGAGGTCCACCTGAAGACCAAGGCCTCCGGCGTGAGCGCGGACAAGAAGGGCATCACCGTGACCTTCGAAGCCGCTGCCGAAGGCGAGAAGCCGGGCCTGGAGCAGGGCACCTTCGACCGCGTGCTGGTGGCCGTGGGCCGCTCGCCGAACGGAAAGAAGATCGGTGCCGACAAGGCCGGCGTGGGCGTCACAGAGCGTGGCTTCATTCCGGTGGACCGCCAGATGCGCACCAACGTGCCGCACATCTTCGCCATCGGCGATATCGTCGGCAACCCGATGCTGGCCCACAAGGCCACGCACGAGGGCAAGCTGGCCGCCGAAGTGGCCTCCGGCGAGAAGAAGGAGTGGGTGGCGCGGGTGATTCCGTCGGTGGCCTACACCAACCCGGAAATCGCCTGGGTCGGCGTGACCGAAACCGAAGCCAAGGCGCAGGGCCTGAAGGTGGGCGTGGCCAAGTTCCCGTGGGCCGCCAGCGGCCGCGCGATCGGCATCGGCCGCACCGAAGGCTTCACCAAGCTGATCTTCGATGAAGAAACCCACCGCATCATCGGCGGCGCGATCGTCGGCGTGCATGCCGGTGACCTGCTGGCCGAGATCGGCCTGGCGATCGAGATGGGCGCCGAAGCCGAAGACATCGGCCACACCATCCACGCCCACCCGACGCTGAGTGAATCGGTGGCGATGGCCGCGGAAATCTACGACGGCACCATCACCGATCTGTACATTCCGAAGAAAAAATGATCCAAACAAAAAACCCGGCCAACGCCGGGTTTTTTGTGCGGTAACACACCAACCAACGGTTGGATCAGAACATGACGCTGATGCCTGCCACCGGGCCCTTGAACTCCTGCTTCAGCCCGATGGTGCCATCGCTGCCGGTCTGGTCGACGTCCAGCTTGAACCAGTCGTAGCCGGCGAAGATGCCGAAATTATCGGTGAACTTGTAATCCACGATCACGTTGGCGCGGGTCAGGTCGCCGTCGTAGTCATCGAAGTTGCCCCACTTGGTGTTGAGGTACTGGCCCTGCGCGGTGATCATCCACTTCTCGGACGGGGTCACGGTGAAGCGGGCGCCCACCACCGGCGCCACGCCGTCGGCCTTCTCGTCCAGGAACTGGCCTTCGTACACGGTGCCCAGGTCGGCATAGGCCTTGGTGCTCACCTTGGCGTACTCCGCACCCAGCTGCAGGCCCAGGTCGAACTTCTCGGTGTCCACCACCGAGTAGTCATACACCAGGCTGGCCACCTGGTACTTCAGTTCGCCCTTGACGAAGCTGCCGGCCGGCACGGTTTCACCGCCGAAGCTGATGCCCTCATCGAGCGTCTCGCGGCGGTCCTTGTCGTACTTGAAGTAGTTGAAGATCAGGCGCTGGCGGTCGCTGATGCGGAACAGGCCGTCAATGCGCGGCTCCCACTCCTTGCCACCCAGCTTGAAGTCTTCCGAGAAGCCCACGTCCTGGCCGAGCACCGTGGTGTTGCCGCGGATGGTGTTGTCCGAATCGATGTTCATCGCGCCCAGGCGCAGCGCGAAGCGGTCGTCGCCCTCGGCGGCGCTGGCGGACGTGGCGTGGGTGAGGGCGGCCATGGCCAGCGGCAGGGCGAGCAGGGGAAGCAGACGCATCGTGGGTGTCCTTGCAGTGATTCAATGAAGTGGAATCACTGTGCCGCAGCGTCGCGTCCACCATTCGTGAACGTATGGTGGACGTCGTGTGTACCGTTCATACGACAGGTGGCCGAACCGTGCGCCCGATCACGTTGCGGCGCCACTGCGGTGCGAGCCGGAAAAAAGGCGGCCCCGGAGAGAGCTCGGGGCCGCCCGGTACCGGCCTGCTTCAGGGGCGTCGACGAGGATCGAATTGGCAGGCCCAACCCTATGACCGGCCCCCTCGACCAAAGTTCAATATGGTGCGACGCGACATGAATTGGGGCCGCCACTGGCGGGATCAGGACCCCTTCCGGGCCAAAATCTGTGGCGATGCAGCAACTTGCGACGCCCGGGATGAACAGGCGCAGGTTGTCTCGCAAATTGTCCCGTTGCTATAATTTGGCGGCTCGACGGGGCATAGGCAGTTCCAGCCCCGGTCACCCCTCCCACAACCATGCAGGACATACGTGTGCTGAACTCCGTTGACGCGGGTCGGCGACTGATGCTGCGCGCAGCGGTGTATCCGCTGGCCGCAGTGGCTGTCCTGGCCCTGGTGCTCCTGCTGCTGGCAGGCCCGAAGTACGCGCTTGGCGCGCTGGCCTCGGGCATCGCGGTATCGGCAGGTGGCTGGGTCGCGGCGCGGATGGCGTTGGGGGGCGGGGTGCAGGCGGCAGGTTCAGCGATGTCGCGGCTGATCCTGGCGGTAGTGGCAAAGTGGGCGCTCGTATTCGGTGTCCTGGCGGTGGGTTTCGTGGTCTTCAAGCTGCCTGCATTGGCGCTGCTGGCCGGAATCGCCGTCGGACTGATGTTCCAGGTCCTGGCTCTGGCCAGGCGCTGATCCAATTTATTTAACTCAAGGTTCCGGACACATGGCAGGCGAGGCGCTTACACCCACCTCCTACATCCAACATCACCTGCACAACCTGACGTTCCACATGCAGGAAGGTGGTTTCTGGGCAATTCACGTCGACACCATTGTGACTTCGGTCCTGATGGGTTTGTTGATGGTGTTTGGCTTCTGGATGGCCACCCGCAAGGCCACCGCCGGCGTGCCGGGCAAGTGGCAGGCGTTCGTGGAAATCTGCCTGGAGTTCGTTGACCGCCAGGCCAAGGACACCTACCACGGCACCAGCAAGCTGGTGACCCCGATCGCGATCACGATCTTCTTCTGGATCCTCCTGATGAACCTCATCAAGATGATCCCGGCCGACTTCATCGCCCTGCCGCTGGAAGCGCTGGGTATTCCGTACTGGAAGCCGGTGCCGACCGCCGACGTCAATGCCACCCTGGGCATGTCGATCAGCGTGTTCTTCCTGATGCTGTTCTTCGCGCTGCGTGCCAAGGGCCTGGGTGGCTTCACCAAGGAATTCCTGACCGCGCCGTTCGGCAAGTGGATGATGCCGTTCAACCTGATCCTCAACATCGTCGAGTGGCTGAGCAAGCCGATCTCGCTGGCGATGCGACTGTTCGGCAACATGTTCGGCGGCGAAATCGTGTTCCTGCTGATCTGGGTGCTGGGCAGTGCCGGCATCATGGGCGCCATCGCAGGCGGTGCCTTCGGCCTTGGCTGGATGCTGTTCCACCTGCTGGTGATTCCGCTGCAGGCCTTCATTTTCATGATGCTGTCCATCGTGTACCTGAGCCTGTCGGAAGACGCTCACTGAGTTTCCGCTTCACCCTTCATCCGTTTCATTACCCTTAGCTACTTAAGTTTCCGGAGATAACCCATGTACTTTGCCGTCCTGACCAACCTCGCCCAAGTCCAGAGCTCCACCGTCCTCGCCGTCGGCATCATGATCGGCCTGGCCGCGCTGGGTGCCGGTCTCGGTCTGGCCATCATGGCCGGTAAGTTCCTGGAATCGGCTGCCCGCCAGCCGGAACTGATCCCGGTGCTGCAGGTCCGCATGTTCATCACCGCCGGCCTGATCGACGCCGCGTTCATCATCTCGGTCGCCGTCGGCCTGCTGCTGGCCTTCGCCAACCCGACCATCGCTGAGTTCGTGACCCGCCTGCCGCCGGTTGCCGGCTGATCCAGCGAAAGCGAAACGATCAGGCGCCTTGAGCGCCTGATCGCGGATGAAGGAACGGATGCGCCGCTCCTGCGGCGCCTCCACCCCATCACCCCAGATTGAGCGAACCCCATGGAAATCGGTTTTACCCTCGTTGCCCAGGCACTGGCGTTCGCCGGTCTGATCTGGATCATCGCGACCAAGATCTGGCCGCCGCTGATGAACGCCATCGAAGAGCGCCAGCAGAAGATCGCTGAAGGGCTCGCTGCTGCCGACCGCAGCCAGAAGGATCTGGCCCAGGCGCAGGAAAAGGTCAACGAAGCACTGAAGGATGCGCGCACCAAGGCCAACGAGATCATCGACCAGGCCCATGCCCGCGCCAACCAGATCGTTGATGCTGCCAAGAATGAAGCCATCGTCGAAGCGAACCGCCAGAAAGAACTGGCCCACGCCGAGATCGAACTGGCCGCCAACCGTGCCCGCGAGGATCTGCGCAAGCAGGTGTCCGTGCTGGCCGTGACCGGTGCCGAAAAGCTGCTCAAGCGCGAAATCGACGCCAACGCCCACAAGGCGCTGCTCGACGAGCTGGCCTCGGAGATCTGATCGATGAGCCAGGCCCTCACGCTTGCACGCCCGTATGCCCGCGCCGCGTTCGCGACCGCGCGCGACGAAGGCACGTTCGCGCCGTGGTCGGACGCGCTTGCGTTCTCCGCCCACGTAGCCGCCGATCCGCGCGTGTCGGCCCTGCTGTCGAACCCGGAGCTGGGCCGTGACGATGCCGTCGCGTTGCTGGCCCCGGAAACGGCAGGCGAGTCGTTCGGTCGCTTCCTGGCCATCCTGGCCGATGCGCACCGTCTGCCGCTGCTGCCGGAAATCGCAGGCATGTACGACCAGCTCCGCGCTGAAGCCGAACACGTGGTGAAAGCCACGGTGACCTCGGCCGCCGAGCTGTCCACCGCTGAGCTGGACGCCATCAAGGCCGCGCTGCGCAAGCGCTTCGGCCAAGAGGTCGACGTCACCACCGCCATCGATGCGTCGCTGATCGGCGGTGCGGTGATCGACGCTGGCGACGTGGTGATCGATGGCTCGCTCAAGGGCAAGCTGTCGCGCCTGCAGACCGCGCTCGCTAACTGAATTCATTTAACGTCCGGCGACATCGCCGGCACTAGGACTTGACGATGGCAACCACGCTCAACCCCTCCGAAATCAGCGAACTGATCAAGAACCGCATCGAGAAGGTCAAGCTGGCCGCGGAATCGCGCAACGAAGGCACCGTGACCAGCGTGTCCGACGGCATCGTGCGCATCTTCGGCCTGGCCGACGTGATGCAGGGCGAAATGATCGAACTGCCGAACAACACCTTCGCCCTGGCCCTCAACCTGGAGCGCGACTCGGTCGGCGCCGTGGTCCTGGGTGGCTATGAGCACCTGCGCGAAGGCGACGTGGCCAAGACCACCGGCCGCATCCTGGAAGTGCCGGTCGGTCCGGAACTGCTGGGCCGCGTGGTCAACGCCCTCGGCGAGCCGATCGACGGCAAGGGTCCGATCGCTGCACAGGCCACCGCGCCGGTGGAGCGCGTTGCCCCGGGCGTGATCTGGCGCAAGTCGGTCGACCAGCCGGTGCAGACCGGTTACAAGTCCGTCGACTCCATGATCCCGATCGGCCGCGGCCAGCGCGAGCTGGTCATCGGTGACCGCCAGACCGGCAAGACCGCCCTGGCCATCGATGCGGTGATCAACCAGAAGGACACCGGCATCAAGTGCGTGTACGTCGCGATCGGCCAGAAGGCCTCGACCGTGGCCAACATCGTGCGCAAGCTGGAAGAAAACGGCGCCCTGGCCCACACCGTGGTCGTGGCCGCCACCGCGTCCGAATCGGCTGCCATGCAGTACATCAGCGCCTACTCGGGCTGCACCATGGGTGAGTACTTCATGGACCGCGGCCAGGATGCCCTGATCGTGTACGACGACCTGTCCAAGCAGGCCGTGGCCTACCGCCAGATCTCGCTGCTGCTGAAGCGCCCGCCGGGCCGTGAAGCCTACCCGGGTGACGTGTTCTACCTGCACTCGCGCCTGCTCGAGCGCGCCGCCCGCGTCTCGGAAGAGTACGTGGAGAAGTTCACCAACGGTGCCGTCAAGGGCCAGACCGGTTCGCTCACCGCGCTGCCGATCATCGAAACCCAGGCGGGCGACGTGTCCGCGTTCGTGCCGACCAACGTGATCTCGATCACCGACGGCCAGATCTTCCTGGAAACCGACCTGTTCAACTCGGGCATCCGCCCGGCCGTGAACGCCGGTATCTCGGTGTCGCGCGTCGGTGGTGCGGCCCAGACCAAGATCATCAAGAAGCTGTCGGGCGGCATCCGCATCTCGCTGGCCCAGTACCGTGAGCTGGCTGCGTTCGCGCAGTTCGCCTCGGACCTGGACGAAGCCACCCGCAAGCAGCTTGAGCGCGGTCAGCGCGTGACCGAGCTGATGAAGCAGAAGCAGTACGCCCCGATGTCGATCGCCAACCAGGCGCTGTCGATCTACGCCGTCAACGAGGGTTACCTCGACGACGTGCCGGTCAACAAGCTGCTGGCCTTCGAAGAAGGCCTGCACGCCCACTTCGCCAACACCCAGGGCGAACTGGTCGGCAAGGTCAACGCCACCGGCGGTTGGGACAACGACATCGAAGCTGCCTTCAAGAAGGGCATCTCCGAGTTCAAGACCACCGGCAGCTGGTAAGCCGCTTCGTGGGGCGGGGAGTGTTTCCCCGCTGCGCAAACGACAAAGCGGGGCATGGCCCCGCTCTACGGGAATAAGAGATGGCAAGCGGACGCGAAATCAAAACCAAGATCAAGAGCGTGCAGAACACCCGCAAGGTGACCCGCGCGCTTGAAATGGTCTCGGCCTCCAAAATCCGCAAGGCGCAGGAGCGGATGAAGACGTCGCGTCCGTATGCGCAGGCGATGAAGCAGGTGATCGGCCACCTGGCCCAGGCCAGCACCGATTACCAGCATCCGTTCCTGGTCCAGCGCGACGAAGTGAAGCGCGTGGGCTACATCGTGGTCTCTTCCGACCGCGGCCTGGCCGGCGGCCTGAACAACAACCTGTTCCGCAAGATGCTCGGCGACGTGCGCGAGTGGCAGGACAAGGGCGCCGAGATCGACCTGGTGACCATCGGCCAGAAGGCATCCACCTTCTTCCGCCGCGTCAAGGTCAACATGGTCGGCAGCGTCACCCACATGGGCGACGTGCCGCACCTGGAACAGCTGATCGGTGTCATCAAGGTCATGCTCGATGCCTTCACCGAAGGCAAGGTCGACCGTGTGTACCTGGTCTACAACCGCTTCATCAACACGATGACGCAGAAGGCCAGCTTCGACCAGCTGCTGCCGTTGCCGGCGGCCGAGAAGCAGGTTGCACACCACGACTGGGATTACCTGTACGAACCCGACGCCGCGACCGTGCTGGAGCACGTGATGACGCGTTACGTCGAATCGCTGGTGTACCAGGCAGTGCTGGAAAACGTCGCGTCCGAGCATGCAGCCCGCATGGTCGCGATGAAGTCGGCCAGTGACAACGCCAACAAGCTGATCGGAACCCTGCAGCTGGTCTACAACAAGGCCCGCCAGGCAGCGATCACCCAGGAAATTTCGGAAATCGTCGGCGGCGCGGCAGCAGTCTGACGCGCGCAGTCAAAGCATTTAAATTAGAGGATGCAGCAATGAGTCAGGGCAAGATCGTTCAGATCATCGGCGCCGTCGTCGACGTGGAATTCCCCCGCGAGTCGGTGCCGAAGGTGTACCACGCGCTGAAGGTGGACAACACCGAAATCACGCTGGAAGTGCAGCAGCAGCTCGGCGACGGCGTGGTCCGTTGCATCGCGCTGGGCTCCACCGACGGCCTGAAGCGCAACCTGGTGGCCACCAACACCGAACGCGCCATCTCGGTGCCGGTCGGTGCAGGCACCCTGGGCCGCATCATGGACGTGCTGGGCCGTCCGATCGACGAAGCCGGTCCGGTGACCGCCAGCGACAGCTGGGAAATCCACCGTGAAGCGCCGTCGTACGAAGACCAGTCCCCGGCCACCGAGCTGCTGGAAACCGGCATCAAGGTCATCGACCTGATGTGCCCGTTCGCCAAGGGCGGCAAGGTTGGCCTGTTCGGCGGCGCCGGCGTCGGCAAGACCGTCAACATGATGGAACTGATCAACAACATCGCCAAGGCGCACAGCGGCCTGTCCGTGTTCGCCGGCGTGGGTGAGCGTACCCGTGAGGGCAACGACTTCTACCACGAGATGAAGGACTCCAACGTCCTGGACAAGGTCGCGATGGTGTACGGCCAGATGAACGAGCCGCCGGGCAACCGCCTGCGCGTCGCGCTGACCGGCCTGACCATGGCCGAGTACTTCCGCGACGAGAAGGACGAAAACGGCAAGGGCAAGGACGTGCTGCTGTTCGTCGACAACATCTACCGCTACACCCTGGCCGGTACCGAAGTGTCGGCACTGCTGGGCCGCATGCCGTCGGCCGTGGGTTACCAGCCGACCCTGGCCGAGGAAATGGGCGTCCTGCAGGAGCGCATCACCTCGACCAAGAACGGCTCGATCACCTCGATCCAGGCCGTCTACGTGCCGGCCGATGACTTGACCGACCCGTCCCCGGCGACCACCTTCGCCCACCTGGATTCGACCGTGACCCTGTCGCGTTCGATCGCCTCGCTGGGTATCTACCCGGCGGTGGATCCGCTGGATTCGACCAGCCGCCAGATGGACCCGCTGGTCATCGGCCACGAACATTACGACACCGCCCAGCGCGTCCAGCAGACCCTGCAGAAGTACAAGGAACTGAAGGACATCATCGCCATCCTGGGCATGGACGAACTGTCCGAAGAAGACAAGCAGGCCGTGTCGCGCGCCCGCAAGATCGAGCGCTTCTTCAGCCAGCCGTTCCACGTGGCCGAAGTCTTCACCGGCTCCCCGGGCAAGTACGTGTCGCTGAAGGACACCATCCGCGGCTTCAAGGCCATCGTCGACGGCGAATACGACCACCTGCCGGAGCAGGCGTTCTACATGGTCGGCAGCATCGAAGAAGCGGTCGAGAAGGCCAAGAAGATGGCTGAGAAGGCCTGATCATGAGCACCATCCGTTGCGACATCGTCAGCGCCGAGCAGGAAATCTTCCGTGGTGAAGCGACTCTGGTCGTGGCTACGGGTGAGCTTGGCGAACTGGGCATCGCGCCCAAGCACGCCCCGCTGATCACCCGGCTCAAGCCGGGCAAGGTGGTGGTCACCCTGACCACCGGCGAACAGCTGGACTTCGCCATCTCCGGCGGCATCCTCGAGGTGCAGCCGCAGGTCGTGACCGTGCTGGCCGACACCGCGATCCGCGCACAGGACATCGACGAATCCTCGGTCCGCAAGGCCAAGGAAGAAGCCGAACGCATCCTGGCCAACCGCGGCGAAGCGATGGAAGTGGCCGAAGCCCAGCAGAAGCTGGCCGAAGCCGTGGTCCAGCTGCAGGCGCTCGAGCGCCTGCGCAAGACCCTCAAGCACTGAGTTCCAGCGCTTACCGCTGCATGCGACAACGCCGGCTTCTGCCGGCGTTGTTGTTTCTGACACTTTGATGCTCTCGAACGACCCGCGGTGTCGTCTACAGCACTGGCGCCCCCGTCGATGCACGGCAGTGTGATCTGTCTGGCAGTAGGGTTGGTGGTGGGTACGGAGAATCCTCCGCCCCTCCCCACGGATGTCCTTGGATCATGTCAGCACGCTTGACCGCGTTTTGGACGGTGCTCAGCCTTCCTTGGCTCTCGGGCCTGAAGGTCATCCCGTTCGACGCAACCCAACAGTTCTTCCCAGCGGTGAGCTTCGTGGCACAGCAGCTGCGGCAATGGCAGGCGCCATGGTGGAATCCCTATCTCCATTCGGGCTATCCGCAGATGGCCGACCCTCAGATGATGGGCTTCCAACCCAGCATGGTGTTGCCCATGCTGCTTGCACCTACCTCCTTGCGCTGGTTCGGGGTGGTGGTGATGCTGCACGTGCTGCTTGGTGGTCTCGGGGCGCTCCGCCTGGCCCGGCACTACGGGTTGCAAGCGCTCCCGCAGCTCTTGTTCGCCGTGGTGATGATGTTCGGCGCGGTCGCAGCATCCCGCCTGCAGCACACCCCGATGATCATCAGTTTCGCCTACCTTCCTTGGTTATGGTTGATGCTGTCCAGGCTGCGTCTACGGCTACGCTGGCCCGATGCGATCGGGGCGGGAGCGTTTGGAGGACTGTGTGCGCTTCAGCTCACGCAGGTCACATACTTCATCATCCTGGGTTGTGCGGCATACGCAGCGATGTGCGCTCTTCGGGCGACAGCGACGCAGCGTCCACGCATCCTGTGCCAGCTGGCGGCGGTAGCGGGCTTGGCGGCGCTGATCAGTGCGCCTCAGTGGGTCTCGACGCTGGCTTGGCTGCCGTACACCAACCGCAGTGCAGTCACTCTGGCCGAGAGCATACCGGGCGCTGTGGGCTGGCAAACGCTCGGCACACTGCTTTCCGGCAACGTGTTCGAACAGGGGCGTGGCGACTACTGGGGACTGGGCGATATCTCCCAGGACTACCTATACATGGGCGCGGTGCCGTTGGCGCTGTGGCTGGGGTGGGGTGGTGCCGTGCTGCAGGCGCAGCCGAACAGAACGCGCATCGCGCTTGCCGTGGTCGTGCTTGCGATTGCATTCGCGCTCGGTTCGCGCACGCCACTGTTCGCGTGGATGTTCGCCTGGCTACCGGGGTTGGATCTGTTCCGCCGTCCGGCGGATGCACTGTTCCTGACGGTGCCGATGGCAGCGTGGCTCTCCGCCCAGGCGCTTCAGCAGGCAATCACCGGCAAACGCATGAAGCTCCATCTTCCGTCAATCCTGGTGGTGCTGGCGGTGCTCGCATACACGCTGTGGCTCGTACTGGGTGCGGACTGGCGTCCTCGAGCGTTGGCGTGGCTTCTGCTCAGCGCGATGATCGGTGCGTTGGGGCTGCGCAGCGCCAGCGGCACCGCGAAAGGCTCGCGGCTCGCTGCGCCCATGCTGGTTGCGTTGGTGATGCTCGATATGCTGATTTTCAACGTAGGGACGCGGTTCAACACCGCCAGCGCTTCCAGATCCACGATCGTGTCCGACAGGGAGGGCGGAATCCAAAGTGCCTATCGCGTGCTGCAGAACACGCGAAGCACCGGCCTCCCCGAGCGGGCCGCAGTCTTCGGTCTGGGGGCCTTGACCAACGGCGCGGCGGTCTGGGGCCTGCCCTTGGTGAATGGCTACAACCCGATGGTTGCCGCCCACTACGCGAGGATGGTGGGCATGACGGGCCAACCCCTGGCAACTATCGGGGAAGCCCCCGCGACCGAATGGGCTGCCGACTTCAATTCTCCACTTCACGACCTGCTTGGACTGCGTTGGGTGTTGGCAGAAGCGCCGTTCCAGGGCTCATCGGCCGCTGACGAGCATCTCCACATGGCCACGCGCGAGTCCGTCATGCCCAGGGTCATGACGCCGCAGGGTGTGCGACGTCATGCGGGTGCCTTCCCGGAACCGGCGGATTTCGTCAAAACCGACTTCGCCACCACGCTTTGGCTTGCGACCGAAGACAATTCCGCTTGCCCCGATGCGGGTGGCGGGCAGGCCAACGTAGAGGTGCTCCTGGTCCAGCCGAGCCATATTCGCCTGCGTTATCGGGTCGATGCGCCAGGCTGGGTAGTGATCAACGAGATTCATGCCGTGGGATGGGAGGCCAGCATCGCTGGCACTTCATTGCCTGTGCTGCGCGCCAATGGCCTGTTCCGTGCGATATGCCTGCCCGCCGGTGCCGGCGACATCGTGCTGCGCTACAGTCCCTGGGCGCTGTGGAAAGCAGGGGTGCGGCTTCCTCTTGGCCGGGAATGAAGGCTTCGGCAGGAGCCTACCGGGCTCATCTCAGTGGAATGGCAGCATGTTAACTGCGACCGTCATAGAATCTCAGCCAACACCGCCAATCACCTTCCCGCCCCATGACCCAAGCCCTGCACGTCATTATCCTCGCCGCCGGCGCTGGCAAGCGCATGAAGTCCGACCTGCCCAAGGTGCTGCAGCCGATTGCCGGCCGCCCGATGCTGGCGCACGTGATCGATACCGCGCGCCAGCTGCGCCCCGATGCCATCCACGTGGTGTACGGCCACGGCGGTGAGGCGGTGCGCGCCGCCTTTGCCGACCAGCCGGACCTGCAGTGGGCCGAACAGAGCCAGCAGCTGGGCACCGGCCACGCCGTGCAGCAGGCCATGCCGCAGGTGCCCGATGCCGCCACGGTGCTGGTGCTTTACGGGGACGTGCCGCTGATCCGGGTCGATACCCTGCGCCACCTGCTGGCCCAACCGGGGCGCCTGGCCGTGCTGGTGGCCGACATGCTCAACCCGACCGGCTATGGCCGGATCGTGCGCAACGCCGAAGGCAAGGTCGGCGCCATCGTCGAACAGAAGGACGCCAACGAAGAACAGCTGGCGATCCGCACCATCAACACCGGCATCATCACCGCTGAATCCACCGCGCTGCGCACCTGGCTGTCGCAGCTCTCCAACAGCAACGCGCAGGGCGAGTACTACCTGACCGACGTGTTCGCCTCGGCAGCGGCCGACTACACCCCGGCCGACATGGCCTTCGTTGCCGATGCCCAGGAAGCCGAGGGCGCCAATGATCCCTGGCAGCTCTCGCAGCTGGAACGTGCATGGCAGCTGCGCGAGGTGCGCGCGTTGTGCACGCAGGGCGCGCGCGTGATCGACCCGGCCCGGCTGGATATCCGGGGCACGGTCACGGTGGGCCGCGATGTGCAGATCGACGTCAACGTGATCCTGGAAGGCACCGTTGAACTGGGCGACGGGGTCAGCATCGGCCCCTTCACCCGACTCAAGGACGTCAAGCTGGCGGCCGGCACCGTGGTCAAGCCGCATTGCGACCTGGACGGCGTGGTGAGCGAAGGCGCGGCCGACATCGGCCCGTTCGCGCGGTTGCGCCCGGGCACCGTGCTGGCCGAAGGCGCGCACGTGGGCAACTTCGTGGAAACCAAGAAGGTCCACCTGGGCGCGGGCAGCAAGGCCAACCACCTCACCTACCTGGGCGATGCGGTGATCGGCAGCAAGGTCAACATCGGCGCCGGCACCATTACCTGCAACTACGACGGCGTGAACAAATCGCAGACCACCATCGGCGACAACGCCTTCATCGGCTCCAACAGCTCGCTGGTGGCCCCGGTAACGATCGGGCAGGGCGCGACGATCGCGGCCGGCTCGGTGATCACCCGCAATGCACCGGAAGGTGAGCTGACCGTCGCGCGCGCCCGCCAACAGACCATTGAAGGCTGGCACCGCCCGGTGAAGCGCTGACGCGTGACGACCAACGGTCGTCACCTACCGCGATGGGTACCCCGCAACCGGTAGGTACCCAACGTTGGTGGGTACGCTTTACGCCGGCAGGAAGATGGACACGCACAGACCGCCCTCGCGGCGGTTCTGCAGCGACACGCGGCCGCCATGGGCTTCGACGATCTCACGGGTGAGCGCCAGGCCCAGCCCGGTGCCATTGCGCTTGGTGGAATAGAACGGCATCAACGCGTTCTGCAGCACCGCCTCGTTCATGCCCTTGCCGCGATCCAGCACCTCGATACGCAGCCACTGCGGCAGCCGGGTCAGGCGCAGCTCCACGTCATCATTGGGCGGCTCGGCTTCACTGCACGCCTCATGCGCGTTCTTGAGCAGGTTCAGCAGGGCCTGGCCGAGCTGGGCGATGTCCACCCGACCCTGCAGGTCGTCGGGAATTTCGTCCATGCGGAACGGAATCTGCAGCTGCAAACCGGCCAGGAACTGCTTCCACTGCACGTTCTGCAGCTGCGGCTGTGGCAGCTTGGCAAAGCGCGCGTAGCCGCGGATAAAGCCTTCCAGATGCCGTGAACGGTCTTCGATGGTGGCGAACACCTCTTCCAGGCGCTCGGTCTTGCCGCGCCGGACCAGCTCGCCGCCCGAGTGGGCCAACGATGCAATCGGCGCCAGCGAGTTGTTGAGTTCGTGGCTGATCACCCGGATCACCTTCTTCCAGGTCTGCACTTCCTGGCGCCGCAGCTCGGCGGTGAGCAGGCGGATCAGCAGCAGGTCGTGCGGGCGGCCGTTGAGATGGAAGCTGCGCCGCGACAGATGGTAGACCTGCTCGTCATCCTCATCGGCCTCATCATCCGCGTCACCGGCGCCACTTACCGCGAACAGGCTGTCGCCGCCGCGCTCGATGGCATCGCGCAGCTCCACCGGCATGGTCTCCAGCACGTTCTGCATGGCCTGGCCTTCCAGCTTCCAGCCGTTGTGCAGCAGCTTGCGCGCGGCCAGGTTGGAGAACATCACGCGCTGCACGCCGTCGCCGCCGTTGGCCAGCAGCAGCATCGATACCGGCGTGTTCTGCACCATGGTGTCCAGCAGCAGTTCGCGCTGCACCAGCCCCTGTCGCTGTTCGCGCAGCACATCGCCCAGCTCGCGGTGCGCCTGCACCAGGTCGCCCAGCTCATCGTTGCCCGGCCAATACACGCTGAAGTTGTATTCGCCATCGCGGTAGCTGCTGGTGGTGCCCGACAGCGCCCGCAGCAGCGAGCGCACAGGTGCGGTAGCGCGGCGCAACGTCCACCACATCAGCACCAGCAGTGCCACGGTCGACACCAGCGTCACCAGCCAGCCGCGGTCCATCCAGTACGCCAGCAGCCACGGCCCGGCCGCAGCCAGCGCCAGCACCGGCAGCAGGCGCAGGAACAGGCGGAAGGTGAACGACGTGCGCTTCATTCGCGCGGAATACCGTAGCGGTCCATGCGGCGGTAAAGCGCCTGCCGGCTCAGGCCGAGTTCGGCCGCAGCCTGGGCAATGATGCCGTGGCTGTGAGAGAGCGCCGATTCGATCCGGCTGCGGTCCGGATCGGCGGTGGGCGTGGCCGCACGCGGCGCAGCGGCGGCGCGCGGCAGGTTCAGGTCGCCCACTTCAATACGCGGCCCCTGCGCAAGCAGGCCGGCGCGCTGGATGACGTTGCGCAGCTCGCGCACGTTGCCGGGCCACGCGTGGCGCTGCAATGCGCTGGCGGCGGCATTGGAGAGTGGCTTGCCATCGCCCAGGAAACGTTCGGCCAACGGCAGGATGTCGCCCGGGCGCTCGGCCAACGGCGGCAATGCCAGCTCAACGGTGTTGAGGCGGTAGTAGAGATCTTCGCGGAACTGGCCGTCGCGGATCATCGCCGGCAGGTCGGCGTTGGTCGCGCTGATCACACGCACCTTCACCTGGCGCTCACGGTTGGAGCCCAGGCGCTCGAAACGCCCGGTTTCCAGCACGCGCAGCAGCTTCATCTGGCCGCCCAGCGACAGGTTGCCGATCTCGTCGAGGAACAG
>DGIP01000014.1:20764-21038 GCA_002386405.1 Stenotrophomonas maltophilia
GAACAGCGTGCCGCCATCGGCGGCCTCGAACTTGCCTTCGCGCGCCTTGTTGGCGCCGGTGTAGGCGCCGGCCTCGGTACCGAACAGTTCGGCCTCGATCAGCTCGGACGGAATGGCGCCGCAGTTCAGCGCCACGAACGCGCCCTTGGCCACCAGCGAGTTGGCCTGGATGATCTCGGCGATCTTCTCCTTGCCTGCGCCATTGGGCCCGGTGATCAGCACCGGCAGCTCCGAGCGTGCGACCTGGCAGGCCAGGTTCACCACGCGTTCGCTG
>DGIP01000014.1:21332-21459 GCA_002386405.1 Stenotrophomonas maltophilia
CCGGGTCGGCCACCACCGCGCCGCGCAGGTCATAGCGCGCTTCCAGCGCGCTGCGGTCACGCTGTTCTCGTGCACGGCGGCGGTCGAGCTCACGCCGGGTTTCAGACAGCTCCAGCAGGTTGTTGAC
>DGIP01000013.1:0-413 GCA_002386405.1 Stenotrophomonas maltophilia
GGTCGGGCCGGCGGCCAGCAGCGGTGCCACGCGGTCCAGCAGGCGGCCGGTATCGGCCTCGTCGGGGGTGATCAGGTACACGCCGCGCGCGGGCGCGGCCGGGGAAGCAGGGAGCGTCATCGATGGCTACCGGTAGGGCGGCGGGAGTGGGACAATGGCCTATGACCGTACTGCCCAACGCCTGATTATCCGATGACCGACGCCACCGCCACCACCTTCCGCACCTGGATGTGCGTTGTCTGCGGCTTCATCTACAAGGAAGTCGACGGCCTGCCCGAAGAAGGCATCGCCCCGGGCACCGCGTGGGAAGACGTGCCCGAAACCTGGACCTGCCCGGACTGTGGCGTGACCAAGGACGATTTCGAAATGGTCGAAATCGACTGACCCTGGGCATCGGTAGGTATCGACCGTTG
>DGIP01000013.1:637-1309 GCA_002386405.1 Stenotrophomonas maltophilia
GTATCGACCGTTGGTCGATACACGCAACCTTCAATGCAGGCGCGGCAGACGCCCACCCATTTCCACCAGCTTCTCGCGCACCCACTGCGCATCATTGGCCTGGCCGTTGCGCTGCAGGTACAGCGCCAGGTCCTGGCGTGCGCCGGCCTGGTAATCCAGCTGCAGGTAGGCCAGCCCGCGGTCACGCAGCGCATCGTCCTGTTCCGGGGCCAGCTTCAGCAGGCGGTCGGCACTTCGCGCGGCGCGGTCCCACTCGCTGCGCTCCACGTACACGCCATGCAGGTTGCGCAGCATCCGCATCAGGATCGCCCGCGCCGGGGCCGCATCCAGGATCTGCGCCAGCACGTTGTCATCGGGCACTTCGCCGCCCAGGTGCGAGCGCGCGCGTTCGCGCAGCTCCTCCACGTCCAGTGGCCGCCCGCCGTTGAACGGGTCCATGACCAGCATGCCGTCGTCCACCGGCAGCCGCACCAGGAAATGGCCGGGAAAGGACACGCCGTCCAGCGGGATGCCCAGCCGCCGCGCCACTTCCATCTGCACCATGGCCAGGGAGATCGGGTTGCCCAGCCGGCGTTCGAATACCTGGTTGAGGTAGCTGTTGCGCGGGTCGTAGTACTCGCCGTGGTCGCCGCCGTAGCCCAGTTCATCGAACAGGTGGCGATTGACGGCGGC
>DGIP01000013.1:1514-1758 GCA_002386405.1 Stenotrophomonas maltophilia
ATCTTGAGCGGCCAGTGCTCGATGGTCTCCACCTCGGTACGCAGGTGGTCGGCGTGGCTCTGCACCAGCGCGTCATAGACCTGCGGGTCCAGGTCGGGGTATTCGTCGCGGGCGATCAGCAGGGCCGTGGGCAACAGCGGCAGCGCCTCGTCGTCCAGTTCGGCCAGGGAGTCCCACGCCGGCAATGTCATTGGCGCCTGCATGCACACAGACTGGCGACAAACGCGGCCCGATTCAAGCGGGA
>DGIP01000013.1:1988-2689 GCA_002386405.1 Stenotrophomonas maltophilia
GATCGCGTGAAAACGTCCGGGCCGGCGGGGCGGCCGGTCCGCGCCGTTCAGGGCCTGTCGGCGATGCCCGGGCCGAAGGTCAGCACCGCGCCATCCTGCAGGCCCAGCTTCTCGGCCTGGCCGGCGTTGAGTTCCAGCACGTAGCGGGCCGGGCCGCTGCTGGGGTAGGGCGGGCAGCGGTCGCCGGCCGAGCACGGGGGTACATCGCGCTGCTGGCTGACCAGGCGGCGCTGGTCATCGAAATACAGGATGTCCAGCGCGATCTTGGTGTTCTTCATCCAGTACGCCTGCAGCTCCTGGCGGTCGTGCAGGAACAGCATGCCGTGGTCGGCCGCCATCTCGTCGCGGAACATCAGCCCGCGCGCGCGGCTTTCATCGTTGGTGGCCAGTTCCACCTGGTAGCGGGCCCCGCCCAGTTCCACCCAATGGCTGGCACCGGCGCTGGCACAGCCGGACAAGGTAAGCAGCAACAGCAGCGTCAGCAGCAGGCGCATGAAGGGCATGGGCGGTCCTCGCAGGAGAGCCGGCACGGGCGTGCCGGCGGGGGATATCAGAACACCATCGGCGGTTCACCGCCAACAATCACCACATCGGCCGGGCGGCGTGCGAACAGGCCCACCGCGACCACGCCGGGCAGCTGGTTGAGCTCGCGCTCCAGCGCCACCGGGTCGGTGATCTGCAGGTGGTGGATGTCCAGGATC
>DGIP01000102.1:0-632 GCA_002386405.1 Stenotrophomonas maltophilia
CAGGCAGGGCCTGGCACTACGCCGGAGGGTGCCGGGACTGGCCCGGCGCCTGGATCAGGCGAACGGGTCCTGCAGGACCATGGTGTGGTCGCGGTCCGGGCCGGTGGAGACGATGCTGATCGGGCAGCCGGCCAGCTCTTCCAGGGCACGCAGGTAGGCACGGGCGGCCGCCGGCAGCTTGTCCCACTCGGTGATGCCGTGGGTGTTCTCGTTCCAGCCCGGGAATTCCAGGTACACGGGGGTGCACTCTTCCCAGCCCTGTGCGTCCAGCGGGGCGTATTCGGTGCGCTTGCCACGGTATTCATAGGCAATGCAGACCTTCAGCTTTTCCATGCCGTCCAGCACGTCCAGCTTGGTGATGCACAGGCCGCTGATGCCGTTGATGGCCACGGCGCGCTTGAGCGCGACGATGTCCATCCAGCCGCAACGACGCGGGCGGCCGGTGGAGGCGCCGTACTCGGCACCGCGGTCGCGGATGCCCTGGCCGATCTCGTCGTCCAGCTCGGTCGGGAACGGACCGCCGCCCACGCGGGTGGCATACGCCTTGGCGATGCCCAGCACGTAGTCGATCGCATCGGCGCCGACGCCGGCACCGGCCAGCGCACCGCCCACGGTGGTGTTGGAGCTGGTGA
>DGIP01000102.1:845-5214 GCA_002386405.1 Stenotrophomonas maltophilia
CGGTGGTGTTGGAGCTGGTGACGTACGGGTAGGTGCCGTGGTCGATGTCCAGCAGCGCGCCCTGCGCGCCTTCGAACAGCACGCGCTTACCCTGCTTGCGCAGGTCGTGCAGGATGCCGGCCACGTCGGACTTCATCGGCTGGACGTACTCGCCGAAGGCCAGTGCTTCGTCGTAGGTCTTCTGGAAGTCGACCGCGTCGGTCTTGAGTAAATTGGTCAGCACGAAGTTGTGGTAATCCAGCGCGGTGCGCAGGAGCTCTTCGAGCTGGGCCGGGTAATGCAGGTCGGCGATGCGGATGCCGCGACGCGCCACCTTGTCTTCATAGGCCGGGCCGATGCCACGGCCGGTGGTGCCGATCGCCTTGCCGCCGGCGGCGCGTTCGCGCGCCTGGTCCAGGGCGATGTGGTACGGCATGATCAGCGGCGCGGCCGGGGAGATCTTCAAGCGCGAACGCACTTCCACGCCGGAGGTTTCGAGCTCGGCGATTTCCTTCTGCAGGGCCGCCGGCGAGATCACCACGCCGTTGCCGATCAGGCACAGCGCGTCTTCACGCAGGATGCCCGACGGGATCAGGTGCAGCACGGTCTTCTTGCCATTGATGACAAGGGTGTGGCCGGCATTGTGGCCGCCCTGGAAACGCACTACGGCACCGATTTCCTCGGTAAGCAGATCGACGATCTTGCCCTTGCCTTCATCGCCCCACTGGGCACCAAGCACTACGACAGACTGACCCATGACGGGCTCCTCGAATTGTTGCGGCCATCGGGGCCGCGGACGGGTAAACCGTAGCAGGGCCGGCCAGCGCGGAGGTGACGGCTCCAATCGGGGAGCGGTCGGCGAAGGCAGGCCCATACACGGAAAAAGCCGAACGGGGAGGCCCGTCCGGCTTTTGTGCATTATCCGGGTTTCCGGGGTCGACCGCCACCCCGCAGGGTGGCGGATTCAACCGGCGGTCAGCGGTCGTTCTTCATGTACTGCAGGAACGGGTCATTCTTGTCCAGCACGATCACCCCGTTACCGTCGGTCATGGAGTTCCGGTAGGCCTCCAGGCTGCGGTAGAACGAGAAGAACGACGGGTCGGCCGAGCCGGCCTGGCCGTAGATCCGGGCCGCTTCGGCGTCGCCGGCACCGCGAAGGCGCTGGGCGTCGCGCTCGGCTTCGGCCACGATCACGGTGCTTTCGCGGTCGGCCTGGGCACGGATGGTGAGCGACTGCTCTTCACCCTCTGCCCGCAGCTTGGCCGCTTCCTGCTTGCGCTGGGCGCGCATGCGCTCGTACACGTCGTTGATCACCTGGCTGTCGGTCGGCAGGTCGATCTGCTTGATGCGCAGGTCGATGATCTGCATGCCCAACCCCTTGACCGCCTCGTTGATGCCGGTCAGCTGACCGGCAATCAGTTCGCTGCGGTCGCCAGACACCAGCTGCTGCAACGAACGCGAGTTGATCTGGTTGCGCAGCGAGTCGGTGATGATCGGCGCCAGGCGGGCATCGGCCACGCTGGCATCGCCGCCGGTGGCGCGGTAGTAGGCGCGAACGTCGGAGATGTAGCCAATGGCGAAGAAGTCGACGCTGACGTCCTTCTGTTCGGCGGTGAAGTAACGGGCCGGGGCGGTGGCCAGCACCTGGAAGCGGCGGTCGAACACGCGCACCGTTTCCACCAGCGGCAGCTTGAAATGCAGGCCGGGCTTGATGTCGGCACGGACCACCTTGCCCAGGTTCAGCACCATGGCGGTCTGGTCCTCGCGGACCACGAACACCGAGCCCAGCAGGCCCAGCAGGACGGCGACGGCCAGGCCAATCCAGAGAGGACTCTTCATCGGATGGCTCCTTCGCTACCGGTCGGTCGGGTGGTCGGGCGCGTGGTGGGGCGCTCGGCGTTGCGCACGCCGTCCACCGGGGTGCTGGCCGGCAGCGACGGCATCATCACTTCCGGGGTCACCAGCGGGGTGCCGCTGTTGCCGGCGGCAGCGCCGGCGCGGTTGTCGGGCATGGGCACGTAGATCAGCTGGCGGCCATCGCCACCGATGACCTTGCGGTTCTCGGCCAACACCTTCTCGACGGTTTCCAGCCACAGGCGCTTGCGGGTGACTTCCGGGGCGTCCTTGTACTGGGCCTGCAGCAGGCTGAAGCGTTCGGCATCACCCTGCGCGCGGGCCACCACGGCCTGCTTGAAGCCTTCGGCGGTGGTACGGGCGCGCGAGGCCTGGCCACGGGCTTCGGGCACGACCTTGGCCGCGTAGGCCTGGGCTTCGTTGATCAGGCGTTCCTTGACCTGCTGGGCACCGTTGACCTCGTCGAAGGCCGGCTTGACCTCTTCCGGCGGACGGGCATCGGGCAGGGTCAGGCCGGTCACGACCAGACCGGTGCGGTACGCCTTGAGCGCGGCCTGCAGGCGTTCCTGGGCGACCACGGCCAGCGGGCCACGGTTGTTGAGCACGGCGTTGAGGTCGGCACGGCCGACCTGCTCGCGCACCGCGCTCTGCGCGGACTGCTCCAGCACCTGGTCGGCGGACACCGAGCCGAACAGGTACAGGCGCGGATCGTCGATGCGGTACTGCACGTTGAGCGACACGCGCACGATGTTCTCGTCGCGGGTCAGCACCGGCACTTCGCTGCTGAAGGTCTTGATCTGGGTCGCGTTGACCTTGGTCACCGACTCGATCGGCCACGGCAGCTTGAAGTTCGGGCCGGGCTGCAGGATGCGCGAGAACTGGCCGAAGCGCAGCACCACGCCGCGTTGCTGTTCGCCGATCAGCTGGAAGCTGGAGAACAGCAGCAGCAGGACCACCGCCACCGCCACCCAACGCAGGATGCCGCCATCGAACAGGTCCTTGAGCGGTCCGGGCAAGCCGCCCCAACCACCACCACCGCCGCCACCGCGCGGGCCAAACGGCCCTCGTCGATTCTCGTCGGAACCCTGTCCGCCCTTGTTGCCGCCGGGTGTATTCCAGGCCATGCACGCTCCATCAGTAAAGGTTGCCTGCGGGCCAGTCCCGCACCGTCAACCGTTCAATCCCGTCCGATTCTACTAGATGGGGCTCACCGACAGGATTGGAAGGGGCAACCCGGCGCAGGTCGCGATTCATCACGGTAAGGTGGAGCCCCCATTCTGCAGGGCCACCCCCATGGCGATCCCCGACCGGTTCACCGCCTTCCGCATCCACCAGGACGCGCAGGGCCACCACAGCGGCCTGGAGCCGATCGGCCTGGACCAGCTCAACCCGGGCGAGGTGGTGGTACGCGCCGAATGGTCGTCGGTGAACTACAAGGATGCCCTGGCTGGCACCGGCAAGGGGCGCATCCTGCGCCGCTTCCCGCTGGTGGGCGGGATCGACGTGGCCGGCACGGTGGTGGCCTCCACCGACCCGGCCTGGCGCGAGGGCGATGCGGTGCTGGCCACCGGCTGCGGGCTCAGCGAGACCCGCGATGGAGGGTACAGCCAGTATGTCCGGCTGGCAGCCAGCGCGGTCATCGCACGCCCGGCCGGATTGGAGGCACGCGAAGCGATGATCATCGGCACCGCCGGTTTCACCGCGGCGCTGGCCCTGCTGCGCATGCTCGACAACCGGCTCACCCCGGCGCACGGCCCGCTGGCCGTGACCGGCGCGACCGGCGGGGTCGGTTCGCTGGCGGTGGACATCTTCAGCCGCGCGGGTTTCGAGGTGCACGCGATCAGCGGCAAGGCCGACCAGGCCGATTACCTGCGGGGGCTGGGCGCGCGCGAGGTGCTGCCGCGCGACAGCCTGGCCACCACCAAACCGATGGAGTCGGCCCGCTTCGGGGGCGGCCTGGACAATGCCGGCGGGCCGATGCTGGCCAGCCTGCTGGCCCAGACCGTGCCCTATGGCAGCGTGGTGAGCGCGGGCCTGGCCGCCAGCCCGGCGCTGGACATGACGGTGATGCCTTTCATCATCCGCGGCGTGTCGCTGCTGGGCGTGTCGTCGTCTTCGGCCCCCCGTGCGCTGCGCGAGCAGGTATGGGAGCGCCTGGGCGGCGACTGGAAGCCGCGCCACCTGGACACCATCTGCACCGGCGAGATCGGCCTGGAGGCATTGCCGGCCGCGTTCGAGCGGATGCTGGCCGGTGGCGCGCTGGGCCGCACCGTGGTGCGGATCGACTGAGCGTTGCAGCTGGGCGACGGACGGCGCGGCGGACGCTTCACGCTGACACGGGCGCGGCTCTACACTGCGGGCATCACTTGGGGAACAACATGGCACGCATTCTGATCGTCGACGATTCACCGGTTCAGCAACTGGGTATCAAACGCATCGTCGAGAAGCTTGGGCATGAGACGTTGACCGCCGAAGACGGCGCGGCCGGGGTCGAAGTCGCCAAGGCCGAGCTGCCCGACCTGGTGCTGATGGATGT
>DGIP01000103.1:0-23542 GCA_002386405.1 Stenotrophomonas maltophilia
TCTTTCCGGGGTTCCCGGACACGCATGGCGTGTCTCTACCATCTGTCGGATAATCGGGGGTCCGGCCGCACTGCGGCGCGAATCGATGTGACCCGATGGCAATCCACTCCTCCGTACTCGACCTCATTGGCAAGACTCCGATCGTCAAGGCCCAGCGCCTGGATACCGGTGTCTGCGAGCTGTACCTGAAGCTCGAAAGCGCCAATCCCGGAGGATCCATCAAGGACCGCATCGGCCTGTCGATGATCGAGGCCGCTGAACAGCGCGGCGATCTCAAGCCGGGTGCGACACTGGTGGAGGGCACCGCCGGCAATACCGGCCTGGGCCTGGCCCTGGTCGCCCAACAGAAGGGCTACAAGCTGATCCTGGTCGTGCCGGACAAGATGAGCCGCGAGAAGATCTTCAATCTCAAGGCGATGGGCGCCGAAGTACGGCTGACCCGTTCGGACGTGGCCAAGGGCCACCCTGAGTATTACCAGGACATGGCCAAGCGCGTGGCCGAGGAAACCCCGGGCGCGTACTTCATCAACCAGTTCGGCAACCCGGACAACCCGGCCGCGCACGAATTCGGCACCGGCCCGGAAATCCTGGAGCAGATGGGCGGCGACCTGGATGCCATCGTGTTCGGCTGCGGCAGCTCCGGCACCATGACCGGCCTGTCGCGCGCCTTCTCCACCCTGTCGCCGAAGACCGAACTGGTGCTGGCCGACCCGGTCGGCTCGATCCTGGCCGAATACATCAACGACGGCGTGCTCAACGACAAGTCCGGCAGCTGGCTGGTGGAAGGCATCGGTGAAGACTTCCTGCCGTCCATCGCCGATTTCAGCCGGGTCACCAAGGCCTATGCCATCACCGATGCCGAAAGCTTCCATACCGCCCGCGAGCTGCTGGGCAAGGAAGGCGTGCTCGGCGGTTCCTCCACCGGCACCCTGCTGGCGGCCGCGCTGAAGTACTGCAAAGAGCAGACCACCCCGAAGAAGGTGCTGGTGCTGGTCTGCGACACCGGCAACAAGTACCTCTCCAAGATGTACAACGACTACTGGATGCTGGACAACGGCTTCCTGGAACGCCCGCAGACCGGCGACCTGCGTGACCTGATCCTGCGCCCATACGGCCAGCGCGATACCGTGGTGATCGGCCCGAACGACCTGCTCACCACGGCCTACCAGCGCATGAAGCTGTATGACGTGTCGCAGCTGCCGGTGATGGATGGCGACCAGCTGGTCGGCATCGTCGATGAAAGCGACGTGCTGCTGCATGTGTATGGCGACGAATCGCGGTTCCGCGACACGGTCTCCACCGCCATGGTCAGCAAGCTGGACCGGCTGGACGTGAAATCGCCGATCGAGGCCCTGCTGCCGGTGTTCGACCGCGGCCAGGTCGCCATCATCATGGATGGTGGCAGCTTCCTGGGCCTGATCACCCGCATCGACCTGCTGAACTACCTGCGCCGCCGCGTCCAATAAGGGCGCGATGGCCGATGTTCGGCTCTGAACCTGTGTTTATCCGCGTCAACGGTTGATTAAGCCTGCGCTGATAGACTTCCGCTCCATTTAATGGGGGCCCCGCCTGGGGCTCTCAATCGCTGGGAACCCCCATGTCCGACCCTGCATCCTCCGGGCACACCAAGCGCTCGCTCGCCCTGGCCACGCTGGCCATCCATGGCGGGCAGTCGCCCGACCCGAGCACCGGCGCGGTAATGCCGCCGATCTACGCGACCTCCACCTACGCCCAGTCCAGCCCCGGTGAACACCAGGGCTTCGAGTACTCGCGCACCCACAACCCGACCCGCTTCGCCTACGAGCGCTGCGTGGCCTCGCTGGAGGGTGGCACCCGCGGCTACGCCTTCGCCTCGGGCATGGCCGCCACCTCCACCGTGATGGAGCTGCTGGACGCCGGCAGCCACGTGGTGGCGATGGATGACATCTACGGCGGCACCTTCCGTCTGTTCGAGCGCGTGCGCAAGCGCACCGCCGGGCTGCAGTTCGGCTTCGTGGACCTGACCGACCTGGCCGCCTTCGAAGCGGCGATCACCCCGCAGACGAAGATGGTCTGGATCGAGACCCCGACCAACCCGATGCTGAAGATCGTGGACATCGCCGCGGTCGCCGCCATCGCCAAGCGCCATGGCCTGATCGTGGTGGTGGACAACACCTTCGCCTCGCCGATGCTGCAGCGCCCGTTGGAAATGGGCGCGGACCTGGTCCTGCACTCGGCCACCAAGTACCTTAATGGTCACTCGGACATGGTCGGTGGCATGGTGGTGGTGGGCGACAACGCCGAGCTGGCCGAGCAGATGGCCTTCCTGCAGAACTCCATCGGGGCCGTGCAGGGGCCGTTCGACAGCTTCCTGGCCCTGCGTGGCCTGAAGACCCTGCCGCTGCGCATGAAGGCGCACTGCGCCAACGCGCTGGCCCTGGCCCAGTGGCTGGAAAAGCACCCGGCCATTGAAAAGGTGATCTACCCGGGCCTGGCCTCGCACCCGCAGCACGAACTGGCCACGCGCCAGATGAATGGCTACGGCGGCATCGTCTCGATCGTGCTCAAGGGCGGCTTCGCAGCGGCCAAGCGGTTCTGCGAGAAGACCGAGCTGTTCACCCTGGCCGAATCGCTCGGCGGCGTGGAAAGCCTGGTCAACCACCCGGCAGTGATGACCCACGCCTCCATCCCGGTCGAGCGCCGCAACCAGTTGGGCATCAGCGATGCGCTGGTGCGGCTGAGCGTGGGCGTGGAAGAGCTGGGTGACCTGCAGGTCGACCTGGAGGGCGCGCTGGCCGACGTGGCCTGATCCCCCGATCCGGTCCCGCACGTCGCCTGGCGCAACTCCATGACAGAGAAATCCATGACTCAACCCAACCCGAACCAGGGGATGCAGCCCACGTTGCTGTCCTCCCTTGCGACCCATCGATCGTTGATCTACCAGCTGGTCAAGCGCGAAGTGGTGGGCCGCTACCGCGGCTCGCTCGCCGGCGTGGCGTGGTCGTTCTTCACCCCGCTGTTGATGCTGGCGGTCTACACCTTCGTCTTCTCGTCGATCTTCAAGGTGCGCTGGGGTTCCGGCGCGGCGCAGTCGACGGGTGAGTTCGCGTTGATCCTGTTCGTGGGCCTGATGCTGCATGGCTTCTTCGCGGACTGCATCAACCGCGCCCCCGGCCTGGTGCTGGGCAATGTCAGCTACGTCAAGAAGGTGGTGTTCCCGCTCGAGATCCTGCCGTGGGTATCGGTGGGCTCGGCGCTGTTCCACCTGCTGATCAGTGTCATCGTGCTGCTGGTGGTCCAGTTCGCGATGGTCCAGTACCTGCCGTGGACGGCCCTGCTGCTGCCCGTGCTGCTGCTGCCCTTCATCCTGATCACGGTCGCGCTCACCTACCTGTTCGCGGCGGTCGGGGTGTACCTGCGTGACATCGGCCAGCTGACCGTCATGCTCACCACCGTGCTGTTCTTCCTCTCGCCGATCGTCTACCCCACCTCCAGCCTGCCGGAGCAGTTCCGCAGCCTGATCAAGTTCAGCCCGATCACCTACCCGGTGGAACAGGCGCGGAAAATCCTGATCTTCGGTGAGATGCCCGAGCCCAGTGGCTGGTTCGTCACCATGGGTATCGCCATTGCCATGCTGGCGGTGGCGTTCCACTTCTATCAAAAAGCGCGCCGCGGGTTTGCCGATGTCCTCTGATCATTCCCTTGAGCCACCGGCGCAGGCCGCGCAGGACGCCGACAACCCGGTCGTGATCCAGGTCGATTCGTTGTCCAAGCTTTACCAGATCTACGACCAGCCCCGCGACCGCCTCAAGCAGGCCCTGCTGCCGCGCGTCAACCGCATGCTGGGCCGCCAGTCACGGCGCTATTACCGTGAGTACTGGGCCCTGCATGATGTGAACTTCGAAGTGCGCCGCGGCGAAGCGGTGGGCATCGTCGGGCGCAACGGCGCAGGTAAATCCACGCTGCTGCAGCTGATCTGCGGCACGCTCACCCCGACCAACGGCAGTGCCCGCATCACCGGGCGGGTGGCGGCGCTGCTCGAGCTCGGCGCCGGCTTCAACCCCGAATTCACCGGCCGCGAAAACGTCTACATGAGCGCCGCGCTGCTTGGCCTGACCCGCCAGGAAGTCGACCAGCGGTTCGACGACATCGTGGCATTCGCCGACATCGGTGACTTCGTCGACCAGCCGGTGAAGGTGTATTCCAGTGGCATGTACGTGCGGTTGGCGTTCGCCGTCATCGCGCATGTGGACGCGGACATCCTGATCGTCGACGAAGCACTGGCGGTCGGCGACAGCGTCTTCGTGCAGAAGTGCATGCGCTTCCTGCGCGCATTCCGCGAGCGCGGCACCCTGCTGTTCGTCAGCCACGACACCGGCTCGGTGCTCAATTTCTGCGACCGTGCGGTGTGGCTGGACAAGGGCCACGTACGCATGCACGCTTCGGCGCAGGAAGTGGTCACCGAGTACATCGAATACTGCGCCCAGGAAGTCTACGGCGACACGGTCAAGCTCAAGAGCATCAAGGCCGAGCGGCGTGACGCCGATGAAGGGAAGGCGGCCCGCAAGGTCGAGCATGGGCCGGAGGAAGAGACCAAGCTCACGCTGTTCTCCAACATCCACAACTCCGATGGCTGGACCTCCGAAGCGGCGCGCATCGAGTCGGTCGAGCTGATGGACCGCAACCGCAACGACATGACCGTGTTCCGCGGCGGTGAGCGCGTCACCCTGCGCATCCGTGCGTCGGCCGCGCGCGACCTGGAAAGCGTGATCATCGGCTTCTTCGTCAAGGACCGCCTGGGGCAGTCCCTGTTCGGCGAGCACACCTTCACCTACGTGCCGCAGCCGTGCCGGATGGGCGCGGGCGAAACGCTGGAAGCCGAGTTCGATTTCACCATCCCGCTGCTGCCCGATGGCGACTACTCGATGACCGTGTCCATCGCCGAGGGCAATCCCTGGGACAACGTGCAGCACCATTGGCTGCATGATGCGGTGCTGATCAAGGTGGCCTCCACCAAGCTTCGCTACGGCCTGGTCGGCGTGCCGTTCGACCGCGTTGCCGTGCGGTCGCTGGGAACCAGCGGGGATCCGGCATGAGCCATACCGCGATTCCCGAAACCCAGGTGGATGATCCGCGTATTTCCGTGGGTCGCTTCACCTACGGTGCGCCCAATTTCCGCATCTGGGCGGAAGGCGAGAGCATCCGGATCGGGTCGTTCTGCTCGATCGCCGACGAGGTTGCGATCTTCGGCGGCGGCGAGCACAACGCGCAGTGGGTCACCACGTTCCCGCTGCGCATCGCGCTGGGCCACGAAGGCGCATTCACCGATGGGCACCCGGCAACCCGAGGCCCGACCCGCATCGGCAACGACGTGTGGATCGGCCACGGCGCGACGATCATGTCCGGGGTGACGGTAGGCGATGGCGCCATCATTGGCGCCCGCGCCGTGGTCAGCCGCGACGTGCCGCCCTACGGGGTCGCCGTCGGCAACCCCGCACGCGTGGTCAAGTACCGCTTTTCCGAGGAGCAGATTGCCCGTCTGCTGGGCATCGGCTGGTGGAACTGGCCGCTCGACCTGATTTCGGAGTACGTGCCCTTGTTGTGTGGCGGTCCCATCGATGCATTCATTGCCAAAGCGCAGTCCGACGAACGAATCCAGGTGACAAGCCATGATCAAACTTAACAAGTCCGCCTTCATTCGCCCGCTGAAGTTACCGCCGAGCGCCTGGCACGGCCATATCCCGTTCGCGGGTTGGCTTACCGAAGAGCTGCGCCCCTCCCTGTTCGTGGAGCTGGGAACGCACCACGGTGCCTCGTACCTGAGTTTCTGCCAGACGGTGACCGAGCTGTCGCTGGACACCAAGTGCTACGCGGTCGATACCTGGCAGGGTGACGAGCATGCCGCGTTCTACGGGAACACGGTGTATGCCGGGCTCAGCGATTACCACGACCAGATCTACGACGATTTCTCCAAGCTGCTGCGCTGCACGTTCGACGAGGCGGTGGACAAGTTTGCCGATGGCACGGTCGACCTGCTGCATATCGATGGCCTGCATACCTATGAAGCGGTCCGCCATGATTTCGAAAGCTGGTTGCCCAAGCTTTCCAATCGTGCCGTGGTGCTGTTCCATGACACCCAGGAGCGCCAGGGCGACTTCGGCGTGTGGCGGCTGTGGGCGGAACTTGCGCCGCGCTACCCGTCCTTCGAGTTCGGTCATTCGCATGGGCTCGGCGTGCTGGTGGTGGGTGCCGAGGCACCGGCGTCCATCCGCGCGCTGGGTGCGCTGGAACCGGACGGCAGGAGCCTGACCGCCCACCTGTTCGCCGCGCTCGGCCATGCCATTACCCTGGCCTATGGCAAGGAGTGGTGGCGCAACGAGGTGGCCGCGCTGGGCTCGAAAGTGGCCGACCTGGAAGGGCAGCTGGCCCACGCGCAGGAGCAGCTGCGCCTAGCGCAGGAAGCCGCTGCCGTCGTCGACGAGCCGGTTGACCACCATGCCCGTGCGGAAGTGGCGCGGCTGGAAGCCGAAATCGCCAATGCCCGCAACGAACGTGAAGCGGCGATCCTGACCGTGGAGCAGATCTCGCTCGACCTGGACAAGGAACGCCACAACAGCGCCGACCTGCGCGTCCAGCTCGATGCGATGCATGCCCGCCTCGAGCGCGAGCATGCCGAGCACGAACAGGCACTCGCCGCCGAGCGCGAAGCGACGGCCGCCGAGCGCGACGCTGCGGTGGCCGAGCGCACTGCCGCCGCCGCGCAGCGCGATGCCGCAGCCGCCGTCCAGCAGATAGCGGACATGGCCCAGCTGACGCTGGACGCCGAACGCGCCGCGCACCGCCGTACCATCCAGGCGCATGAAGCAGACATCGCCCGGCGCAAGCTGGAACGTGAGCAGGGGCTGCATGAGAACGGTGCCAAGGAGCGCCGCCTGCTGGACGATATCCGCGACCGCGACGATCTGATTGCCAGCCTGGCGCGCGACCTGCACCAGGCCCGGCAGCTGAGCGAGACCACCGCGGCCCGCATCGGGCGCGGCTTCGAGCGCCTGCAGGGGCAGTGGCGCGGTACCCTGCGCGGCCGCCTGCTGGACTGGAGCATCCGCTATGCCGCACGGCGCCATGCCGGCGAGCAGGGCCGGCCGGTCACCAGCGAACAGGGCGTGGCGCTGGCCAAGCCGCAGGTCGGCTACAAGCCGGCCACCCGCGCCGATGGCGAGGAACTGGCCGATTACATCGCCGCTGTCGAGCCGAGCGCAGTGGACCTCGATGCGCAGATCAAGGCCGCAGCCGCATTCGCGTACGAGCCGGTGGTGAGTTTCATCATTCCGATCTACAAAGTGCCGCGCGACGTCCTGGAAGAGACGATCCGCAGCGTCGAGCAGCAGACCTACCCGCACTGGGAAACCTGCCTGGCCTGGGCCGACCTGGAAGACCTCGAGGGCTGGCACTGGCTGCAGGAACGCTGCGCCGCCGACGGCCGCCACAAGCCGTGCCTGCTGGGCAGCAATGGCGGCATCTCGATGAACTCCAATGCGGCGCTGGAACATGCCGAAGGCGAGTTCGTGGCCCTGCTGGACCACGATGACACCATTACCCCATGGGCGCTGTACGACATGGTCCTGGCCATGCAGGACGGCGAGCCGGTGGACTTCCTGTATTCGGACAAGGACTCCATGAACGCCGACGGCAGCTGCCGGATGAACGCGTTGTTCAAGCCGGAGTGGAGTCCGGAAATGCTTCATTCCGTCAACTACCTGACGCATCTGAACCTGATGCGCACCAGCGTGGTCCGGGAAGTTGGCGCCTGGAACCAGGAAACCGATGGTGCCCAGGACTGGGATATCTTCTTCCGCGTCACCTCGGCGTCGCGCCGGATCCTGCGGGTGCCCTCCATCCATTACCACTGGCGCATCCTGCCGACCTCCACCGCCATGGGCCTGCAGACCAAGCCCTACGCGATCATGGGGCAGCTGCGCACCCAGAAGAACCACTTCGAACGACTGGGCCTGCCTGCGCAGGTCAAGCGTACCGACCAGGGCCTGTTCCACATCACCTGGCCGTTGAAAGAGAAGGGGACCGAGGTGCTGGTGCTGCAGCGGGGCACCACTGCGGAGCTGGTCAATACCCTCAACCTGCTGATGGCCTCGAACCTGTCCAGCGTCCGCCGCGTGCACATCGTGCATTCCGGCCCCGCATCGCAGGAGCTTCAGGCATTCACCCAGTTGAACGATGGCCTGTTCAACCTGGTGATGCATGACGGCATCGACTGGGCCGCACTGGCCGACGTCGTCGACGAACAGGCCGAGTCGATCGTCATCCTCGATGGGCGCGCGGTAGGCCTGTCCGGCGGGCTGGTGGACGAACTGGCCGGGTGGGTCAACCACCATCCCGAGATCAGCTGGACCACCGCGCTGGTGGTCGACCCGGCAGGTCGCGTGCTGGAGGCGGGTCGGGTTTCTGGCGCCGATGGCAAGAGCGCCCCACTGTTTTCTGGCGCGCACGCCCATGAATACGGGTGGTTCGGTGGCGCGCAGTGGTATCGGAATGTTCGCGCTGCATCACCTTTTGCAATTGCATTCAAGAGAAACTCGTTCCAGAATATCGCCCGTTCAACCGGTGGTCAGCGGGACTTCAACGAGACTGGCTTCACCGACATCTGCCTGCGTGCGGCAGATCCGGCCCACGGACGCGGCCTTGTCGACCCCTTCGCAGTGGTTTACATGCCGGCCTCGGCGCAGTCGGCGTGGGACAACGAAGGAAAGGATTACTGGTCGGATCCCTATTTCAATCCGGCCTTCAGACAGGTCAGTCCGCTGAGGCTTATTAAACAATGAAGAGAAGGATTCTTGAGGCGGTTCGCGCACTTCGCGGCGGGCCGGCTGCTCCGGTCAATCCGTCCATCTGGGCGGGTTACACCAGCGATGCATTGGCGTTGGCGCAGATCATCGATTGCGACGTCAGCAGTCTGTCCATGCAGCAGCAGCACCCCGAGCGGGTGGCCGCCGACCCGGCCAAGCGCGTGTGTGCCTGGTACCTGCCGTATTTCGACAACCCGTTCTATGGCGGTGTGATGACCATTCTCCGCCTGGCGGAGAACCTGAAGCGTCGTTTCGGCATGGAACAGCGGTTCCTGATCTGTGGCCAGGCCGATGCAGCGACCATGCAGGCCAGCCTGGGCTCGGCATTCCCCGGCCTGGCCGGCTGTGAGGTCATCGTGCTGGACAGCGCGGAGAAGATCCGCAGCATTCCGCCGTCGGATTATTCGGTCGCAACCCTGTGGACCACGGCCTACGTATTGCTTGATGTGCGCAATACCGGCCTGAAGTTCTACATGATGCAGGACTTCGAACCGGCGTTTTACCCGGCGGGCAGCACCTACGCACAGGCCGAACTGACCTACCGCTTCGGTTTCCTGGGGATCTGCAATACCAAGACCCTCAAGGAAATCTACGAGCGCGATTATGGTGGCTCGGCCGTGTTGCTGCAGCCCAACGTGGACTCCAGCATCTTCCACCCCGATGCCTCGGCCCGCGACGACAACGCCGCGGTGAAGCGCCTGTTCTACTACGCGCGCCCCGGCACCCCCCGCAACGCGTTCGAACTTGCCGCAGCCGCGCTGCGCAAGGTCAAGCAGCGCATGGGCGACCGCGTGCAGATCATCTGCGCCGGCACCGGCTGGGATCCGGCCGATTTCGGCCTGGCCGATGTCGTCGAGAGCGTCGGCCTGCTTCCCTACCGGGAAACGCCGAACCTCTACCGCAGCTGCCATGCGGGCTTCGTCATGATGATGACCAAGCACCCGTCCTACCTGCCGTTTGAACTGATGGCGTGCGGGACCACGGTGGTGACCAACTACAACGAGGCCAACACCTGGCTGCTGCGCGATGGCAGCAACTGCCTGTTGTCGCCGCCCACGGCGAACTGCCTGTCCGAAACACTGGTGTACGCGCTGGAGAACCATGCCGAACTGGCACACATGCGCGCCACCGCAAGCGATGAAATGCAGCATATGTCCAGCTGGGACGACAGCCTGGCACGTGTGGCTGAGTTCATGGAGGCGCCTGTTTTCGCGCCCGACTCGACCCTGCTGGGCAAGCGCTTCACGGCGCTGGCCGCGCGCGGCTGAGTGTTGCACCGGTTCAAACACATTCAATTCATTTCATTTACAGGGAGCAGGGTTCCATGAAGAAGATCAGCGTTTCGTTCGCCGTTCCGGTGTTGCTGGCGCTTGCCGGTTGCGGCCAGTCCCCCACCGAGCGTGCGGCGGAAAACAACGAGCAGGCGGCGCCCGCCGCAGCGGCTGAAACCGCACCGGCCGCCGCACCGGCTGCCGCGCCCGCCGTGGAAACCCCGGCTGACAAGTACGAAGGCAAGGTCGTGCGCCGCCCGAGCAGCCAGGGTGGCAAGCAGGACGGCTGGTTCTACGTCACCGAAGGCAAGCGCTACTGGATCGTGGATTCGGGCTGGCTGAAGACCAAGAACCTGACCGCCAAGGACGTCATCGTGATCACCCCGGAAGAGCTGCAGGCCATTCCGGAAGACGCGCAGGCGCTGAGCAGCCCGAAGCCCGCAGCGGGCGGCTGATCACCGGACGCCCTGACGATGCTGCCTGCCCCTACGATGTACCGTAACGTCCGGCAGCAACTGATCGCGGCGGCCCGCACTCCCCTGGGAGTGCTGGCCGCTGCGAGCGTTGTCGCACTTTTCATGACCGCACTGCGGGTCGACCACTGGCGTGGCCTGGTCGGACGCATGCTCTGGGCCGAAGACGGGCACGTCTTCATCCTGGGTGCGATACAGCACGGCCCTGCCGCCGTCCTGACCCCTTATGCAGGTTACCTGCACCTCTATCCGCGCATCGCCGCGTGGTTGGCCACCAGCCTCGACATCCAGCTGCTGGCACCCCTGCTGGGTGCAGCCTGGCTGATCGCGTACTGCCTCACCGCCTATGTCTGCGTGCAGCGCCTGCGCGGCGTCGGCGCCAACCTGCCCACCGCCCTGCTGTTCCTGGTGCCGTTGGGCCTGTTGCCGACCACCCCGGAAACGCTGTTCACCATCACCAATGCGCAGTGGTACCTCGCCATCGGCCTGGCCGCCTGTGCGTTGCTGCCGCCGCGGGAGGGTCCGGACCGCTGGCCCTACCTGGCCTTCGCCGCGCTCACCGCGCTGACCGGACCGTTCTGCATCATCGTGCTGCCGGCCGCTGTCCTGCAGGTGATGCTGCTGCGCAACTTCAGGGAACGGCAGTGGATGCTGGTGGTGCTGCTGGTCGGCTCGCTCATCCAGCTGTCCTTCTTCGTCGACTCGGACCGGCTCGCCGCCGCGGCCAATCGCGATCCCGCAGCCTGGCTGCAGGGGCTGGTGTCGTTCTTCACCTTCGGCTCGCATCGCCGCCTGATGCTGCTGGGGGCCCTGCTGTTCTGGGGCGCGGCCGTCGTGGCGACCGTTCGCCTGGTGGTGCTGCAGGGCCTGAAGTCCAGGCAGCTGCTGGTGACGGTGACCCTGTTCGCGGCCGCCGGCCTGTTCGCCGTGGCAGGGTTCTACGCCATGCGCGACCAGCCCCAGGTGGCATCGCCGATGGGTTGGGGCGCGCGCTACTTCGTGATTCCCTATGCGGTGGCACTGCTGGCGACGCTGGTGGCCTGCCTGGGCACCCGCGTGCTGCTGGCCACCGCGCTCGGCGCCTTCATGCTGGTGGGCGTGCTGGGCTACCAGCGGCTCAATCGCTCGGACCTGCACTACACGCGCTTCATTGAATTCGCCGAGGCGCGCGGTGAGGTATTCGTCCCGATCAATCCGCAGTTCGAGACGTTCCGGGGCGGTTTCCAGCTCGAGCTGCCCGCCGCGTCGGGCGGCGTGGAACGGCGCAGGGTCGATCCGCGCACGGCCATCGTGCAGTCCTGCGATGCCGACGGCAAATGGCGGCATGCCGTGCCTGCCGCCGCCATTGGTTGCCCGGCCGGCACCCGCACGCTGGGCATCGACATGCGCATGGAGCTGCCCACGGCATCGACCGCCGGCGCCCGCTGGGCTTCCAGCGACGCCAGGGGCGAGCCGCCGCTGGCCATGGCCTATCCCGCCGGTGCCTCGCTGGCGCAGTTCGCGTTGTCCGCGCCGGCGTCGGCCAGTGACGACCTGCTGATTTCGGTGCCGGGCGATGCAGGCGAACAGACCATCAAGTCGCTGGAGTTCTTCTGCATCACCGGGGGCAGCGCCGACTGAATCCCCCGGCGTGATGGCCTCATCACGCCGGGGTGCCCGGTCGACTGCTAGCGTCCGCGAACTGTCACCCGTTGCCCACGCAACGGGCGGCAAGGGAGGGGCTGCGGGATCGTCCGGAGGGCGTAATGGGGCGGCGGCAGCTCGACGCTAACCAGCGGGGGTCTGATCGCCGGAGGCATGCACGATGCTGCCTGTTCCCAGGAATGGACGTAGTTTCCAGCAGCGGTTGATGTCTGCTGTTGGCAGCCCGATCGGCGTGCTGGCCGTGGCCGGCCCGGTGGCCATCGGCATGGCGCTGCTGAGGGTGGATGGGTGGGACAGCCTGCCAGGACGCATGCTCTGGGCCGAAGACGGACATGTCTTCATCACCGGGGCACTGCAGGACGGCGTGGGTGCACTGCTGACGCCGTATGCCGGATACCTGCACCTGTTTCCACGGCTGGCGGCGTGGCTGGCCACAAGCGTCAACATCCACCTGCTGGCGCCGCTGCTGGGCGCCGCCTGGTTGGCCGCGTACTGCGCCACTGCGCTGATCTGCGTGCAGCGGCTGCGCGCGGTGGGGGCCAGGCTGTCCACCGCCCTGCTGTACCTGGTTCCACTGGGGATGTTGCCTACCTCATCCGAGACCCTGTTCACGGTCACCAATGCGCAGTGGTACCTCGGTATCGGCCTGACCGCCTGCGCGTTGATCCCACCCCGGCAGGAGCGCGACAGCTGGCGCTCGCTGGTTTTTGCCGCGGTGGCGTCGCTGACCGGGCCGTTCTGCATCATTCTCCTGCCGATCGCGGTGCTGCAGACCGTCCTGTTGCGCAATGCCGCTGCGCGCCAGCACATGCTGGTCGTGCTGCTGGTGGGAGCGTGCTTCCAGCTGTCGTTCTTCGTCGAATCAGACCGCATGGCGGCCGCCTTCAACCGCGATCCCGCTGCATGGCTGCAGGGCCTGCGGGCATTCGCCACGTTCGCATTGCCTTCCCGTGCGGTGCAGCTCGCCGCCGTCGTGTTCTGGGGGGCGGCGTTGGCGGCCTTCGGCGGGTTGGCGCTGCGGCAGGGTGCGGGTAACCGGCAGGTGGTGGTCTCGGCCAGCCTGTTCGCCGCCACCGCCCTGTTCGCCGCCGCCGGATACTATGCGATGCGCGAGCAGCCGCAGCTGGCCTCGCCGCTGGGCTGGGGCGCACGCTACTTCGTCATTCCCTATGCCGTCGCACTGCTGGCCGCCATCGTCGCCAGCCTGGGCAACCGGCTGCTGCTGTTCACCACGATGGCAGCCTTCGTGGTGGTATGCGCGTTGAGCTACCAGAAGCTGGGCCGTGCGGACCTGCGGTACGCGCCCTACATCGCGTTCGCCGAGGCGCACGGGAAGGTGCTGGTTCCCATCAACCCGCAGTTCGACTCCTTCCGTGGGGGCTTCCAGCTGGACCTGCCGGTGCCACCGGGCCGCATGACCTCGCACGCCGTGGATCCGCGGCAGGTGCAGCTCCGCGAAGTGGATGGCGCCCTGCTGCGCGTCATCCGCTCCGCTGATATCGGGTGCCCGCTCGGCACGGGCACGCTGGGCATCGAGGCGCAGATGGTGCTGCAGAAGGCATCGAACGCCCTGGTCCGCTGGAAATCCGAGGAAGGCACCGCGCAGGGCTCGCTGGCACTGGCCTACCCGGAAGGACCCTCGCTTGCGCAGTTCGCCGTGCCCCATGCAGCAGGGGATGACGACGAGCTGATCATCTCGCTGGCAGCCGAGGCGGGCAGGGACGCGATCGGCTCGCTTGAATTCTTCTGCATTCCCGGCGTTCCTTCAACGTCCGGCGCGGAACGACAGGTGCTTGTGCCCGAGGTAGCTGGTGACGACCGGCACGGCCACGCCCACGGCATGCGCCAGGGTGTCGTTGTGGAAGTCGATCGACAGCGCCGGCAGCAGCCAGCGCGCAAGCAGCAGGCTGATCGCAATGGTCTGCAGCACGGCGGCCACGTTGACCAGGATGAACCAGCCTGCCTGGCGGTGCATGCCGCTGCTGGATTTCTCGAACACGAACTGCCGGTTCAGGACGAAGGCGGTGACCATGCCCAGGCAGTACGCGATGACGATCGCAGGTACGTAGTGCAGCCAGTGGCTGAGCACGATCCGCGAGCCGAAGTTGACGCCGGCGGCAATGCCGCCGGCAACCAGGAACAGCAGGAACTGGCGGCTGATCACGCGGACGGGGTTCCCTGCATGGCCACGCGGGCCAGCGTGGCGCCCACGTCGATGCTCTCGTTGATCGAGCGATCTTCCGGGTAGTAGTACGCCGTGTCGGCCATGAAGAAGCCCGGCAACGGGGTCTGCATGGGCGGCAGCATTTCCTGGAAGCCCGGCGGGCAGATGGTCTGCGCGTACTCGTAGCGGTGGCAATGGGTGGCACGGATCCACTCCGGCTTGAACGCCGGGTTGATCATCGGCAGGTAACTGATCACTTCGTCGATCAGCTGCTGGTTGCTCCACTGCCACTTCGGGTGGGTCTTGGGCATGTAGTACGGCGCGTACACGATGTGCTCGCCCGGCCCGTTGCCCGGATTGAGGTTGCTGTACTCGATCAGGCCGGGGATGGCGATTCGCTCATCGCTGATGTTCATCCAGAAGTTCTCGCTCACCGGCTGCGAGAGCTTGAGGATCACGCACGCCACCGGAATGTTCTCGATCGCCGCCACCTGGCGCGAGAACGCCTCGGGCAGCGCCGGCACCATCGCCGGCACGTACTGGATCGGCGCGGTGGAGACCACGCCGTCGTAAGGCTGGTCGCCGGCGGTGGTGCGCACGCCGGTGGCACGGGTGCCATCGGAGGTGACCTGCTCGATCGGCTGGCCGAGCAGGATGTTGCCGCCCAGGCGGCGCACCTCGTCGGCCATCTTCTGCAGCAACACCGCAGAACCCCCTTCCAGGTAGCCCATGCTCTCGTTGAACAGGTTGCGCCGCGACAGCGCCACGCGCTTGATGCGGGTGCCGATCCACGAGGCGGAAAGGTCGTTCTGGAACTCGAAGAACTTCAGCGCGAAGGCCTTCTCCCACATCACCTTGTAGGCCTTCGGGCCGATCCAGCGGGTGATCCAGTCGCGCGCGTTTTCCTTGTCCAGCGCGGTCCAGTCCTTGATGCCCTTGGTGTGCATCACGTGCAGCGCGTAGCGGACCTTGTCGACCAGGCCCAGGTGCGGGAAGCCCAGCAGCGCGAACGGCGTGCCCCACTTGTGCAGCTTGCCCTGGTAGTAATACCCCATCTTGGTATCGGTCCAGTGCAGGCGGTCGGCGAGCTTGAGCTCGTCGAGCAGCGCGAACAGCGGGTAGTCGGTCTTGCAGATGAAATGGTAATAGCGCTCGATGCGCAGGCCGTCGAAATCGAAGTCGGCCGACATTCCGCCGATGCGGTCATCGCGCTCGTACACGTCGACCTGGTGGCCCTGCTTGAGCAGCTCAAGTGCTGCCATGAGGCCCATGGGGCCGCTGCCGATGATGGCGAAATTGCTCATGCGCGTTGTCTTCCGTCTATGCGTGTGGTCAGCGCTTCAGCACGATATGGCTGTAGCGCGGGTCGGTATAGCTCTCGCGGATCGCGTCTTCGAACGGCGTCTGGCGGACCCCGAACACGGCCTCGGTATCCACGCCCTTGAAGTCGTCGCCGGCGCTGAGCGCCTTGAGCTGGTCGGCGGTGAACGGCGGCTTGGAGCTGAACAGCGCGAACGTGCGCAGCAGGAAGCCGAAGAAGCCGATCGGAATGTGGACGATCACCGTGTGCAGGTTCTTGACCCGCTTGATCGTGCGGATGATGTCCACGTAGTCAACGCGGGTATCGCCGACGATGTCGAACACCTGGCCGTCCGGCTCGGTCTCCACGCACCTGGCAATGCAGCGGCAGAAGTCACGCTCGTACAGCGGCTGGCGCATGAAGCGGCCATCGCCGGGAATCGGGAACACCGGCGTGCGCGCCATGAAGCGCGACAGCCAGCCCAGGTGCTTGGGGTCGAACCAGCCGAACATCAGCGTCGGGCGCAGCACGCAGTGGCGTTGGCCGCTGGCCACCACCATCTGTTCCTGCTCGCGCTTGGTGTTGGTGTAATCGTCCACCGCCACCGAGTTCACCACCGACGAGCTGATGTGCACCATGTACGGCACGTTCGCGGCCTGGGTGGCGGCCAGCACGTGCCGGGTGGCGGTCAGGTTGTTGCGGACGAACAGGTCGGTGGTCTTGCCGGTGATCTGCGCGTGCAGCTGCACCACGCAGGCGGCGCCGTCGAACTCGGCCGCCCACGGGCCCGGCTCGGCCAGGTCGGCCTCGACGGTGCGCACGTCGGCATGCAGCCCACGCAGGATCGCGAGGTTGTGCGCGTGCTTGTCGATGGCCACCAGCTGGGTATAGCCCTGCTGCTTGAGCTCGACGATCAGGTTCTGGCCCACCAGCCCGGCCGCACCGGTGATGACGATCTTGGCGTGCTTGTCGGTCATGTCAGAGCTTGATCCTGCGGAAGACGAATTCAGGGATGGATTTGATGATGAACATGATGGCCCACCAGAAGCCGGGCAGGTACGCCACCGGGCGACGGCCGTCGATCGCCTTGGCGATGCCGGCAGCCACCTTGTCCGGGGTCGCCCACAGCGCGCCCTTCTTGAAGGCGGCGGTCATCGGCGTGTCGACGAAACCGGGTTTGATGGTCAGCACGTTCACCCCGGTCGGGCGCAGGCGCTGGCCCAGGCCGCTCAGGTAGGCGCTCACGGCGGCCTTGGCGCTGCCGTACAGATAGTTGCTGGCACGGCCGCGGTCGCCGGCAACCGACGAGATCACCGCCAGGGTCGCGCCGGACTGCAGGCGCTGGGCGAGCGCGGCGGCCAGCGCGATGGTCGAAGTGCCGTTGGTGGCGAACTCGCGCAGCGAAACCTCCACCGACGCGTCGCAGGCGCCCTGGTCGGGCAGCGTGCCGTGCGCGATCAGCACGGTGTCGATGCCACCCAGCGTGGTCCAGGCGGTGTCCAGTACCGCGGCGTGCGCGCCGATGTCGTTGACATCCAGCACCGCCGCGTCGACCTGCCGGGCCCCGCGCACGCGCAGGTCCGCCGCGATGGTGTCGAGCCGGGCGGCGTTGCGGGCGACAAGGAACACCGCGGCGGCGCGTGTGGCGTACACACGCGCAACGGCTTCGGCAATGGCCGATGTCGCACCAATGATCAGGATCTTCTGCATGCTCACTCCATGACCCGGCGCCAGAAGCCGGATGAGAATCGGGGGTCGATGAATCGGGAAAAGTGCTGCCACTGCGGGTAGGCCTGGCGGAACAGCGCGCCGCTCATGCGCGCATCCTTGGCCGCGTAGACCGCACCGCCGGCTTCGGCGACGATCGCGTCCAGCCGTTCCAGCATGCGGAACACCCCGGGCCCGTCGTTGGCGAAATCCAGCGCGAGGGTGGTGCCGGGGCGTGGGAAGGACAGCAACCCCGGCGAGGGTCGGTTGCCGAACTCCTTCAACACCGCCAGGAACGAACCGCGCCCGCTGCGGGAAATCTCCGACAGCAGTGCCGCCGTCGCGTCGCGGGCGTGCTCCGGCGGCAGTACGCACTGGTGCTGCAGGAACCCCTGCGGCCCGTACATGCGGTTCCAGTGGTTGATGCCGTCGAGCGGATAGAAATAGCTCTGGTAGTGGCTGACGTGGCGTTGCCGGCGGGCCGGCTGCCGCCAGTAGTACAACGTGTTGAACGGACGCAGCGTCAGCCTGTTAACCAGCGATACCGGCGGCACCAGCGGCATGCTGCGCCGGGGCGACGCCGACGGCGTGGCGGCCTGGGCGTTGCCCGGGGCGTGGTCGCCGCGCAGGAAATGCCCGCGGCCCAGCTGCCTGCCCTTGGCCAGGCAGTCGATCCACGCCACCGTGTATTCGAAGTCCGCGGCCGATTCACGCGAAAGCGCGAAGAAGTCATCCAGCCCATCGAAGCGGATCGATTCGGTCTCGATCCACGGTCCGGGAACGCGGCGCAGCTGCAGCTCGGCCCAGGTGACAAGGCCGGTAAGCCCCAAGCCGCCCACGGTGGCGGCAAACAGGCCGCTGTCATCGCGTGGGTCGAGCAGGTGGCGCGCGCCATCGCTGCGCAGCAGTTCCAGGCAGCGCACGTGGTGACCGAAGCTGCCGGCACGGTGGTGGTTCTTGCCATGCACGTCGTTGCCGATCGCACCGCCCACGGTGGCGTACCGGGTGCCGGGGGTCACCGGCAGGAACCAGCCTGCCGGCAACGCCAGCTCGATGATCTCGGCCAGGGTCACGCCCGCCTCGCAGCGCAGCACGCCGCTGGCCGGGTCGAAGGCGATGAAGCGGTCCAGCGGCCGGGTCATCAGCAGCGTGCCACCGGGATTGAGGCAGCTGTCGCCGTAGCTGCGGCCATTGCCGTGCGGCAGCAGGGTGTCGGCCACGGTCGGCAGGTTGGCGGCGCGGTCACCCAGCGCGAGCAGCGTCTGCTGCACGCGTGGGTAGCGCCCCCACGACTGACCGCGCGCTGCACTCATATCGCGGCGAGCACGATCAGCACGCACAGGCTGATGACCACCTGGCTGCCACGGTCGGTGGCGGCGAACACGATGGGATCATCATGCATGGCGCCACGGTGGGCCACGATCCACATGCGGCTCACCCAGTACAGCAGCATGGGGCAGAGCAGCCACAGCACCTTGGGGTGGCTGTACAGCGCCAGGCTTTCCGGGCTGTTGATGTACAGCGCGAACACCGCCACGCCGATGTAGCCCGCGGCCGCACCCAGTGACTGCACCAGCGGCAGGTCGGACACCGAATAGCCGCGCCCGATCGCCATTTCCTTGCCACTGGCCAGCGCCGAGGCCAGCTCGGTGTAGCGCTTGAGCATGGCCAGGCTGAGGAACACGAACATGGAGAATGCCAGCAGCCAGAACGACAGTTCCGAGCCGATCGCCACCGTACCGCCGATGATGCGCACGGTGTACAGCGCGGCCAGCAGGACCACGTCGATCATCACGATGCGCTTGAGCTTGAGCGAATAGCTCAGGGTCATCACGAAGTAGCACAACAACACCCCGGCGAACTCCACGCTGCACACCAGCGCCAGCGCGAAACCGGCCAGCGTGATCAGCGGCGCCACCAGCAGGCCGTGCAGCAGCGGCAGGGTGCCGGCCGCGAACGGGCGCTTGCGCTTGCGCGGGTGCATCCGGTCCGGGGTGAGGTCGAGCAGGTCGTTGAGCAGGTATACGCCCGAGGCACACAGGCCGAAGGCCAGGAAGGCCACGCCGGCATCGACCAGGGCCGCCGGGTCCAGGAAACGATGCGCGGTCAGCAGCGGCACCAGCACCAGCAGGTTCTTCAGCCACTGGTAGATGCGCAGCGCCTTGATCCAGGTCATCAGGCCGCCGTTGCGGGCGGGCAGGTGCGCCAGCACCTCGGTGCGCTGGGCGGCATCACGGACCAGGCCGGCCCCGTTGTTGACCACGATCGCCCCGCCCGCACGGGCCCACACGTCCAGGTCGACGCGACCATTGCCCATGTAGTCGAAGCCGCGTTCGCCGAAGCGTTCGGCCAGCGCGCCGCCCTTGTTGTGCCCGGACAGGTTGGTCCTGCCGTCGCTGGCGATGACCTCTTCGAACAGGCCAAGGTGGTCGGCGATGGGCTGCACCAGCAGCTGGTCAGAGGCCGTGCACAGCACGCGCGGCCGCTGCGTGGTGGCGCGCAGGATCTCCAGCACGCGCTCGTCGTAAGGCAGGGTCTCGGCCGGCAGCTGCACGCGGGACGCCAGCTGGCGCTTCACATGGGCCTTGCCGCGCAGCAGCCAGAACGGGAGGAGGAAGAGGTAGAGCGGGTTGCGTGCCAGCAGGGCCAGCAGCGATTCGTACAGGATGTCGCTGCGCAGCAGCGTACCGTCGAGATCCACGCAGAGCGCACGGGATTCAGGGGTCAAAGCGGGGAACTCCTACGGCGCAGGGGGACGGGGATGAACAGGGGGCAATCGCGTCGCGGATTATGGCAGGAGCTGTGTGACGCTAGTGCGTGTCGTTGCGGCTTGCCTGCAGTTCCAGCCCGAGCATGGCCAGCATGCCGACCACGATGGCCAGCCAGAGCGTGGCCAGGCGGATGCCGATGGCGAGGGTGAGCGCCACGTCCAGCGGGGCGCCCAGCGCCGCCAGCATCAGCACGATCGCCGCTTCGGTGGTGCCCACGCCGCCGGGCACGAACGACGCGGCACCGGCCAGCATCGCCAGCGGGTAAATGCCCAGCGCGTGCTGCCAGGCCAGCGGCACTCCCATCGCAAGGCACAGGCCGGCAAAGGCGGCAGCACTGAGCAGCCATGCCGACGTGCCCAGCGCCAGGCCGGGCAACAGCACCCGGGGTCGCAGCAGGGGACCGGCCTGGCCCAGGCCGTCAACCAGGAAATGGGCCAGCTGGCGCGGCCGGGTGCCGGGCATCCGCGCGGCCAGGGACGAGAGCAGCGCGCGCAGCCGCGGCCAGCGGCTCGCCAGGCACAGCACTGCCAGCGCTGCCAGCACCAGGCCGGCGAGGGTGCCGAACACGGGAACCAGTGCAGCGGCCGCCATGCCCAGCACGGTCAGGATCGCGAGGTCCTGGCCGCGTTCGTAGATGAACGTGCCCAGCACCGTGCTGGGTGGCACCGCCATGCGACCGAAGTAGCGGATGCGCAGCAGCTCGCCGGCCTTGCCGGGGGAGACGGTGAAGGCGAAGCCGGCCAGGTAGGCCTGCAGTCCCTTGCGCCATGGGATGTCGGTATGGCCTTGCGCACGCAACGCCAGGTGCCAGCGCTGGTAGCGCAGCATGAAGCTGCACAGCACCAGGGCCACGCACGCCAGCAAGGGGCCGCCCAGTTCCGCCAACCGGGCAAGGATGCCGCTGCCCCGGTCGATGTAGAGCAGCAGGGCCACGTACAGCGCACTGGTGGCCAGCAGGAACAGGGCGGATCGCTGTCGCTGCGGACGCATGCGGGGGCTCTGCTCGGGGAAGCGCGACAGCTTACCCGAAGCGAAACCCCGCATGCGCCGGGACGGGCGTCAGTGGCTGCCGATCACCACGTCCATCGACTTGTAGCGCTCGATCATTTCCTTGCCCTTCCTGAAGTACGGCTTTTCGTCTTCGGGCAGGTAGAACAGGGAATAGGAGCGTTCGGCCGCGGTCAGGATGTACTCGTTGCCGACGTTGCTGATCCGGTCCAGCGCACAGGTTTCAAACAGGGTGCAGCCCAGGAACAGGTTGCGGCCGTTGCGTGCGCCGACCATGCTCAGCACGGTCGGGGCAAGGTCCAGCGAGTTCTTGCCGGCCACGTCCACCACGGCGTGCTGCATGCCCTTCCAGTACATCAGCATCGGGATGGTGTCCACGAAGTAGGTCGGCACGCGCGGGTCGGCGCGGAACACATTGGGCTCCGGGAACGTGGCATGGTCGGCGGTGATGATCAGCACGGTGTTCTCGTGCAGCGGGCTGGCCTTGAAGCGCGCCACGAACTCACCGATGTCATGGTCATAGCTGTGGAAGCGGTTCAACATCGTGTTGCCACCGTCGCCGTACTTGTGGTCGCCATCCAGGAACGCATGGGTCTGGAAGTTGTAGGCGGCGGCGAAGAACGGCTTGTCGCGCGGCTGGCCTTCCAGCTCGCTCAGCATCGCGCTGAACAGGTCGGCGTCGGTCAGCACCTTGGGCGGCTCGGTGGAGGCGCCGCCCAGGTGGCGCTTGTGCAGGTAGTCGCGCCCCAGCGTGCGGTCGAAGCCCAGGGTGTCGATCATCTTGTTGAGGAACGCCTGCTGCGACAGGAAGAACATGCTGCTGTAGCCCTGGCCGCGCAGGATGTCCGCCAGGCTGACGCGGGCAACGGCATTGACGTCGCCGGACACGTCGCGCTCACCGTTGCCGGTGCCTTCCTTGTTGTAGCCGTCCACCTGCTGGTGGCCCGAGGTCAGCTGGCCGCGCAGGCCGCGGAAGGTTGCCGCGGTGTGGTTGTAGTAGTTGGTGAACACCAGCGACTCGCTGGCCAGGCGGTCCAGGTTCGGCATCAGTCCCGGGTGGGCACCGTCGTAGGTTTCCATCCAGCGCGCGGACATGCCTTCGGTGAAGATGACCAGCACGTTCGGCTTGGTCGGCAGGCCCTGCGCATAGCGGGCCGGGAATCCGTCCACATAGGTGTTCTCGCGCAGGAATTCGGCCCGCACCTTGTTCAACTGGACGGCGCTGAGCTGCGCCGGCGCGTTCATGCCGGCATAGGTGGCCACCGTCCGCACGAACGAGGAAACCGGCGCTTCGCCGCTGTCCACGACGATGCCGCGCGCCACCGGCTGGTGGAACACGATACCCACGTAGACCAGGGCGATCGCACTGATGGCGGTCGCGGTCTGCGGGATGTTCCAGCGCGGGGCAGTATTGCGGGAGAAGAAGGCATGCAGGCAGAACGCCGACAGGAACCCGCCCAGAAGGGCGTAGATGCCATTGAAGGAGATCAGCCCGGTCACTTCCTGGTTGGCCAGGGCGATCGGCGGCACCAGGCCACCCGAAATCCAGACCGAGTACAGCTGCGCGGTGTAGATGCAACCGATGGCAGCGGCCGCGACCAGCCCGGGCAGGCGCAGCAGCCAGCGGCTGGGCATCAGGGCCATGCGGGTCAGCAGGTCGAGCAGCGCCAGTTCAAGGGCGCAGGTGAACGCGAACCGGGCCAGGTCGGCCGTTGCGTAGAAGGGTTGCATCCGCACCAGCAGGGCGGCGGTGATGCAGGCGGCGACGGCGGTGCCCCAGGTGGGCACGTGGCGGAAAAAGAATGATTGTTCGTTCATGCTCAGCGTTCAGGGAAAGTAACTCCCTGCTAATCCCCTGTGTGTGACCCGGATGCCGTGAATCAGAAGCAACCGAAAGCATCCTTGCGGCGAACGCGGGATAATACGCCGTTGTCACGCCGCTGACACATGAGGAAAGTAATATTCAAAGGTTTTTCAAAACAACCTGAATACGACAGCGCTGTGGGGATAATCCCTACATTTCAATAAAAAAGGCCGGATTCTGTCGAATCCGACCTCTTTTCTGCGGCATGACGCGATGCGTCAGAGCGCTTTTTCCAGCTCCGGCAGCAGGGTGAACAGGTCGCCCACCAGGCCGATATCGGCAATCTCGAAAATCGGCGAATCCGGGTCCTTGTTGATCGCCACGATGGTGCCGGCGTCCTTGATCCCGGTCAGGTGCTGGATGGCACCACTGATGCCCACCGCCACGTACAGCTCCGGCGAAATGATCTTGCCGGTCTGGCCCACCTGCAGGTCGCTGGGCACGTAGCCGGCGTCCACCGCGGCGCGCGAAGCACCCACGGCGGCACCCAGCTTGTCGGC
>DGIP01000103.1:23823-23955 GCA_002386405.1 Stenotrophomonas maltophilia
GCGCTTGGCGCTCTGCAGGTCGGGGCGGTCGGTGGCACCAGCGGCCAGGCCGATGAAGCGGGTGTGGCCCGGCAGGGCCGCGTCCACGTTCGCCGCTTCCACCGGGGCGCTGCCGCCGCTGGCGGCTTCCGG
>DGIP01000104.1 GCA_002386405.1 Stenotrophomonas maltophilia
CGATGCCGCACGCCCCGGCCCGTACGTGCAGCGCCGCGCCGCCTGGATCCAGCGCCAGGCGCGGCAGCTCGGCGGCGGCGCCTATCTGAAGGATGAGTGAGCCATGACAATCGAACGCCTTACCCTGGTCATCGCGGCCCACAACGAAGCGCTGGCACTGCCGCTGCTGCAGCCGCGCCTGCGCGCGGTACTGGATGGCCTGGAGGGCATCGAGGGTCGCATCGTATACGTCGACGACGGCAGCACCGATGCCACCTGGCAGGTGATGCAGGCGCTGGCGGCGGCTGACGACTGCGTCGGCGTGCTGCGCCTGTCGCGCAACTTCGGCAAGGAGGCTGCGCTGACGGCCGGGCTGGATTTCGTGGACGGCGGCGCGGTGATGATCCTCGATGCCGACGGCCAGGATCCGCCGGAGTTGATTCCGCAGTTCGTGGCGCTGTGGCGGCAGGGCTATGACAACGTTTACGGCACCCGCCAGGTGCGCGATGGCGAGAGCTGGCTCAAGCGCAGTACGGCGGCGGCGTTCTACCGGGTGATCGGCCGGATGTCGCGGATTCCGATTCCGGCCGATACCGGGGACTTCCGCCTGCTGTCGCCGCGCGCGCTGCAGGCGCTGGGTCAGCTGCGTGAACGCCACCGGTTCATGAAAGGACTGTTCGGCTGGGTCGGCTTCCGTCGCATCGCGTTGCCGTATCACCGGCATGCGCGGATGGTGGGGGACAGCAAGTTCGGCTTATGGAAACTGTGGAACTTCGCGCTGGAAGGCATCACCAGTTTCTCCACGGTACCGCTGCGTGCGGCGACCTACCTGGGGATGGCCACGGCCAGCGTGGCCTTCCTGTTTGGCCTGTGGGTGGTGCTGAAGGCGGCGCTGTACGGCGACCGGGTGGCCGGCTACCCCACGATGATGGCGGTGATCCTGTTCCTGGGCGGGGTGCAGCTGATCGCGCTGGGCCTGATCGGGGAGTACCTGGGCCGGCTGTACGAGGAATCCAAGCAGCGGCCGTTGTACCTGGTTGACACCTGGCATGCACCGTTCGTGGCAGACTCGGCCGTGCATCCCATCGGTGGAGAGCAGCGAGATGACCACGGTACGACAGCTGTTGGAAGGCAAGTCCCCTGAGGTTTTCGCGGTAGGCCCGGAATCGGCGGTGATCGACGCGATCCGGTTGATGGCCGACAAAGGCATCGGCGCGGTCCTGGTGATGGACGGCCGCAGCCTGGTCGGCATCCTGTCCGAGCGCGATTACGCGCGCAAGGTCGTGCTGCACGAGCGTTCGTCGCGGACGACGAAGGTCAGCGACATCATGACCGCCAAGGTGGTGACGGTGGCGCCCTCGGAGCAGGTGGAACACTGCCTGCAACTGGTCACCGACTACCGCATCCGCCACCTGCCGGTGGTGGACAGCGGCGGCGTGATCGGCGTGATCTCCATCGGCGACCTGGTGAAATCGGTCATCGACGAACAGGCCCAGAAGCTGGACCAGCTGCAGCAGTACATCGTCGCCGGCTGAGCTGCCGGTGACGTGGGTGTCGCCGGTAGGCATCGACCGTTGCCGGCCGCCCCCGATGGTTGGTCGTGCGCGGAAACGAACAGCAGCCACGCAGGGCGTGGCTTTACGTGGACTTTACTTCGCGTAACGACCGCCACAATTCGAATCCTCACCCGGCCCGGTTTCAATGGTGGCCAGCAGCGCCGCCGGCGGGGCAATGCTGCCCAGCGTGAGCGCGATCGCGCCGCGCACGCCCAGCGCCTTGAAGTCCGGACGGAACGACGGATCCTTGAACGTACCGCCGATGCGCAGTGGCGAACGCAGCGCCAGGATGCTGATGTCCTTGGGACGCGGGCGCAGCAGCAGGTCGAGCTTTTCCTGCTTCAGGTCCACCGTGCCTTCGCCGAGGATCAAGGTGTCGGTGGTATCGAACGCCAGCTGCTGCGAGGTCATCAGGCCACGTTTCACACCGAAATCGCCCCACGCGCAGCGCAGCGGAATCTGCTTGTCGCCGGTGAACAGGAACTTCAGCGACTCGGCCACGTCCAGGCCGGCCAGCTCCATGATCAGGTTGCCGACATGGCCGCGTCCGATGCCCACCGCCACGGCGCCATCGGAACTGCCCAGCATGGTCGCGATCGAGTTGCCGCTGCCACTGAGGTTGACCTCACCGCTGATTCCGCCGGAGGCCTGCTCGGCCAGCTTCGCATCGGGGAACAGCCCACCCAGCTGCACCTTGCGGATGCTGGCCTTGAGCTGGGTCGCGATGGTGGGGGTGCGGGCATCCATGCGGATGGTGCTGCGGATGTCGCCGCCGGCCACGCCGAAGTTGAGCGGTTCCAGGCGCAGCAGGCCATCGTCCAGTTTCAGGTGCGCATCCATGTCGTCCAGCGGCAGCGCGGGCGAGTTGATCCGCTGCGCCTTCCAGTGCACATCGGCGTCCATCGCGCGCAGCTTGCTCAGGTCATAAGGGGTATCCGGAAGCACGCGTGCCTTCACCGCGAGTGCGGCGGCCTTGGCCTTCTGTTCGGCATTGGCCGATTCGCCGGCACCGGTCTTGGGCGGCGCGCCGACAAAACCGGCGAGGTCATCGAAGTCCAGCCGCTTGGACACCAGCTCGGCCTTGAGGAACGGCCGCTCGCCACTGACGTCGATCTGTGCGGTGCCGCCCAGGTCGCTGTCACCGGCGACACCGGTGAAGTTCTCGTACCGCCAGACATCGTTGTTGCGCTTGAGTCGACCTTTCAGGCGATAGGGCGGGGTCGAAGGAATGGCCAGCCCGACCAGCGGATACAGGTCTTCCATGTCCTGCCCGCTCAGCGCGAAATCCAGATCGAAGGTGCGCAGCGCAAAGGGGTTGGTCAGGGTGCCGCTGGCGATGGCGCGGGTATTGCCCGCGCGGCCATCCAGATGGATGCGGAACGGGTGGTCGCTGTTGGTCAGTTCCAGCGGCGACTCGGTATTGCCGGCCAGCGTGAACGGATTGCCCTGCCAGCGGCCCTTGCCGCTCACCATCAGGGGCGGTGCGCTGTCGGCATTGCGGGGCTTGCCGCTGGTGATGGCGACCAGGATGTCGGTCTTCCCGGCGGCATCCAGGAATTTCAGGCGGCCATCCTCAACCAGCAGTCGCTGCAGCACGGGCGGTTCGCCATCGCTGGGGCCAAGAAAATCCCAGTTGCCGGGCTGATCCTTGCCGGGTGCGGTTTCGAGCAGCAGGTCGGGGCGGGTCAGGCGGATTTCGGGAATGAGGATCTTCCCGCGCAGCAGGGGCCAGGCGCGAAGATCGATTTCAGCACGGTCGGCGCTGGCCATGCGCGGGGTCTTGGACCATTCGGCATTGGCGAAGGTCAGGCCATCGGCACGCACGGTAAGGGTGCGCCCGAGATCGACATCCAGATTGCCACCGATATGGAATTCGCGCCCGGTCTTGGCCTGCACCGCGCGTTCGACGGGGCCCTTGAACCAGTTCCAGTCCCACAGCGCGATCACCAGCAGGATCAGCGCAAACAGGAACACCAGCACGGCCAGCCAGCGTTGCCCGCGCTTGCCGGGGCGGCGCAGACGCCAGCGTGAGCGGGAGGAGGGCGTATCAGGCGTAGGCGCGGGGACGGTATTCACACGCCCATCCTTGCCCGTTCATCGTGCAGGTAACGCGAAGCATTGGTAAGGATCGCGTCAGTGTGGGGCCAAAGCCAAAGCCAAAGCTGGAGCGCTTGCTATTCATTGATACATGCTGGGGTGGGCGGGGGTAGCCCATGCCGGGACACGCCGTAAACCCA
>DGIP01000214.1 GCA_002386405.1 Stenotrophomonas maltophilia
ACGCAGGGCGTGGCTCTACCGATCATCATTCCATTGGGCACCACGACGCATCACACGTCGTGGTTCAAGCGCTCGCCGGTTTCGGCATCGAAGAAATGCAGCCCCTGCGGCTGGATCGCCACGCGGATGGTGCCGCCCACCGCCGGCAAGGCCTGCGGTGCCACGCGCATCACCAGCGCCTGGTTGCCGTGGGTCATGTTGACGAAGATCTCGTTGCCGACCGGTTCGATGCCATCGATGGTGGCCTCGAACGCGGTGGCATCGCCCGCGGCGGCCGGCTGCAGGTGCTCCGGGCGGACGCCGACGGCCAGCGTGCGGCCGATCCAGGCCGGATCGATCGTCGCCTCGCCCAGCGGCGCACGCAGCGCCGCCTCGCTGACCACCACCCCACCCTCGCCGCGTTCCAGCGTGCCGCGCAGCACGTTCATCGCCGGGCTGCCGAGGAAACCGGCCACGAACAGGTTGGCCGGGCGGTCGTACAGCGCCATCGGCGTGTCGATCTGCTGGATCACCCCGTCCTTGAGCACCACGATCCGCTGGCCCAGGGTCATCGCCTCGACCTGGTCGTGGGTCACGTAGATCATGGTGGTGCCCAGCTTGCGGTGCAGCTGCGCGATTTCGGTGCGCACGCTGTGGCGCAGCTTGGCATCCAGGTTCGACAGCGGCTCATCGAGCAGGAACACCGCCGGTTCGCGCACCAGCGCACGCCCCAGCGCCACGCGCTGGCGCTGGCCGCCGGACATCGCCTTGGGCAGCTTGTCGAGCATCTCGGTCAGGCCCAGCGTCTGCGCTGCTTCGTTCACGCGCTTGGCGATGGTCGCCTTGTCGTGGCCGCGCAGCTTCAGGCCGAAGGCCAGGTTCTCGGCCACGGTCATGTGCGGGTACAGCGCATAGCTCTGGAACACCATGGCGATGTCGCGGTCTTTCGGCGCCACGTCGTTGACCACGCGGTCGCCGATGCTCAGCGTGCCACCGCTGATTTCCTCAAGGCCGGCGACCATGCGCAGCAGGGTCGACTTGCCACACCCCGACGGTCCCACCAGGACCATCAATTCCCCATCGGCTACTTCAAAGGTCGCGCCCTGGACGGCCACCTGGCCGTTGTCGTACACCTTGCGCACGCCCTGCAACTGCACTTTTGCCATATCACCCATTCCAGTCCGCCCGCTGCCGGGCTGTTGATGCGGAACTGCCTTCGGCCCTCCCGATGGCAGGTCGATGGCGTGGTGCCGCATGACGGCGACCACTGCAATCGAATACAGTCTGCTCATTCTGCCATGTAAACGTTTTCACGTGGCAGTATCCAATGGTCGGTCATGACCGCGTCGCTGTCGGGGCGTGTCATGCCCCATGATGGGCGGGCCCGCGCCTGTTCATGTTGCGACTGCAGCAACCGGACACCGCGGCCAGCTTGACCCCCGAGAACATAGACGAGAAGCGATTGACAACGATGTCACCCGGATCTGAAACTCGAGCGATGCACGATACCCTCTTCCTGTTTGGCGCCACCGGCGACCTCGCCCAGCGCTACCTGTTCCCTTCGTTGCTGCGCCTGCTGGGCGATGGCCTGCTGCCGGAAGACTTCAAGGTCCGCGCACTGGCACTGTCCCCGCACGACACCGACGCCTTCCGCCAGATCCTGCGCCCGCGCCTGCAGCAGGCGATGCCGGCGGCCAGCCTGGACGACATCCAGTCGCTGCTGGACCGCATCGACTACCGTTCGGTGGACCTGCGTGATCCGCAGTCGGTGGCCGACTCGGTCAGCGACCTGGTGGATCGCAGATGCGTGAGCTACCTGGCCATTCCGCCGGGCCTGTACATCTCCACCTGCGAGGGCCTGGCCCTGGGTGGCGCGCTGGCCGCGCCGGCGCGCCTGATGCTGGAAAAGCCGATCGGCAGCGACAGCGCCAGCGCCGAACAGATCCTGACCACCATCGGCCAGTGGATCGACGAAGACCGCGTGTTCCGCCTGGACCACTACCTGGGCAAGGCGGCGGTGCAGAACCTGATCGCACTGCGCTTCGGCAACACGCTGCTCGAGGCGGTGTGGAACCGCAATTACATCGAATCGGTGCACATCCTGGTCGCCGAAAGCGAAGGCGTGGATGGCCGCGACGCCTACTACGCGCGTTCGGGCGCGCTGCGCGACATGGTCCAGAGCCACATCCTGCAGCTGCTGTGCCTGGTGGCGATGGAACCGCCGGCGTCGCTGGAAGCCGACCGCATCCGCGATGAGAAGGTCAAAGTGCTGCGCGCCCTGCGCCCGCTGGATGCCAAGCATGCGGCGCGCGACAGCGTTCGCGGCCGCTACACCGCCGGCACCATCAACGGCCAGCCCGCGCAGGCCTACCAGCCGCCGGAAGGCAGCGATGTGGAAACCTTCGCCGGGGTCACCGCGCATATCGACAACTGGCGCTGGTCCGGCGTGCCGTTCCACCTGGTCACCGGTAAGCGCCTGGCCGAGCGCACCACCCGCGTGGTGGTCAACCTCAAGCCGGTCACGCATTGGCTGTTCGAGCGTCCCGACCGCGCCAACGCCACGCCCAACCGCATCACCTTCCAGCTGCAGCCGCAGGAAAACATCGAGCTGGGCCTGATGAGCAGCCTGGCCGGCCCAGAATGGGGCGCGCTGGAACTGCACCCGCTGGAACTGGAACTGTCAGTGCCGACCGGCCTGCACCGCCGCATCGCCTACGAGCGCCTGTTCCTGGATGCCTTCAACGGCAACCATGCGCTGTTCGTGCGCGACGATGAAGTGCGCGCGGCCTGGGCCTGGATCGACAGCGTCAGCGATGCCTGGAAGGAAGCGCAGCTGCCGCTGCAGCCCTACCCGGCCGGCGAATGGGGTCCGGAACAGGCGTTCGGCTTCCTGCCTGCCGACGTCGATGCCGAGGCCAACCGCAAGGATCGCGCATGACGGTGTCGACCCAACCGGCGCTGGTGGCCGATATCGGGGGCACCAACGCCCGCTTCGCACTGGCTGACACCAGCCTGGCCGCGCCGCTGCTCAAGGACAGCATCCGCGAGTTCGTGGTGGCCGATTTCCCGTCGCTGGGCGATGCCGCAAGGCATTACCTGGAGCAGATCGGTGCTGAAGCACGCCGCGGCGTGTTCGCCGTGGCCGGCCGCGTCGATGGTGACGAGGCGCGCATCACCAACCACCCGTGGGTGATCTCGCGCATGCGCACCGCGCACATGCTCGGCTTCGATGACCTGCACCTGATCAACGATTTCGCCGCGCAGGCGATGGCGATCTCGCTGCTGCAACCGCAGGACGTGGTCCAGGTCGGTGGCGCGGCGTGGGTGCCGGGCCAGCCCGGCCAGCCGCGCAACTATGCGGTGATCGGCCCGGGCACCGGGCTGGGCGTGGGCGGGCTGATCCTGCGCCACGGCCGCTGCTACCCGCTGGAAACCGAAGGTGGCCACGTCAGCTTCCCGCCCGGCACGCCGGAGGAGATCCGCATCCTGGAGATCCTGTCCGAGCAGTTCGGCCGGGTCTCGAATGAACGCCTGATCTGCGGGCCGGGCCTGGTCAACATCCATCGCGCGGTGTGCGAGATGGCCGATGTCGACCCGGGCCAGCTGCAGCCGGTGGACGTCACCGCGCGCGCCCTGCACGGCGATCCTCAGGCGATGCGCACGGTGGATCTGTTCTGCGCGGTGTTCGGCGCCATTGCCGGCGACCTGGTGCTGATCCAGGGCGCATGGGACGGCGTATTCCTGACCGGCGGGCTGGTACCGAAGATGCTCGATTCGCTGCAGCATTCCGGCTTCCGCCAGCGCTTCGAACACAAGGGCCGGTTCTCGTCGATCATGGCCCGGGTGCCGTCGCTGGCGGTGATGCACCCGCACGCGGGCCTGCTGGGCGCGGCCGCCTACTCGGCCGACCTCGAACGCGACCTGCCAGGAGGCGCCGCATGAATGCACTTGAAGAAACCAATCGATTCACCCTGATCCGCCACACCGATGCCGATGCGTGGATCGAAACGATCGCCGCCGAAATGGCGCAGATCCTCAACCATGACATCGGCGCTGCGGGCCGGGCCCGGATGCTGCTGTCCGGCGGCACCACGCCGGCGCCGGTGTACCAGGCGCTGGCCGAACTGGACGTGCAGTGGGACCGGGTGGAAGTGAGCCTGGTCGACGAGCGCTGGCTGTCACCGCAGGACCGCGACAGCAATGCCTGGCTCGTTCGCCAGAGCCTGCTCAACCGCGCCGAGGGCGCGCACTTCGATCCGCTGGTGCGGGTGGGCAAGCCGTTGCCGGAATGCGTCTACACCGCCAACCTGCAGGCGCAGCACACCGAGGCACCGTCGCTGGCCGTGTTCGGCATGGGCAATGACGGGCATACCGCTTCGTTGTTCCCCGGCTCCAAGGACCTGGCCCGCGCGCTGGAAAGCACCCTGCCCTACGCCGCGCTGGATGCCACCGGTTGCCCCGGATCGAACCAGTGGCCGCTGCGCATCACACTGACTCCGCACGGCATGCGCCAGTGCCGCCAGCGGCTGCTGCTGCTGCGTGGCAAGCAGAAGCTCGAAGTGCTCAAGCAGGCACTGGAAAGCAACAACGCAGCGCTGTATCCCATTCTCAACGCGATCGATCTCGATGGCCGCCCGAAGCTGCGCATCCACTGGTGCGACTGATTCGATGCCGCTGTCATTCCGTTCGCCTTCTCATAGCCGGTAGCCAATGAGCCTGCACCCCAAACTCCATGCCATCACCGAGCGCATCGTCCAGCGCAGCGTCGCCTCGCGCGCTGCGTACCTGGCGGGCATCGACGCCGCGCTGCGCGACGGTCCGTTCCGTTCGCGCCTGAGCTGCGGCAACCTGGCCCACGGCTTCGCGGCCTGTGGCCCGACCGACAAGAGCCGCCTGCGCGGCGGGGTCACGCCGAACCTGGGCATCATCACCGCCTACAACGACATGCTGTCGGCGCACCAGCCGTTCGAGCACTATCCGGAAATCCTGCGCGAAACGGCGCGTGCGCTGGGCGCGACGGCACAGGTCGCCGGCGGCGTGCCGGCGATGTGTGACGGGGTCACGCAGGGGCGTGGCGGCATGGAACTGTCGCTGTTCTCGCGCGATGTGATCGCGCAGTCCACGGCGATCGGCCTGAGCCACGACATGTTCGACAGCACGGTCTACCTGGGCGTGTGCGACAAGATCGTGCCGGGCCTGCTGATCGGCGCGCTGGCGTTCGGCCACCTGCCGGCGATCTTCCTGCCGGCCGGGCCGATGACGCCGGGCATTCCGAACAAGCAGAAGGCCGAGGTGCGCGAGCGCTATGCGGCGGGCCTGGCCACGCGCGAGGAGCTGCTGGAAGCCGAAGCGGCGTCGTACCACGGGGTGGGCACGTGCACGTTCTACGGCACGGCCAATTCGAACCAGACGCTGCTGGAGGCGATGGGCGTGCAGCTGCCGGGCGCGTCGTTCGTGAATCCGGAAACGCCGCTGCGCGATGCGTTGACCCGCCATGCGGCGGTGCGTGCGCTGGAAATCAGTGCGCTGGGCGATGACTTCCGGCCGCTGGGCCGGTTGATCGATGAGCGCGCGATCGTCAATGCGGTGGTCACGTTGATGGCCACGGGCGGTTCGACCAACCACACGATCCACTGGATCGCGGTGGCGCGGGCGGCGGGCATCGTGCTGACGTGGGATGACATGGACCAGCTGTCGCAGCTGGTGCCGCTGCTGGCGCGGGTGTACCCGAACGGCGAGGCGGACGTGAACCGTTTCGCGGCGGCCGGTGGTACGGCGTTCGTGTTCCGCGAGCTGATGGACGCGGGGCTGATGCACGCGGACCTGGTGACGGTGGCCGAAGGTGGCATGCGCCAGTACACGCAGGATCCGGCGCTGCGCGAGGGTGCGCTGACGTGGATCGAGGGCATTGCCGAGAGCGCGGACCGTGAAGTGGTGCGCGGGGTGGCGGAGCCGTTCGAGGCACAGGGTGGGCTGCGGCTGCTGCGCGGCAACCTGGGCCGTTCGCTGATCAAGCTGTCGGCGGTGAAGCCGCAGTACCGGACGATCGAGGCGCCGGCGGTGGTGGTGGATGCGCCGCAGGTGCTGAACAAGCTGCATGCGGCGGGAATGCTGCCGCAGGATTTCGTGGCGGTGGTGCGTTACCAGGGGCCGCGTGCTAACGGGATGCCGGAGCTGCATTCGCTGGCGCCGTTGCTGGGGCTGCTGCAGAACCAGGGCCGACGGGTGGCGCTGGTGACGGATGGTCGTCTGTCGGGCGCGTCGGGCAAGTTCCCGGCGGCGATCCACATGACGCCGGAAGCCTCGCGCGGTGGTCCGCTGGGACGGGTGCGCGAGGGCGACATCATCCGGCTGGATGGTGAGGCGGGCACGCTGGAGGTGCTGGTGGACGCGGCCGAATGGGCAGCGCGCGAGCAGGCGCCGAACACGGCACCGGCGGCGCACGATCTGGGCCGCAACCTGTTCGCGATGAACCGCCGTCTGGTGGGTCCGGCTGACCAGGGCGCGATCTCTATTTCGTGCGGGCCGGCCGCTGACGACGGTGATATGTGGAATTACGACGCGGAGTATGAGCTCGGGAATGACGCTGCTGCTGCGCTTGCGCCGCACGAGTCTAAGGACGCCTGACGGTTGCACCGCCAAGAGCGGCGGTTGGGCCTGCTTGGGTGAGGCAGCGGCGGGGGTCC
>DGIP01000213.1:0-4910 GCA_002386405.1 Stenotrophomonas maltophilia
GGCGGGGGCGGGGGTACGGGGGCTTTACGAAACATGGATGTTTCGTAAGAGCCCCCAAGGGTGAAGACGCACTGCTTGCGAGGCACTGCCTCGCGTGCGACTGAACGCACAACCGCTGGCGGTTGGGCCGGGGCCCGGAGGGCGGTTCACGGCGCCCCCCGTACCCCCGCACCCGCCGGCCCTCCACCGATAGATCCACAGACCAGGCGCTCTTAGCGGCGAACCCAAAAAAAAAGACCCGACAGAGGGAGGGTTCTGTCGGGTCTTGGGATTGCGTGGGGGGAGGGACCCACGCAAATTCCGCTTGATGCAATGCAGCATACGCCGATCGTGGTGCATTGCAACAATAAATTGCCGAAACGGTCCGGATTGTATTAAAGCCGTTCAGAAACAACCGGTTAGGGCTGAATCTCAGCCGCGGTAACGGCATCCCGAGGTGCAGGTCTCATGCACCGTCACCTCGCTCAGCGCCGGCAAGGCGGGCTTGAGCTCGTTCCAGATCCAGATCGCCAGGCGTTCGCTGGTCGGGTTCTCCAGGCCGGGGATGTCGTTGAGGTAATGATGGTCCAGGCGGTCGTAGATCGGCTGGAAGGCCGCTTTGACGTCGCCGAAATCCATGATCCAGCCGGTGTGTTCGCCCGGCTCGCCCTCGACCTTCAGCTCCACCCGGAACGAGTGGCCGTGCAGGCGCGCGCACTTGTGGCCCGCCGGCACGTTGGGCAGGTGGTGGGCCGCTTCGAGGGTAAAGACTTTGAAGATTTCCATGGGCCCATTGTACGGCCATCCAACAAAAACATATCCATCCGGATGAAGAGATGTTACTTTTCGTTATATCCGCATGAAGCGATGTTATTGGCTCGTTAAGCCCTTGGCATGGACTACTGCGGGACTTGTCGTCCACCACCCCCATAGAGTTCATGCCCAAGCACACCCTTCTTGTGGCGGCCCTTTCCGCCGCCCTGGCTACGCCTTTGCCTGCGTTTGCCCTCGACTCCGCCGCTGGCACCGATGCCAGCCCCGAAGCCTCCGCCAGCGGCGAAAGCACCACCCTTGCCGCGGTGCGCGTCACCGGCTCCAACATCAAGCGCACCGACACCGAGACGGCCAACCCGGTGCAGGTGATCGGCCGCCAGGAGATTGAAGCCACCGGCAAGGCCACCGTGGCCGACCTGCTGCGCTCGATCTCGGCCAACACCGGCAACGCCAACAACGAGACCACCAACAACGGCTGGGCCTCGGGTTCGGCCGGCATCGGCCTGCGTGGCCTGTCGCAGAAGAACACCCTGGTGCTGCTCAACGGCCGCCGCCTGGCCAACTACGGCTTCCCGGCCGGTGGCTTGTCCGACACCTTCGTCAACCTCAACGCACTGCCGATGGTCGCCGTGGAGCGCATCGAAGTGCTCAAGGACGGCGCCTCGGCCGTGTACGGCTCCGACGCCGTGGCCGGCGTGGTCAACATCATCACCCGGCAGAACTTCCAGGGTGCCGAACTGGGCGGCAGCGTCGGCACCGCCGACCAGGGCGGGCTGGACGAGCAGAACCTGAAGTTCATCGGCGGCATCGGCGACCTCGACGCCGACGGCTACAACATCCTGGTCAGCCTGGAAGGCTACAACCGCGAACGCCTGGACCAGGACCAGCGCGACCTCACCAAGTCCGGCATCTACACCGACAAGCCCGGTGGCCGCTGGAACGGCTGGTCGGCCAAGGGCGCACGCTTCCTGGTCAACGGCACCTCCGTGCCCATGCTCGACGCCAACGGCCAGTGCCCGGAAAACACCACGCTGGTGCCCAGCGCGCCGATCGACGGCCTGCCTGGCAACACCTGCGGCTACAACCTCGCCCCGTACACCACCCTGATTCCCTCGACCAAGCGCTACCAGGCCTACGTCAACGGCACCTTCAAGGTGAACGACAACGTCGAAGCATTCGGCGAAGTGATCTACAGCGAGATCAAGGGCGTGTCCTGGTTCGGCAGCAGCCCGTTCTTCACCCTGGAAAGCGGCCGCTTCGCGCTCAACGCCGATACCGGGCTGGCCGAGCCGGTGTCGTCCAACCTGCCGGCAAGCAGCCCGTTCAACCCGTACGGCCGCGCGATCCCGATCGAGTACACCTTCTTCAACCTCGGCCCGACCATCAAGACCAACCGGTCCACCGCCTACCGCGGCGTGTTCGGCCTGCGCGGCAGCCTGCAGGACTGGGACTGGGAAGTGGGCGCGTTCGGCGCACGCAGCAGCGAGCGCGAAACCGTCTCCGGCGGCTTCGCCAACCGCTGGACCCTGGCCGATGCACTGGCCACCGGCAGCTACAACCTGCTTGATCCGTCGGCCACCCCGCAGTCGGTGATCGATGGCATCAACCTGAGCACCCTGCGCCCGGCCGAGTCCGTGCTGCAGGGCGTGGACGCCAAGATCTCCGGCGGCCTGGGCAGCACCTGGGCCGGCCCGATCGGCTTCGCCGCCGGGCTGGAATGGCGCCGCGAAAAGCTGGATTCGGAAAACCCGTGGCAGATCGACGCGGGCCTGCAGATCCGCCCGGCCATTGCCGAAGTGCATGGCGAGCGCAAGGTCACCGCCGCCTACGCCGAAGTGAACGTGCCGTTGGCCGAGCGCCTGGAACTGCAGGCCGCCGCGCGCGCCGACCACTACAGCGATTTCGGCGATGCCTTCTCGCCCAAGTTGAGCCTGCGCTGGCAGCCGTTCGACATCCTGCTGGTGCGCGCCGCCGCATCGAAGGGCTTCCGCGCGCCGTCGCTGTCGGAGAACTCCAACAGCACCAGCATCGCCTACGGCAGCGTGATCGATCCGCGCGACCCGGACGTGCCCGGCTCGCGCCAGAACCCGACCTTCTTCACCGTCGGCAACAGCGACCTGAAGCCGGAGCGCACCAAGAGCTACAACCTGGGCCTGGTGCTGTCGCCGTGGTCCAACACCAGCCTTAGCGTGGATTACTACCGCATCGAACTGGAAAACCTGGTCGGCACCAACAACACCCAGACCCTGGTCACCAACGATGTGCCCGGCGCGGTTACCCGCGATGAGCGCGGCAAGCTGCTGGCGGTGTTCAACCGCTACCAGAACCTGAGCGAGCTCAAGACCTCCGGCTTCGACGTGGAACTGCGCCAGCGCTTCCCGACCGAAGCGGCCGGTGACTTCTCGCTGTCCACCGCGTTCACCCACGTGCGCAATTACAGCCGCCCCACCGTGGTCGGTGGTCCGCTGGTGGATTACGCCGGCAGCAACCTGGGCGCCACCCTGCCCAAGAACAAGGCCACCACCACGCTGGACTGGAGCTACGCCGACTTCCGCACCGCGCTGACCTGGTACTACACCAGCGGCTATGACCAGAAGGCCAGTGCAGCGGCCACCGCCGTGCAGGACCGCGTGGATTCGTACAGCCAGTTCGATCTGTACCTGGCCTACACCGGGCTGGAGAAGCTGACCCTGTACGCGAAGATCCAGAACCTGGCCGATGAGGAACCGCCGTACGACGCCTCCTTCCCGGGCATCCGCGCGCCGTACGACTTCAGCCAGTACGACCTGCGCGGCCGCTACTTCACCGTCGGCTTCGATTACCGCTTCTAAGAGGGGTTTGCTGTGTCCTTGTTCCATGGTTTGTCGCGCCCCATCACCTGGCTGGTGGGGTCGCTGTGGCTGCTGGCCGCGCCGGCGTTCGCACAGAGCGCCTATTTCTTCCCGCAGGGCGGTGATTTCGATCCGGCCATTCCCACCCCGCAGCAGTTCCTGGGCTACGAGATCGGCAGCCGCTACACCCGGCACGACCAGCTGGTGGCGTACTTCAACGAGCTGGCGAAGCACTCGGACAAGATCAAGGTCGAGCAGATCGGCACCAGTTACGAAGGGCGCCCGCTGCTGATCGCCACCGTCACCTCGGCGCAGAACCAGCAGCAGCTGGAAACCCTGCGCCGCCAGCACGTGACCCTGGCCGATCCGGCGCAGCCGCTGTCGGCCGCCGGCAACAGCCCGGTAGTGGTGTGGCTGGGCTACAGCGTGCACGGCAATGAAACCTCCAGTGGCGAAGCCGCACTGCTCACCGCGTACTACCTGGTGGCCAACCGCAATGCCGATACGGCCAAGTGGCTGCAGCAGGCGGTGGTGCTGTTCGACCCGGCGCAGAACCCGGACGGCCGCGACCGCGCGGCCAGCTGGCACAACGCCTATGCCTCATCGCCGGCATCGGCCGACCCGGCCGACAAGGAGCACGTGGAGCCGTTCCCGCAGGGGCGCACCAACCACTACTTCACCGACCTCAACCGCGACTGGCTGGCGCTGACCCAGCAGGACACGCGCCCGAAGATCGCCTACTTCCACCAGTGGTACCCCAACGTCCAGATCGACTTCCACGAGATGGGCAAGGACAGCACCTACTACTTCGAACCGTCGCCGGCGAGCATGCACAGCCCGCTGCTGCCGGCGTCTTCGTATGAGTGGAACAAGACCTTGGCGAAGTATCACGCGCAGTCGCTGGATGCCTTGGGTTCGCTGTACTACACCGGTGAGAACTTCGACAACTTCTCGCCGGTCTACGGTTCGACCTACCCGGACTTCCATGGCGCGGTCGGCGTCACGGTGGAACAGGCCAGTTCGCGTGGCCGCGTGCAGGAATCGGTGAACGGCCTGCTGACCTTCCCGTTCACCATCCGCAACCAGGTGGCCACCGGCCTGGGCACCGTGCGCGGCGCGGTGACCGAGCGCGACGGGCTGCTGAAACTGCAGAAGGAATTCTTCCAGTCCGCGCTGAAGCAGGCCAACCAGCAGCCGGTGAAGGCCTTCGTGTTCGGCGATGCCAAGGACCCTGGCCTGACCCGGCGCCTGCTCGACCTGCTGCTGCAGCACCAGATCACCGTGCAGGCGTTGAACGCGGCGGTCACCGTGGACGGCCAGCGCTTC
>DGIP01000213.1:5087-5487 GCA_002386405.1 Stenotrophomonas maltophilia
ACCGTGGACGGCCAGCGCTTCGAGCCGGGCAGCGCCTACGTGGTGCCCACCGCACAGCCGCAGTTCCGCCTGGTGCATTCGATCTTCGCCGAGACCCCGCCGATCAAGGGCGACGTGTTCTACGGCAGCACCTCCTATGCCATCGCACCGGCCTACGGCGTGGCGTTCGCCGGTAGCCGCAGCCGGGTGGATGGCGGCGAGCGTATTGCCGCCCTGCCGGCCACGCGCGGCGGGGTGAGCGGCGGCCAGGCCGGCTATGCCTATGTGTTCGACTGGCGCGATTACAACGCCAGCCGCGCGCTGTACGCGCTGCAGGCCAAGGGCGTGCTGACCCGCGCCGCGTTCCAGCCGTTCACTGCGGCCACCGCCTCGGGTGAGCAGGCGTTCGCACGCGGCAGCG
>DGIP01000270.1 GCA_002386405.1 Stenotrophomonas maltophilia
ACCGCTGCCAGCCAACGTCACCCAGGCGGAGGTGTGCTGGCCGACCGGCGAGCGCGCCGAGGCCACGCCGCCCGCGCTGTGCCAGCGGCGCCTGCAGGCCTACGTGCTGGATGACGTGGTGCCGCCTACCTTCGCCGAACGCGATGCGCGGCTGTGGCAGGCCGGGCGGCAGGCGTTCAACGTGGATGCCCGCACCGGCCTGCGGCTGTCACCGGAATGTACGTTGCCGCACGAGGCGCAGCGCCGCGAAATCGCACGCTGGCCGGCGCTGGTGTCGCCGTGGTTGCCCCTGGCCCAGCGCCAGGCCGCGCAGTTGCCGGCGTTGGCGCCGGACTGCCGCGATGATGGCCGCAGCAGTGCGGGCAGCCTGCATATCGAAGGCCTCAACGACCGCGCCACGCTGGCGCGCGCGCCCAACGCCGAGCACGGCGTGCGGCTTCAGCTGCGTGCACTGGGCAGCGAGCAGTCCGTGGACTGGTTGCTGGATGACCGCTGGATCGCACGCAGCGAGGGCGCGCGCAGCTTCCAGCGCGATTTCGACGAAGCCGGCGAGCACACCCTCACCGCGCTCGCCGCCGATGGGGCCTGGACCCAGGTGCGGTTCCGGATCCTCCGGTAACCGTCATTCCCGGGGATAGACGGCCAGTACCGAACAGCCGGGACGGGCGAAGCGCGGGGTGTGGGCGCGTTGATCGCCGCCCTCGCCGTCGTTGACCAGCCCGTTGTCGGCCATGACGATGCGGTCACCCGGGTTGCCGCAGATCAGCCCGTTCTGGAAGCCGGACTGGAAGTCCACGGCGGTGGCGCCCTCCAGGATGCTGCAGCTGCTGCCCAGCTCCAGGTGGTAGTAACGATGGCCGCCGTTCTTCTTCGGGTTGGTTTCCACCACCACGCCCTTGGGATCTTCGCTCCAGCCACGCACATTGCGGGTGGCGAAGCAGAACTCGGGCGACCCCTGGAAGGCCTGGGCCCGGCTGCTGCGCCCCGACTTGGCCGTGGCGTTGACCGTCGGCAGGGTGGCCGCGTACTGGCGGCTGCTCTCGCGGGCGGTTTCGGCGAAGGTGCGGTTGTCCATCACCCCAACGGCCGCCACCGCGCAGGTGCGGCCGTCGACCACCAGGCGCTCACCGGGGCTGCCACAGGCCCAGCCATCGGGTGCGTCCAGCCGGACCTGTTCGGCCTCGTTGACGCCGGGGCAGGCATCGGTGAACTCCAGCCGGTAGGCCTGGCCATTGGCACCCAGCACGGCGATGGCCGCAGGGCTGGCCTGCTCGACCTGGCGCACACCGCGTGCATCCAGGCAGTGCGGGGAAGGCGGCAGGCGCTCGCCTGCCGCGGGGGCAGGCTGCGCGAAGGCGCCCGCAGAAACAAGCAGGGCAAGCACAAGCGGGGCGGAACGGCGGGCAATGGTCACGATGCATTCCTTGCAAGGAGGACGTGGGCGACCTTACCACCGCGCCATGGCCGACGCATTTCACTCGCCGATCCAACCCTCGAGCAGGTCCGCGAACTCATCTGCGTGCTCTTCCTCCTGGGCCAGGATCTCTTCCAGGATGCGCTTGGTGGTGGTGTCCTTGTCGCCCACGAAATTGATCATTTCCCGATAGCTGTCGATGGCGATGCGTTCGGCGATCAGGTTCTCGCGGACCATGTCGCGAAGATCCTTGCCTTCCTTGTATTCCGCATGCGAACGCTGGGTCAGCGTGGCCGGGTTGAGGTCGGGCTCACCGCCCAGCTGCACGATGCGCTCGGCCAGCTTGCCGGCATGCGCCTGTTCCTGCTGGGCGTGCTCGAGGAATTCGCCCTTGACCGCGTCGGCCAGCATGCCCTTGGCCATGAAGTAATGGCGGTAGTAGCGCAGCACGCACACGTATTCGGTGGCCAACGCATCGTTGAGCAGCTTGATCACCGCCTTGCGGTCGGCGCTGTAGGTCGGGGTGATGGCGCCGTCATCGATGTTCTTCCGCGCACGTGCACGCAGGGTCGCGGTGTCGCTGATGCCGGGCGGGGTGGGGGCGGCGGGCGTGGAGGCGGGTTTGGGTTGCTTTGCGGCTTTGGCTGGCTTTGACATGGCTGGCCGGGTTCCTTGGTTCTGGGGAGATCAGCTGGGCAGGTGCTCCAGCACGTACTGCGCCGAAGAGACCTCGAACTTGCCGGGCTCTTCGATGAAGGTTTCGCGGACCACGCCGTCTTCCACGTACAGTGCGAAGCGGCGCGAGCGCATGCCCATGCCGGAACTGCTGGCATCCAGCTCCAGTCCGAGCGCGCGGGTGAAATCGCCGTTGCCGTCGGACAGCAGCTGCAACCCGTCGGGCACCTGCTGGCTTTCGCCCCAGGCCTTCATCACGAACGGGTCGTTGACCGCCATGCAGAACACGTCGATGCCGCGGCGGCGGAAATCGGCGAAATGCTCGACATAGCCGGGCAGGTGGCGGGCCGAGCAGGTCGGGGTAAAGGCGCCGGGCACCGCGAACAGCACCGCCTTGCGGCCATCGAACAGGGCATGGGTGTCCAACGTCTCCATGCCCTCGCGGATGCGCTTGAGGGTGACTTCGGGAATGCGGTCGCCAACGTGGATGGTCATGGGAGCTCCTGGGTCAAGGGCAGGGTAGTGAGAGTTATGGGAGGGCCGCGTCAAAACGTTGAAACCGGCCTGTTCATTCCCATATGGACCGTAGCCGACGCCCGGGGCGACTGCATTGCGCAGGATCATTCGCCCGATCACGGCGGCGGGGCGGCCAGCCGCTAGAATTGCCGGCACGGCCCCCGCCGGCGCGGGCGGCCGAACTTATTCGAGGTGTATGGATGGAATTCAAGGATTACTACGCCACGCTGGGTGTGGAACCCAGCGCGGGCGATGCCGAAATCAAGACCGCCTACCGCCGGCTGGCGCGCAAGTACCACCCGGACGTGAGCAAGGAAACCGGCGCGGAAGAGAAGTTCAAGGCGGTCAACGAGGCCTACGAGGCGCTGCGTGATCCGCAGAAGCGCGCGGCCTACGACCAGCTCAAGGCCCAGGGCTACCGCCCGGGCGAGGAGTTCCATGCCCCGCCGAACTATGGCGGCGCGCAGGGCTTTGATTTCGAGGAAGTGTTCGGCGGCGGCGCCGGTGGCGGTGGTTTCAGCGACTTCTTCGAGAGCCTGTTCGCCCGCCAGCGCGGCGGCGGTGGGGCTGGCCGGGC
>DGIP01000296.1 GCA_002386405.1 Stenotrophomonas maltophilia
AACTTGTCCGGGTTCCACCAGAACGACGGGCACGAGGTCGAGCAGCACGCGCACAGGATGCACTCGTACAGGCCGTCCAGCTTCTTGCGGTCTTCCGGCGACTGCAGGCGCTCACGGTCCGGCGGCGGCGGGGTCTGGGTGCGGATCCACGGCTTGATCGAGGCGTACTGCGCGTAGAAGTGGGTCAGGTCCGGTACCAGGTCCTTGATCACGCTCATGTGCGGCAGCGGGTAGATCGGCACTTCGGCCTTGCCGCAGTCGGCAATGGCGCGGGTGCAGGCCAGCGTGTTGGTGCCGTCGATGTTCATCGCGCACGAACCGCAGATGCCCTCGCGGCACGAACGACGGAAGGTCAGGGTCGGGTCGATCTCGTTCTTGATCTTGATCAGCGCGTCCAGGACCATCGGGCCGCACGTGTCCAGATCGATCTCGTACGTATCGGTCCGCGGGTTGCTGTCGTCGTCGGGACTCCAGCGGTAGATCTTGAAGGTGCGCGCGTTCTTCGTGCCGCTCTTGGCGGGGAAGTGCTTGCCCTTTCCGATCTTGGAATTCTTGGGGAGGGAAAACTCGGCCATGGCTGTTCTCGTTGGCTCAGGCGGCTCGCGCTGCAGGGCAGGCGCGGCTGGCTCGGAAGGTGAGGAAGTCGATCCGCATGGCGCTTAGTAGACGCGCGGCTTGGGCGGGACCACGTCCACGTCCTTGCTCAGCGTGTACATGTGCACCGGGCGGTAATCGAAGCTGCACTTGCCGTTGTCGTCGACGTTGACCAGCGTGTGCTTCTGCCAGTTGACGTCGTCGCGGTCCGGGAAATCCTCGTGCGCATGCGCGCCGCGGCTTTCCTTGCGCTGTTCGGCCGAGTTGATCGTCGCCACCGCGTTGAGCAGCAGGTTGTTCAGCTCGTAGGTTTCGATCAGGTCCGAGTTCCACACCAGCGAACGGTCCGACACCTTGACGTCCTGGAAGGAGTCGAAGATCTCCGACATCTTGGCGCAGCCCTCTTCCAGCGTCTTGCTGGTACGGAACACCGCTGCGTCGTTCTGCATGGTGCGCTGCATGCGGTCGCGGATGACCGAGGTCGGGGTGTCGCCGTTGGCGTAACGCAGCTTGTCCAGCAGGCCCAGCGCCTTGTCGCACGAATCCGACGGCAGGGTCTTGTGCGGCTGGCCCGGCTTGATGGTATCGGCGCAGCGGTTGGCCACCGCACGACCGAACACGACCAGGTCGAGCAGCGAGTTGGAGCCCAGGCGGTTGGCGCCGTGCACCGAAACGCAGGCCGCTTCGCCGATGGCGTACAGGCCCGGCACCACGGCATCGGGGTTGTCGCCGACCTTGCGCACCACTTCACCGTGGTAGTTGGTCGGGATGCCGCCCATGTTGTAGTGCACGGTCGGGATGACCGGGATCGGCTGCTTGTGCACGTCCACGCCGGCGAAGATCCGCGCGCTTTCGGCAATGCCCGGCAGCTTGTCGTCGATCACGCCCGGGCCGAGGTGGGTCAGGTCGAGCAGGATGTGGTCCTTGTGCTCGCCGACGCCGCGGCCTTCGCGGATTTCGATGGTCATCGAACGCGACACCACGTCGCGCGAGGCCAGGTCCTTGTAATGCGGTGCGTAGCGCTCCATGAAGCGCTCGCCGTTGCTGTTGCGCAGGATGCCGCCTTCGCCACGCACGCCTTCGGTGATCAGGCAGCCCGCACCGTAGATGCCGGTGGGGTGGAACTGCACGAACTCCATGTCCTGCATCGGCAGGCCGGCGCGCATGACCAGGCCGCCGCCGTCGCCGGTGCAGGTGTGGGCCGAAGTGGCGCTGAAGTAGGCACGGCCGTAGCCGCCGGTGGCCAGCACCACGCCATGGGCGCGGAACAGGTGCAGCGAGCCATCGGCCATGTCCAGCGCGAGCACGCCGCGGCAGACGCCTTCCTCATCGAAGATCAGGTCGAGCGCGAAGTACTCGATCATGAAGCGTGCGTTGTGCGCCAGCGACTGCTGGTACAGCGTGTGCAACATGGCGTGGCCGGTACGGTCGGCGGCGGCGCAGGTGCGCTGCGCGGACGGGCCTTCACCGTACTTGGTGGTCATGCCGCCGAACGGGCGCTGGTAGATCTTGCCGTCTTCGGTACGGCTGAACGGCACACCGTAGTGTTCCAGTTCGATGATGGCCGGAATCGCTTCGCGGCACATGTATTCGATGGCGTCCTGGTCGCCCAGCCAATCCGAGCCCTTGATGGTGTCGAAGAAGTGGTAACGCCAGTCGTCTTCACCCATGTTGCCCAGCGCGGCGGAAATACCGCCCTGCGCGGCCACGGTGTGCGAACGGGTCGGGAAGACCTTGGTCAGGCAGACCGTCTGCAGGCCCTTGGCGGCCAGGCCGAACGTGGCACGCAGGCCGGCGCCGCCGGCGCCCACCACGACCATGTCGTATTTGTGTTCCGTGATCTTGTAAGCGGACATCTACTCTGGATTCCTGTCTTGGTGCCTGACTCAGGCAACGCCGAGCGCAATGCGGGCGACCGCAAAAACACTGACGATCGCGCCCAGCACGGCAATGAACTTCACCGTGGTCTGCAGCGCCAGGGCCAGCAACGAATTATGGATGTAGTCTTCCAGCACGACCTGCAGGCCCAGCTGGGCGTGCCAGAACATGGCCACCAGGAAGCCCACCAGCAGCACCGCGTTCCACGGCTTGGACACCGCGTCGGCGGCGGTCACGTAATCGGCGTTGACCAGGCCCAGCACGAAGATGAGGAACCAGATGGTCAGCGGGACCAGCGCGGTGGCGGTCAGGCGCTGCATCACGAAGTGCTCGGTGCCGGTCTTGGCGGCGCCCAGGCCACGCACGTTCTTGAGCGGGGTACGGAACTTGCTCATGCGGTGGCTCCGAGGAAGACGTAGGCCCAGACCAGCGCGGTGATCACCAGGCTGGCGAACACCGAGATCCAGCTGCTGCGCACGAAGGCGGGAATGCTGAAGCCGATCGCGAAGTCCTGCACGATATGGCGCAGGCCATTGCACAGGTGGTAGGCGAACGACCACGTCCATGCGAACAGGAACAGCTTTCCATACCAGCTGCCGGCGTGGCCGGTGAAGCAGTTCCAGGATTCAGGACCCATCATCAGGGCGAGCAGGCCGCCAGCGATGATCAGGGCTCCAACAGACAGAAAGATGCCGGTGGCTCGATGCAGGATCGAGGTGGCCATCTGAATCTGCCAGCGATACACCTGAAGGTGCGGGGAAAGGGGACGTTCTCTGGCGGCCATTCGCTGGGCTCGTTGTCTCGGCTGGGCGGCACAATTGCCGCGTTGGCTCAATGCTGATCAGAAATCGATGCAGCGTCCGTTTTTTTCCCAATCTCCATACCGCACCGGATCCAGTCCGCCGCGGCCACCGATCTCCACAGGCACCACCGGCGTATCGGCGAGCGGCTGCTCCTCCGGTACCAGCGGGGCTTCAGGATCGATATCGGGAGTGGGGGTTGTTTGGCCTATCATGGGTGGTCTCGCAACGCACAAATTTTAGACCCCGTTCACGTGCCTGACAACCTACCCTTCGATTTCAGTGGTTTTCCGCGCCTTTCCGGTCACGCGCTGCTCAGCCTGCGCGGCGTGGAAGCGGCGGCGTTCGCCCATGCCCAGTTCGCCAGCGATGTCACTGCCCTGCCCCTGCGGCACTGGCAGTGGAGCGCCTGGCTGAGCGCCAAGGGCCGCACCCTTGCTGTGTTTCAGCTGCTTCGGCTGGACGAAGAACATGTCCTGCTGGTGCTGGCTGACGGTGACGCCGATGCGATTGCGTCGCAGTTACAGCGCTTCGTGTTCCGCCGCAAGGTCAAGATCGAGGTGCGCACCGATCTGGCGGTGGCCAGCAGCTTCACCGCGCCGGAAGCGGCGTCTGGCGCAGCGATTGCGCTGGGGGGCGATGCACTGGAGCTGGATGTGGGCAGCGATGCGTTGCTGCGCACCCTGAAGATCGCACCCGCGCCGGCGGATGCAACGCCGGCCGATGCCGCGTTCGAACTGGCCTGGCGCCAGTCCGACCTGCGCTACGGCGTGCCGCGCCTGGCCGCCGACCAGCGCGAACAGTGGACCCCGCAGCAGCTGGGCCTGGACCGGTTGAACGGCTACAGCGTCAAGAAAGGCTGCTACCCGGGCCAGGAAATCGTGGCGCGCACCCATTTCCTGGGCAAGGCCAAGCGCGCCCTGCAGTTGCTGCGCGTGGCCGATGGCACCGCCAGTGGGGCGAAGGTCGAGCAGAACGGCGCGGCAGTGGGCACCGTGGCCAGCGTGGCCGGGGACCTGGCGCTGGCGGTGTTGCCGCTGGAGATGGCCGAGGGCGCATTGAGCGTTGGCGGCATGGAAGCCCACGGCGTTCCGTTGCTGGAAGGCCTGGCCCGCTAGGCCAGCCGGGCGCGTCGCGCAGCCACGCAGGGCG
>DGIP01000295.1 GCA_002386405.1 Stenotrophomonas maltophilia
GCCGAAGCGCAGGCCAGGGTAGCGGGGCAGCCCGGCGCCCTGCACCAGCAGCGCGCCGCCGGCATCGGTGTCGTCGGCCTGGCGCGGGCGGACCAGGTCCACCTCATGCCCGGCCGCACGCAGTCCCTGTTCCAGCCCCTGCACGGTCAGGGCAACGCCGTTCACTTCGGGGGGGTACGTTTCAGTGACGATGGCATAGCGCATGGCGGGCCTCCGGTTTGAAGGCATGCTCGGGGGTGGCGATGTAGCCGACATGACATCGACATGACCGCCGCATGACGCCGCGCCGGGCACGAAAAAACCACGGCCCCGAAGGGCCGTGGTCATCGTGCATCAACCGCGCGGGGCGATCAGAAGCGCTGCTGGTACTTCATGTAGATCACGCGGCCGATGTCATAGCCGCCGTAGTACGAGAAGGCCGAGTTCGGCTTGCTGTACATGATCGGGCCCAGCTTGTCGAAGACGTTGTTGGCGCCGACCGATACGGTGCCTTCCCACGGCAGGGTGTAGCGGAACTGCAGGTCGTGGAAGGTGACCGAACCGCGCTCGTTGTAGTTGCGCGAGCCCTTGTACCACGGCGCGTACTGGCCCGGGTCCGAGCACTCTTCCGGGTACAGCGCGATGTTGGCGCACTGTTCCTTCACGCCGGAGTAGTAACGGGCGGTCCAGCTCATGCCGAAGTTTTCCAGGTCCCAGCCCAGCACCAGGTTGGAGCGGACGCGGAAGCCGCTGCCGATGCCGTTGGTGGTGGTCGGCACGACGCTGGCGTCGTTGGTCGAACGGTAGACGTTGCTGGACACATAGGTGGTGGCCGAGTTCAGCGAGAACTTGCCGACGTTGGTATCCAGACGGTAGGTCACGTCCAGGTCGTAACCTTCGGTTTCCAGGAAACCGGCGTTGCGGTTGCCGAACTTCAGGTTGGTCACGATGCCGGTGACCGGGTCGCGGTCGAAGCGCGAGCAGCGCGCGTCGATGCCCTGCTCATAGCAGTCGATCAGGATCTGGGTCGGGGTATCGGCAATGATGGTGTTGTCGATGCGGATCTTCCACCAGTCCAGCGAGGCGTTGAAGTTCTGGATGAAGCCGGGGCTCCAGACCAGGCCCAGCGTCTTGCTCTTGGAGGTTTCCGGGGTCAGCGTCGGGTTCGAGCCGGAGGTGAACGGCACCGGGGTGGCGTCGATGGCGACGGTCACGGCCTGGTTGCCCTGGCGCAGCTGGCGGAAGTTGGCGGCGTCGGCGATGTCACGCGAGCAGCGCGCGCGCACTTCGGCGTTGGTGCGCGAGGAGCCGAACACGGTGTCGCACGGATCGCTGAAGTTTGCGAAGGTTTCCGAACCGCCACCGAACAGGTCGTTGATGGTCGGCGCGCGGAAGCCTTCTGCCCAGGTGCCACGCACCATCAGCGAATCGATCGGCTTCCACTTGAAGCCGAACTTGCTGTTGAGCGTGTTGCCGAAGGTGTCGTAGTCCGAGAACCGGGTGGCGCCGTTGAAGGTCAGTTCCTTCGCGCCCGGCAGGTCGGCCAGCACCGGGATGTTGAGCTCCAGGTAGGCTTCGTTGACGGTGTAGTCGCCACCGGTCGGGCCGGCGGCCAGGTTGGTGGTGGCACCGGTCTGGGCCAGCGCGTCGGGGGTGTACTTGCCTTCTTCCTTGCGGCTTTCAACACCGAAGGCGAAGCCCAGGTCGCCGGCCGGAAGGGTGAAGATGGAACCGGCGATGTTGGCGAAGAAGTTCTTCGAGGTGGTGCGGCCCTTGGTGGTCTCTTCCGGGAACAACCACGCCTGCAGCTCTTCATTGCCGTACAGGCCATTGGGCGCGGTCACACCGTAGGCGACCAGCGGGTTCCACGGCTTGCACACGTCGGTGGAGATCGGGGCGGCGGCCGTACCGCACTGCACCTGGCCGGCCGCGTTGAGGAACGACGGACCCACGCCGGCGGCCACGCGCGCCTTGTGCAGGTTGCCGGTGGCCACCGATTCCAGGTCGTTGCGGTTGTACTGGTAGCCCGCTTCCCAGTCGAAGTAGCGCTCGCCGATGTCGAACGAACCGTCGAACGAGGCCACCGCACGGTAGGTCTTCAGTTCGCTGGTGGTGACGCGCGGAATTTCCCAGGTACGGCGGTTCCAGGCCACGGCGGTCGGCGTGGCATAGCCGTGCTGGTTGCCGAACGGGTTGAAGTAGCTGTCGATCGACATCGGGCCGACGCCGACGGTGCTGGACTGCAGCGGGTAGCCGGCGATCTGGCGGGTCGACTCACGCTGGTTGTAGCCCAGCTCGGTGCGGAAGTTGATGCTGTCGGTGATCGCGAAGCGACCATCGAAATACACCGAATCGCGCTTGAGCGGATACATCACGTGCATCTGGTCGTTGGCGTTGCTCACGTCACCGGTGAACGGGGTGGTGTCGGTGCGGTGGTAGTTGCCCGGCAGGGTCGGGTCCGAACCCCGGTTGAGCGAGTAGCCGCAGCCGGCGGTGGCCGTGCAGCCCGGGCCGCGCAGACCGGTGATCTGGCCGTATTGGCTGATCGTGGTCCAGTTGCTGGCGTCCAGCGGGTGGCGGTCGGTCATGCCGTACTGGCTGAAGCCGCGGTCACGTGCCCACACGCCCTTTTCTTCGGCATGTTCTGCCGACAGGGTAAGCGAGATGCGGTCGTTGCTCCAGCCGGCCACGACGTCGAAACGGTCGCGGGCGCCGTCGCCTTCGCTGTACTGGCCGTGGTAGACGCTGGCGGTAACGCCGGTGACGTTGCCGCGGGTGATGATGTTGACCACGCCCGCCATGGCATCCGAACCGTAGATGGCCGAGGCGCCGTCCTTCAGCACTTCGATGCGCTCGATGGCGGAGACCGGCAGGTTCGACACGTCCTGGTAGCCGGAGGTGCTGATGCCCAGGCGCTTGCCGTTGACCAGCACCAGCGTGCGCTGGGTGCCCAGGTTGCGCATGTCGATGTAGGTGCCGCCGGCATTTTCACCGGCGGTCAGCGCGTTGGCGCGGCTGATCGTCGGGCTGCCCATGGCGGTCACGTTCTGCAGGATGTCGGCGACCGAGCTGAAGCCCTGGCGCTCGATGTCGTTGCGGCTGATCGCAAACACCGGCTGTGCGGTTTCCACGTCCACCGTACGGATACGCGAACCGGTGATCTCGATGCGGTCGAGGTTGGTGGTGTTCGGCGCGTCCTGTGCCATGGCCGGTGCGGCCACCAGGCCGACGGTACCGGCGACCAGGGCATGGCGGATCGCCTGCCCGAGTACGTTGATGCGTGAAGTCATTAGGCTCTCTCTGGTTCGGAACTGAATCAAAACGGTCGGCGGGGTCCCAAGTGCCCTGCGTCCCTGAAAACCACCCCAAATGGGCTGGTGTCTCGATCTTAGTCCCGTTCGTTAAGCCCTTGTAAAGAAATTTGCCAGAAAAAGTTCACTGATCCGTAACCAAAGAGACACAAGTTGTTAAAAATCAACTAATTGTGATTCTTTGCCGAATCCGGTTTTTGTGTCCTGATGTGTCGCAATGTATCCGTATGGAGTGGCGCAGCATGCGGATCCGCGCAGATCTCCCTGTGGGAGGCGCGGTCCGGAAGCGAAGAGAGGGGAGCCGCTGGCGCGGCTCAGGCCACGAACGGGCGGAACTGGACGCCAAGCCCGGCCATGCCGTCGGTTTCGCCGATCAGGTCGGCGCGCAGCAGCGGGCGGGCATCGATGTAGGCCTGCGGCAGGATCAGCGACAGGCGACTGTCGTCGGCACTGAGCTCCAGCGCCGGCACGGGGGTGTCTTCGTGGGCGCGGTTGAGCAGCACCGCCAGCCGGAGCAGGGCCGTCATGCGCCGGGCCGGCAGCAGCAGGCGTTCGGGCAGGGCGTCGAACGCGGATTTGGAGACGTTGCGGCGGTGGCTGCGCACCAGCGCGGCCAGCAGCTGCTGTTCCTGGCGCGAGAAGCCGGCGATGTCCGAGTTCTCCAGCACGTAGCTGCCATGCACGTGGTAACCGCTGTGGGCGATCATCAGGCCCAGCTCGTGCAGGCGCGCGGCCCAGCCGAGCATGCGCGCGTCGTCCGGGTCCAGGTTCCAGCTGCCTTCGACCTGGGCGAACAGGTCCAGCGCGGTGCGCTGCACCCGTTCGGCCTGGACGGTATCGATGCCGTAGCGCAGGGTCAGCGCGTCGACCGATTCGTCGCGCAGGTCGTTTTCGCTGGCGCGGCCGAGGATGTCGTACAGGATGCCCTCGCGCATGGCCGCCTTGCTGACCAGCAGCTTCTGCAGGCCCAGCGCCTGGAACGCCGCTTCCAGCACCAGGATGCCGCCGGCGATGATCGGGCGGCGGTCGGGCGACAGCCCGGGCAGGTTGATGTCCTCGATGCGCTTGGCCTTGAGCAGCTCATCGCGCAGCTGCGGCAGGGCTTCGGCGGTGATCGCGCCCTTGCTCAGCTTCATGGTGGCGCAGATTTCGCTGATCGCCTTGTGCGTGCCCGACGAGCCCAGCGCTTCGTGCCAGCCCAGCGAGCGGTACTTGGTGGCGAACTGCTGGAACTCGGCGCCGATCTCGGTCAGCGCATCCTTCCAGCGCCGCTTGCTCAGCTTGCCGCCCGGGAAGAAGCGCCGGGTGCTGGCGATGCAGCCGGCCTGCAGGCTTTCGCGTTCCAGGGTCTGCATGCCCTGGCCGATGATGAACTCCGTGGAGCCACCGCCAATATCGATCACCAGCCGGCGCTGGTCCGGCTTGGGCGGCTGCGCATGGGCCACGCCCAGGTAGATCAGGCGGGCCTCTTCGCGCCCGCTGACCACTTCAATGGCATGCCCCAGCGCGGTTTCGGCCGGCATCAGGAACGCCTGCGGCGAGCGCAGCTGGCGCACCGTATTGGTGGCCAGGGCGCGCACGCGCACCGAGGGAATGCCGCGGATGCGCTGGCCGAACCGGGCCAGGCATTCCAGCGCGCGCTGGCGCGCTTCCGCCGACAGGCCGCCCTTGCCATCCAGGCCGTCGGCCATGCGCACGGTCTCGCGCAACCGGTCGACCACGCGCAGCTGCCCGAGCGTGTACCGCGCGATGACCATGTGGAAACTGTTCGAACCGAGGTCGACGGCGGCGAGCAGGTCGCCATCCTGCAGGGCGGGCGGAGTCGTGGAGGTATGCGGCATGGGCGAATGGTAGCCGAAGGGTGGGTCGCGGCGTCACCGCGCGGCCTTCACATGATGCGACCGGTGGCCGCACCGAAATGAATCCCGACCAACGGGCGGGATCTACCGATGGCGTTGTTGCAGGGCCCTACAGGCCCTGCATCAACGCCATCTGCGCCGAGTGCGGGGGCTGGTCGTGGCCGGGGGTGCATTTGCGGTACTCGCCGTCGGCGTGCAGTTCCCAGGCGTTGAGGTTGTCGTCCAGGTAGTTCTGCAGCACGTCGCGGTAGACCTTGCGCGCCAGCTCCGGGTCCAGGATCGGGAAGCAGGTCTCCACCCGGCGCAGCAGGTTGCGCTCCAGCCAGTCGGCGCTGGCGCAGTACAGCTCGGACGCGCCGTCGTTGCCGAACCAGTAGACCCGGCTGTGTTCCAGGAACCGGCCGACGATCGAGCGCACCCGGATGTTGTCCGATACCCCCGGTACGCCCGGGCGCAGCGTGCACGCCCCGCGCACGATCAGGTCGATCTGCACGCCGGCCTGCGACGCGGCATACAGCGCGCGCACCACCTGCGGTTCGTTGAGGGCGTTCATCTTGGCGATGATCCGCCCCGGGCGGCCCTCGCGGGCCAGGTGCATCTCGCGTTCGATGCGCTGCAGCAGCCCGTCGTGCAGGGTGAACGGCGACTGCAGCAGGCGCTTCAGGCGCGTGCGCGGGGCCAGCCCGGACAGCTGCTGGAACAGCAGGTGCACGTCGTTGCCGATGTCGGCATCGGAGGTGATCAGGCTCAGGTCGGTGTACGCCCGCGCGGTGCCGCTGTGGTAGTTGCCGGTGCCCAGGTGCACGTAGCGGCGCAGCTTGCGGCCCTCGCGGCGCACGATCAGCAGCATCTTGGCGTGCGTCTTGTAGCCCACCACGCCGTACACCACCTGCACGCCGGCTTCCTGCAGGCGGTCGGCCAGGCCCAGGTTGGCTTCCTCGTCGAAGCGCGCGCGCAGCTCCACCACCACGGTGACGTCCTTGCCGTTGCGCGCGGCCTGGATCAAAGCATCGACGATCAGCGAGTCCTTGCCGGTGCGGTACAGGGTCTGCTTGATTGCCAGCACGTTCGGGTCCACCGCGGCCTGCTTGATCAGGTCCAGCACGGCGGTGAAGGCGTCGAAGGGGTGGTGCAGCAGCACGTCCTTGCGCGCCACCACTTCGAAGATGCCGTCGCTGTCGCGCAGCGTGCGCGGGCTCATCGGCGGGTATTTCAGTTCCGGCCGGGCCAGCAGGTCGTACAGCTGGATCACGCGGTTGAGGTTGACCGGGCCGTCGATGCGGTACACCGCGTTCTCGGTGAGGCCGAAGTTCTGCAGCAGGGTCCGCACGATGTCGCGCGGGCAGTCCTGGGCGATCTCCAGCCGCACCGCCGGCCGGTAGCCGCGGTCGACCAGCTCGTCGCGCAGGGCCAGCGCCAGGTTCTCCACTTCTTCCTCGTCCACCACCAGCTCGGAATTGCGGGTCACCCGGAACTGGTAGGCGCCCTGGACTTCCATGCCCGGGAACAGCTCGCCGACGAACGTGGACAGCACCGAGGACAGGAACACGAAGGTCTGCGGCCCGCCCAGGGTCTGCGGCAGCTGGATGATGCGCGGCAGCGAACGCGGCGCGCGCACGATGGCCAGGTGGCCGGCGCGGCCGAACGCGTCGGTGCCCTTGAGCACCACCACGATGTTCAGCGATTTGTTGAGGATCTTCGGGAACGGGTGCGAGGGATCCAGGCCCAGCGGCGACAGCACCGGCATGATCTCGTTGCGGAAGTACGCGCGCAGCCAACGCTTCTGGCGATGGTTCCAGGAGTGCCGGCCCAGCACGTCGATGCCGGCCTCGTGCAGCGCCGGGCGCAGCGTGTCGTTCCAGCAGCGGTACTGCTGGTCCACCAGTTCCGCGGCGCGGTCATGGATGGCATTGAGGATGGTCTGCGGCGCCATGCCGTCCGGTGCCGGCGGCAGGCCGAATTCCTGCGCGTGGCGCACCGCGGCGGCGCGGATCTCGAAGAACTCGTCCAGGTTGGTGCACGAGATGCACATGAAGCGCAGCCGCTCCAGCACCGGTACCTGCGGGTCCATCGCCTGGGCCAGCACGCGGAAGTTGAAATCCAGCTGCGACAGCTCGCGGTTGATGTACAGGGCCGGGTCGCGCAGTGGATCGGTTTCCGCCGGCAGGGCGATGGGAACGAGGGTGCTCATGCGGAGGAGTCTTCTGCAGAGGAAAGGGTGGCAACGTCGGTGCGCTCGCGCACGTGGTCGGCATCGAAGTGGCACGAGAACACGCTGCCCTTGCCGACCTCGCTCTGGATCTCCAGGCGCGCGTGGTGCAGGCCCAGGATGTGCTTGACGATCGACAGGCCCAGCCCGGTGCCGCCGCTTTCGCGCGAGCGGCTGCTGGAAACGCGGTAGAAACGCTCGGTCAGGCGCGGCAGGTGGGTGGCGGGAATGCCATAGCCGGTATCGCGTACCGCCAGCACCACGCCGTGGCCTTCGCGTGCCAGCTCCACCTCGACCCGGCCGCCGGCCGGGGTATAGCGCACCGCGTTGGTGACCAGGTTGGAGAAGGCGCTGTGCAGTTCCTTGTTGGACCCCTGCAGGTCCACCCCGGCGCTGTCGATCACGCTGATCTGGTGGCGGCCCTGGCTGTGGGCCTCGGCTTCGCGGCGCAGCGTGGCCAGCATCGGCGCCATCGCCACGGTTTCTTCTTCGGTGTGTTCCTGCGATTCCAGCCGCGACAGGGTCAGCAGGTCTTCGACCAGCTGGGCCATGCGCTGCGACTGCTTGCGCATTTCCTCCAGCATCGGCCCGGTGCCGGGGAAATCCTCCGGCTCCATCATGTCCAGGTAGCCGTGCACCACCGTCAGCGGCGTGCGCAGCTCATGCGACACATTGGCCACGAAATCGCGGCGCACCTGCTCCAGCCGCAGCAGCTTGCTCACATCGCGGGCGATCAGCAGCCAGTAGTCCGGCGAATAGGGAATCAGGCGCAGGTTGAGCCGGATCGCCGGGTCGACCGGGGAGGGCACGTCCAGGATCGGTTCGGCATTGCGGCCGCCGGCCAGCCAATGCGCCAGCGGCATCGGCTGCAGGCGCGCGACCAGGGCCTCGCCCAGGTCGCCGGGATGGTGCAGGCCCAGCAGCGTGGTGGCCGATTCGTTGAACCACTGCACGCGCTGGCTGTTGCGGTCCACCACCACCACCGCATCCGGCAACGCGGCGGCAGCGGCGCGGTAGCTGCGCAGCATGTCCAGCAGGCGCCGCTTGCGCGTGCGCATTTCCAGCTGGTTGCGGTACAGCAGCCGGTCCAGTTCGTTCCAGACCCCATTGCCGCCGCTCATGTCCCAGCGCTGGCGCGCGGTGAGCCGGCGCAGCACCTTGCGCAGCCGCCAGTAGTGCCAGGCCAGCGCACCAATGGAGGCCAGCGCGATGCACATCCACACATGCCCGGTGGCGAGGCCCACCAGGCCGGCGGCAAGCAGCAGCACGGCGAGGGTGGCAAGGGTTTTCAACCAGGCGGAGCGGATGTGGCGCGGCATTGCGGTCCCAGGGAAAAATCAGGTCGAGGTCGAGAACCGGTAGCCTGCACCGCGCACGGTCTGCACCATGTTCTCAGCGCCGAACGGTTCCAGCGTCTTGCGCAGGCGGCGGATGTGCACGTCGATGGTGCGCTCCTCCACATATACGCTGCCGCCCCACACATGGTCCAGCAACTGGGCACGGGTGTATACGCGCTCGGGGTGGGTCATGAAGAAGTGCAGCAGGCGGTATTCGGTCGGGCCGATCGGCACCGGCTGGTCGCCGGCGAACACCCGGTGCGCGGCACCGTCGATGCGGATGGTGCCTACCGCCACGCTGCCGTCCTCGTCATCGTCGCGCGCCCGCCGCATCACGGCGCGGATGCGGGCCAGCAGTTCCCGGGCCGAGAACGGCTTGACCACGTAGTCGTCCACCCCGGCTTCGAGCCCCCCGACACGGTCGTTCTCTTCGCCGCGCGCGGTCAGCATGATGATCGGCACCTCGCGGGTGAGGGCCTCCTTGCGCCAGCGACGGGCCAGGTCCAGCCCGCTGGTGCCCGGCAACATCCAATCCAGCAGGATCAGGTCCGGCACGCGGTCGGCGATCGCCGTCTGCGCTTCGCGGGCGTCACCGGCGTGGATCGGGTCGTAGTCGCCCTTGCGCAGGGCAAAGGCGACCATTTCGCGGATCGCGGGTTCGTCATCGACGATCAGGATGCGTTTCTGCACGTGCCCACCGTATTACTCATCAGACCGGGATTGAGCCCAGTAGACTACGGTTTCATGACATGTTTGTGACGGCCATGGGGGCATTGCCATCCCACCGTCATCCGGGCGCGGTTCAGCGCCGTTCCAGCTCCGGGTCGTTGATGCCCTGCCGGCGCATCTCCAGCACGGTGGGGGTGATGCTCTCGATCCGCGCATCCACCCGGGCCCGGCCCACGTAATCCAGCGCCGGCTGCTTCTTGAGCGCCTGCAGCTGCATCAGTGCCTGCTCCGGCCGCCCGTTCAGGAACGCGGCCTCGGCGTAGGCCTCGCTGGCGCGCAGGGTGTCGCCGGCCAGCTCGCTGGCGCGGGCATAGCGCTGCTGGAACACCGGATCATTGCCGCTTTGCGACAGCAGCGGGCGCAGCATCGCCTGCGCGCGCTGGCCCGCCTCGCGCCCGCCCTGTTCGTTCAACATCTCGGCGTAGGTCAGCGCCACCGGGCGGCTGCCGGGGTGCTGGCGGAGCAGGGCGTCGAAGCGGGCATTGGCCTGGGCCGGCTGGCCCGAGCGCGACTCGGATTCGGCCAGTGCCAAGGCCACCCACAGGTTGTCCGGGTGGTCCTTGAGCAGCTCGGTGAGGTCGCGCCGGGCCTCGGCCGCGCCGCTGTTGCGCAGGCGCGCCAGGGCCAGCCCATAGCGCTGGGCGTCGTTGAGGCCGCTTTTCTGCGCGCGCTGCAGGTTCTGGTACTCGGTGGCCAGCTCGCCCGGGGTATCGGCGCTGAGCACGCGCAGGCGCTCGCGCGCCCACTCGAACTGGCCGGTGCCGCCCCGGCTGAGTGAATTGACCGAGATCTGCATCGAGGCCGGCAGCAACGGGTTGCTGCGCCGGACCAGCGGGTCGGACAGGGCCGGGTCGGCCGGGTCCACCCGTTCCTGGCGCACCCCGCCGGGCACCTCGGTGGTGAGCAGCACGGTGTCCTTCTTCATCTGCTCGGCACGGGCCTTGGCTTCGCTGATGCGGGTGGTGTTGACCGGGTGGGTCTGCAGGAAATCCGGCACCGAATAGCCGCCGGCATTGCCGCGCATCGAGGCGGACATGCGTTCGAAGAAGCCGGCCATCGCATCCACGTCGTAGCCGCTGCGGGCCAGGGTGCGGATGCCCAGGCGGTCGGCCTCCGACTCATTGCTGCGGGTGTAGTTGATCTGGCGCTGCTGCATCAGCCCCATGCCGGAGGTGATCGCGGCCATGGTGGCATCGCCGGAAGAGTTGCCGCCGGCCTGCTGCGCGGCCACCACCGCCGCCAGCATGCCCAGCAGGATGGGGATCTGGTCGCGCTGGGCCCGTTCCACCCCGCGCAGCACGTGCTGCTGGGTGACGTGGGCGATTTCGTGGGACAGCACCGCCGCCACCTCATCCTCGCGCTCGGCGGTCAGCACCAGCCCGGCGTTGACCCCCACGTAGCCGCCCAGGGTGGCGAAGGCGTTGATCTGCCGGTCCCTGAGCATGAAGAAGGTATAGGACTGGCGCGGCTGGGCGCTGTTGGAGCCCAGCCGCGCGCCCATGGTCTGCAGCCAGTCGTCCACCAGCGGGTCATCCAGCAGGAAGCCGTAATTGCGCAGCTCCCGCAGCATCATCCCGCCGTACTCGGCCTGGCGCGCCGGGGTCAGCAGTTCACCGGCCGACGAGCCGATGTCCGGCAGCTTGCTGTCCTGGGCCGACGCCAAGGGGGCGGCCAGGGCCAGGGTCAACGCGGCAGAGAGCAGCAAAAGGCGCAAACAGGAACTCCTGGGGGCTGCGGGTGATCCGCAGTGTTGCGGTGATGACATGGAAAATCCAGCGCAGGGCTACCATATACAGACACTCGTTCCGCTGTGGAGTTTCCCGTGAGCCAAGATGTCGCTTCCAACCCGGGTGGGAAGCCGCCCATCACCATCTATTCGACCGCCGTCTGCCCGTACTGCGTGGCCGCCAAGAACTTCCTGAAGAGCAAGGGCGAGAGCTGGACCGAAGTCCGCATCGACCTGGACCCGGTCGAGCGCGAAAAGATGATGGCCAAGACCCGCCGCACCAGCGTGCCGCAGATCTTCGTGGGCGAGGTCCATGTGGGTGGGTACGACGACATGATCGCCCTGCACCGGGAAGGAAAGCTTGAGCCGCTGCTGAACGGAGAGGGCGCATGAGCGCTGCGGACGACGGCAGCAAGGACCGGATCGCCGAGTTCACCGAGTTCCGCCAGCGCATGAACCAGCGCATCCTGGGCGAGCCCAACCAGGTGGTGCGGCGCTTCTTCGCGCTCGACACCCAGACCTACCAGGCCGGCGCGCTGGATGTGAAGACCAAGGAGCTGCTGGGCCTGGTCGCCTCGATGGTGCTGCGCTGCGACGACTGCATCAGCTACCACGTGGCCCAGTGCAAGGACGCCGGGGTGACCCGCGAGGAGTTCTTCGAGACCTTCTCGGTCGGCCTGGTGGTCGGCGGCTCGATCGTCATCCCGCACCTGCGCCGCGCCGTGGACTTCCTGGACCAGCTGGAAGGCGGCGCCGCCGCCCCGGCCGTTCACGAACATTGATGGATTCCGCCCGACCAACGGTCGGGCGCTACCAATGGCTAATTTGGGGTCCCTTGGGCGGGTGAGGCATAATTGCGGGTGAAACTTCCCTTGCGCCCCTGCTCCGGGTCCCTTACGGACGGCGCTCCCCCTCGGTTCGGAAACAGATCAAATGACGCAGAAAATCACGGTCATCCGCGGTGACGGCATCGGCCCGGAGATCATGGACGCTACGCTGTTCGTGCTCGGCAAGCTGGACACCGGCTTTGAATACGAAGATGCCGACGCTGGCCTGGTCGCACTGGAAAAGCACGGCGACCTGATGCCGGCTTCCACCCTGGAGTCGATCGCACGCAACCGGATCGCGCTGAAGAGCCCGCTGACCACGCCGGTCGGTGGTGGCTTCACCTCGATCAACGTCAGCCTGCGCCGCCACTTCGACCTGTACGCCAACGTGCGTCCGGCGGTGTCGTTCCCGAACACCAAGTCGCGTTTCGGCGACGGCGTGGACCTGGTCACCGTGCGTGAGAACACCGAAGGCGCGTACCTGGCCGAAGGCCAGGAAGTGTCGGCCGACGGCGAAACCGCGTTCTCCGGCACCCGCATCACCCGCAAGGGCTCCGAGCGCATCGTGCGCTACGCCTTCGAGCTGGCCCGCAGCACCGGCCGCAAGAAGGTCACCGCCGTGCACAAGGCCAACATCATCAAGTCGACCTCGGGCCTGTTCCTGGCCGTGGCGCGCGAAGTGGCGGCCAAGTACCCGGACATCGAGTTCCAGGAAATGATCGTCGACAACTGCTGCATGCAGCTGGTGATGCGTCCGGAACAGTTCGACGTGATCGTCACCACCAACCTGTTCGGCGACATCATCTCCGACCTGTGCGCCGGCCTCGTCGGCGGCCTGGGCCTGGCCCCGGGTGCCAACATCGGTGAGAACGCGGCGATCTTCGAAGCCGTGCACGGCACCGCGCCGGACATCGCCGGCCAGGGCAAGGCCAATCCGTGCGCGCTGCTGCTGGCGGCCGCGCAGATGCTGGACCACGTCGGCCAGACCGACAACGCCGAGCGCCTGCGCAAGGCCATCGTGGCCACCCTGGAAGCCAAGGACTCGCTGACCGGCGACCTCGGCGGCACCGGCAACACCATGGGCTTCGCCCAGGCCATCGCCAGCCGCCTGTAAGCGGGCATGGTAGGAGCCGACGGTAGGGCCGACTGTTAGTCGGCTGCTCCAAAAAGAAAGGGCGCCCTCACAGGCGCCCTTTTTTCATCCAGACGCGTTGAATCAACGCGACTGCAGCTTCGACAGCAGGCGCAGGAATTCCACGTACAGCCACACCAGGGTGACCATCAGCCCGAACGCGCCGTACCACTCCATGTACTTCGGTGCACGCGCGGCGGCGCCGTTCTCGATGAAGTCGAAGTCCAGCACCAGGTTCAGCGCGGCCACCACCACCACGAACAGGCTGAAGGCGATGCCCAGCCAGCTGGCTTCATGGATCACCGGCACGTTGATGTCGAAGAAGCCCAGCACGAACGAGGCCAGGTACAGCAGCGCGATGCCGCCGGTGGCCGCGACCACGCCCAGCTTGAAGTTCTCGGTGACCTTGATCAGGCCGCTGCGGTAGGCCGCCAGCAGGGCGAACAGGGTGCCGAAGGTGAGCAGCACCGCCTGGAACACGATGCCCGGGAAGCGCACTTCCATCACCGCCGAGATCGCGCCCAGGAAGAAGCCTTCCACCAGCGCGTACATCGGCGCGGTGACCGGCGACCATTCCTTCTTGAACACCGTCACCACGGCCAGGACCAGCCCGCCGATGGCGCCGCCGATGGCGTAGATCATCGCGCCCGGTGCGATCTGGCGGTCGGCGCCGATGGCTTGGCTCCAGGCGAAGGCAGCGGTGAGTACGGCCAGCAACAGCAGGATGCCGGTCTTGTTGACCGTGCCGTTGATGGTCATCACCTGGTCGGGCGAGGTCACCACCGAGCCGCTGGCCAGGTCGAGGAACGTCGACTCCGAAAGTGCAGGATTGCCGCTGCGCATTGCCAATCTCCTTGAAGGGTAGGGTTAGGGCCGTCCGGCCGCTGGAGAAAGCATAGCGCCCGATCATGAATGTGAAAAACCTTGTGAAAACCGTTGACAGATGCCTCGCCGATTCCCACAATAGCCGACTCTTTCGGGGGGAACCTCGAGGGATCAAACCACCGGGGTATAGCGCAGTCTGGTAGCGCGCCTGCTTTGGGAGCAGGATGTCGGGGGTTCGAATCCCTCTACCCCGACCACGTCCCGCTGCTCAAAACGGGATGGGAATGCGACAATCCGGTCCGGGCGCCCGTAGCTCAACTGGATAGAGCACCGGCCTTCTAAGCCGGCGGTTACAGGTTCGATTCCTGTCGGGCGCACCATCGGTGCACACGCGGGGCTGCTTCAAAGGTTGTAAACGAATAAACAGGTTTCAGTGGTGGCTGTAGCTCAGTTGGTTAGAGTACCGGATTGTGATTCCGGTGGTCGGGGGTTCGAATCCCCTCAGCCACCCCACTGATTTGAAGAACCCGTTTCACCGGAAGTGAATCGGGGTTGCAAAAAAAGGCGCAAACGCTACACTATGCGCCTGAGTTTTCAGGGCTGTTAGCTCAGTTGGTAGAGCAGTTGACTCTTAATCAATAGGTCCAAGGTTCGAATCCTTGACAGCCCACCAAGACAGAAGCCATCCGGTTCGCCGGGTGGCTTTTTTATTGCGCGCGATGCGGCATCCCGCAGCCACGCAGGGCGTGGCTCTACGTCCAGGCGTTGCGTCGACACGCACACCGTGTCCGCGTGATTCCATCCCAATCGTCCTGTGCACGTAACAATTCGTAGTGCCACGCCCTGCGTGGCAACCGCGCGCAGCGCGGCCCGGGTGTCCGAAGCCGATCACGTGCCGGTCCCGGCGATGCCGCCGGCGTTTGGGCCCGGCCGAAGCCGCCCGTCAGGCGTTCATGGTCCTGGACCCAAGCCAGCCACGCAGGGCGTGGCTCTACGAGGGGTGCAAAAAAACCGCTTGCAACACCGTGCGGCATTGCGTCATAATTCGCCTCCCGATTTTCGGGCTGTTAGCTCAGTTGGTAGAGCAGTTGACTCTTAATCAATAGGTCCAAGGTTCGAATCCTTGACAGCCCACCAAGACGAAAGCCATCCGGTCAGCCGGGTGGCTTTTTTCTTGGCTGGAGTTCGGCATTGCGCAGCCACGCAGGGCGTGGCTCTACCGCGTTCGGCCGCTATAATGCCGCCCAGCGCGAAAGTGGCGGAATTGGTAGACGCCCTGGATTTAGGTTCCAGTGCCGCAAGGCGTGGGGGTTCGAGTCCCCCCTTTCGCACCAGCTGACGGGGCAGGGGACTCCCTGAACACGCCCCGGATTGACGTTCCCGGCACCATGCTGGCGGCGCTGGCCGTTATCGGCCAAACTACAGGGCTGCGGCGGGCAGGCGCGTCCACGACCCCGCGTTCTCAACCCGTTTCATCCAATCACATCGTGCCGGGGGCGTCGCCACCGGTTGGCAGGAGTCAACATGCAAGCTTCGATCGAATCCACCGGCAATCTGGAACGCCGCCTGACCTTCTCGCTGCCGGAAGACCGCCTGCAGACCCACATCAGCGGCCGCCTGGGCGAAATCGCCCGCACCGCGCGCATCAAGGGCTTCCGCCCGGGCAAGGTGCCGGCCAAGGTGATCGAGCAGCGCTTCGGCCAGCAGGTTCGCAGCGAAGCCGTTGACGGCCTGCTGCGTGAAACCTTCGATGCCGCCGTGCGCGAGCACGAGCTGCGCATTGCCGGCGCGCCGCGCATCGACAAGGGTGACGCAGGTGAATTCTCCTTCGTGGCCACCGTCGAGCTGGTGCCGGACTTCGGCGACGTCGACGTCAGCAAGCTGACCGTCGTGCGCCACACCGCCGAGATCAACGACGCCGACATCGACCAGATGATCACCAACCTGCGCGAGCAGCGCCGCAGCTGGAGCCCGGTGGACCGTGGCGCCCAGGACGGCGACCTGGTGGCACTGGAGACCTGGTCGCAGGCCGGCGACGAGCGCCTGCCGGCCGAAGGCACCGAAAAGGGCAGCGTGGTGGTGGGCCAGGGCATGATGTTCGAGCAGATCGAACAGGGCCTGGTCGGCCTGGCCAAGGGTGAAGAGAAGACCCTGGATGTCGAGTTCCCGGCCGACTGGCGCGTGCCCGCGCTGGCTGGCAAGCAGGTCAAGGTCACCGTCAAGGCGGTGGACGTGTCCGCGCCGGTGCTGCCGGAAGTCGATGCCGAGTTCATCAAGAGCTTCGGCGTGAAGGGCGGCGACGTGGAACAGTTCCGCAAGGACATCCGCGCCAACCTGGAGCGCGAGCTCAAGGGCGCCCTGATGAACCGCCTGCGCCGTGAAGTGGGCGAGCAGCTGATCGCCGCCTACGCCTCGGTCGAAATGCCGCCGCGCCTGGTCGACAACGAAGCCCGCGCCATGCTGGCCCAGCAGGTCGAGCAGATCCGCCGCAGCGGCCGCAACCCGGGCGAAATCCCGGCCGACGCCCATGAAGGCTTCAAGGACGCGGCCGCCAAGCGCGTGCTGGTCGGCCTGCTGGTCGGCGAAGTGGCCCGCAGGAACGACCTGCGCCTGGATCCCAAGCGCCTGAACGAAACCATGCGCCTGATCGCCTCGACCTATGAAGAGCCGGAGCAGGTCATTGAGATGTACCGCAACGACCCCCAGCTGATGAGTGGGCTGCAGAACCGCGTGATGGAAGAGCAGGTGATCGACTGGATCGCCGAGCGCGCCCAGCACACCGAGCAGCCGCTGTCGTTCCAGGACGCGATCCGCCAGTAAGCGGCCCGTGTTTTACGCCCCGCGCCCCGGCGCGGGGTCGTTCCCCCTCAAATAGGTGCCTCACAATGGACAACCGAACCAAAGCCCTGAACATGGTTCCGATGGTGGTCGAACAGACCAGCCGCGGCGAGCGCGCCTATGACATCTATTCGCGCCTGTTGAAGGAGCGCCTGATCTTCCTCGTGGGCCCGATCGACGATCACATGGCCAACGTGGTGGTGGCGCAGCTGCTGTTCCTGGAAGCGGACAATCCGGAAAAGGACATCAGCATCTACATCAACTCGCCCGGTGGCGTGGTCACCGCCGGCATGGCGATCTACGACACCATGCAGTACATCAAGCCGGACGTGAGCACCATCTGCGTCGGCCAGGCCGCCTCGATGGGCGCGCTGCTGCTGGCATCCGGCGCGGCCGGCAAGCGTTATGCGCTGCCGAACTCGCGCGTGATGATCCACCAGCCGCTGGGCGGTTTCCAGGGCCAGGCCACGGATATCGACATCCACGCCCGTGAAATCCTGACCCTGCGTTCGCGCCTGAACGAAGTGCTGGCCAAGCACACCGGCCAGTCGCTGGAGACCATCGCGCGCGACACCGAGCGCGACAACTTCAAGAGCGCGGCCGATGCGGTGGCTTACGGCCTGGTCGACCAGGTGCTCGAGCGCCGTCCGGAAGAGTCGATCACCCCGGCCTGATGTGCCGCCAGGCCGGGAAACCGGCCTGTTTCCGCAGGGTCGGGCTGGACTGGCGTCCTCCCGACCCTGTGCTATTCTCGAATCGAACCCCCGTTCAGCGGGTGGGGTAACTGGGTAAGCGAAGCATGAGCGAAGACCGCCAAGGTCGTTCCACGGAAACCGGCAAGATCCTCTACTGCTCCTTCTGCGGAAAGAGCCAGCACGAGGTGCGCAAGCTGATTGCTGGGCCAAGCGTGTTCATCTGCGATGAATGCGTGGAGCTGTGCAACGACATCATCCGTGAAGAGCTCGAGGAAAAGGCGCAGTCGGCGCGCAGTTCGCTGCCCAAGCCGCGCGAGATCCTCGAAGTCCTGGATCAGTACGTGATTGGCCAGAACCGGGCCAAGCGCACGCTGGCCGTGGCCGTGTACAACCATTACAAGCGCATCGAGAGCCGCCAGAAGAACGACGAAGTCGAACTGGCCAAGTCCAACATCCTGCTGGTCGGTCCGACCGGTTCGGGCAAGACCCTGCTGGCCGAAACCCTGGCCCGCCTGCTCAACGTGCCGTTCACCATGGCCGACGCCACCACGCTGACCGAAGCCGGTTACGTGGGCGAGGATGTGGAAAACATCATCCAGAAGCTGCTGCAGAAGTGCGACTACGACGTCGAGAAGGCGCAGCAGGGCATCGTCTACATCGATGAAATCGACAAGATCTCGCGCAAGAGCGAGAACCCGTCGATCACCCGTGACGTGTCCGGCGAAGGCGTGCAGCAGGCGCTGCTGAAGCTGATCGAAGGCACCGTGGCCAGCGTTCCGCCGCAGGGCGGCCGCAAGCACCCGCAGCAGGAATTCCTGCAGGTGGACACCAAGAACATCCTGTTCATCTGCGGCGGCGCGTTCGCCGGGCTGGACAAGGTGATCCAGGCGCGTTCCAACGATTCCGGTGGCATCGGCTTCGGCGCCAAGGTGAAGAGCTCCGAGCGCAAGCAGGAAGTGGGCAAGGTGCTGGCCGAAGTCGAGCCGGAAGACCTGATCAAGTTCGGCCTCATCCCGGAATTCGTCGGCCGCCTGCCGGTCGTGGCGACTCTGGAAGAGCTGGACGAGGCGGCCCTGGTCAGGATCCTGACCGAGCCCAAGAACGCCATCACCAAGCAGTTCAAGAAGCTGTTCGAGATGGAGCACGTCGAGCTCGAGTTCCGCCCGGACGCCCTGTCGGCCATTGCCCGCAAGGCGCTCAAGCGCAAGACCGGTGCCCGTGGCCTGCGTACCATCGTCGAATCGGTCCTGCTGGACACCATGTACGACCTGCCTTCGGCAGAAAACGTCAGCAAGGTGGTGGTGGACGAATCGGTGATCGAACACAAGTCCGAGCCGTACCTGATCTACCAGACCCCGCCGGCCCCTGAACAGAAGGCGGCAGGTGCTGAATAATCGGTTCAAGCATTTGAATTGATGGACCTTTTTCAGAGCATCTTGCATCTGGACGCCGATGGCCCCATAACGGGGCCATCGGCTTTTTTGTATCCGGGTGACGCTGCCCGGAGGCCATCCCCACTGCTCAACTGGAGCCCACATGGCCCGTTCCCCAACTGAGACTCTCGACCTGCCGGTACTGCCGCTGCGCGACGTGGTGGTGTTCCCGCACATGGTCATTCCGCTGTTCGTCGGCCGCGACAAATCCATGCATGCGCTGGAACAGGCGATGGAGGCGGACAAGCGCATCCTGCTGCTGGCGCAGAAGTCGGCCGAGACCGACGACCCCACCGCCGCTGATCTCTACCAGGTCGGTACCCTGGCCCAGGTCCTGCAGCTGCTGAAGCTGCCCGACGGCACCATCAAGGTGCTGGTCGAAGGCCTGTCGCGCGTCAACGTCACCCAGGTCACCGAGCGCGACGGTTCGCTGCACGGCGTGGCCGAGGAAATCGAATCGGACGACGCGCGCGAGCCGCGCGAGGTCGAGGCCATTGCCCGTTCGCTGATGTCGCTGTTCGAACAGTACGTCAAGACCAACCGCAAGCTGCCGCCGGAGCTGCTGCAGACCCTGGCCGGCATCGATGAATCGGCGCGCCTGGCCGACACCATCGCCGCGCACATCAGCGTGCGCCTGGCCGACAAGCAGCGCCTGCTGGAAACCCTGCAGGTGGGCGACCGCCTGGAAATGCTGGTCGGCCTGGTCGACGGCGAGATCGACGTGCAGCAGATGGAAAAGCGCATCCGCGGCCGGGTCAAGTCGCAGATGGAAAAGAGCCAGCGCGAGTACTACCTCAACGAGCAGATGAAGGCGATCCAGAAGGAACTGGGCGACCTGGACGATGCGCCGGGCGAGCTGGAAGAGCTGGCCCGCAAGATCGCCGAGGCGGGCATGCCCAAGCCGGTGGAAACCAAGGCCAAGGCCGAGCTCAACAAGCTCAAGCAGATGTCGCCGATGTCGGCCGAAGCGGCCGTGGTGCGCAACTACCTGGACTGGCTGCTGGGCGTGCCGTGGAAGAAGCGCACCAAGGTACGCAAGGACCTGAAGGTCGCCCAGGACACCCTGGATGCCGACCACTTCGGCCTGGACAAGGTCAAGGACCGCATCCTGGAATACCTGGCGGTGCAGTCGCGCGTGAAGCAGATGAAGGGCCCGATCCTGTGCCTGGTCGGTCCGCCGGGCGTGGGCAAGACCTCGCTGGGGCAGTCCATCGCCAAGGCCACCAACCGCAAGTTCGTGCGCATGAGCCTGGGCGGCGTGCGCGACGAGGCCGAGATCCGTGGCCACCGCCGCACCTACGTCGGCTCCATGCCGGGCCGCATCGTGCAGAACCTCAACAAGGTGGGCAGCAAGAACGCGCTGTTCGTGCTCGATGAGATCGACAAGATGTCGATGGACTTCCGTGGCGACCCGTCTTCGGCGCTGCTGGAAGTGCTCGACCCGGAACAGAACAACGCCTTCAACGACCACTACCTGGAAGTGGACCTGGACCTGTCCGAAGTGATGTTCGTGGCGACCTCGAACTCGCTCAACATCCCCGGGCCGCTGCTGGACCGCATGGAAGTGATCCGCATCCCCGGCTACACCGAGGATGAGAAGCTCAACATCGCCATGCGCTACCTGGTGCCCAAGCAGCTCAAGGCCAACGGCCTGAAGCCGGAGGAACTGGAGATTGAAGCCGACGCCATCCAGGACGTGGTGCGTTACTACACCCGCGAATCGGGCGTGCGCAACCTCGAGCGCGAAGTGGCCAAGATCTGCCGCAAGGTGGTGAAGGAAATCGCGCTGGGCGGTCCGGCCGTGCTGGCCAAGCCGGCCAAGGCCGGCAAGAAGGCCGCAGCGAAGAAGAAGGCGCTGGTGGTGGTCAACGGCAAGAACCTGGAGAAGTACCTGGGTGTGCGCCGCTTCGACTTCGGCCGCGCCGAGGAGCAGAACGAGATCGGCCTGGTCACCGGCCTGGCCTGGACCGAGGTGGGTGGCGACCTGCTGCAGATCGAATCCACCCTGGTCCCGGGCAAGGGCGCGCTGATCCTGACCGGCCAGCTGGGCAACGTCATGAAGGAATCGGCCTCGGCCGCGCTGTCGGTGGTGCGTTCGCGCGCCGAGCGGCTGGGCATCGATGCCGAATTCCTGCAGAAGCACGACGTGCACGTGCACGTGCCCGATGGCGCCACCCCGAAGGACGGCCCCAGCGCCGGCATCGCGATGGTGACCTCGCTGGTGTCGATGCTGACCAAGGTACCGATCCGCGCCGAAGTGGCGATGACCGGCGAAATCACCCTGCGCGGTCGCGTCACCGCCATCGGTGGCCTGAAGGAAAAACTGCTCGCGGCGCTGCGCGGTGGCATCACCACGGTGATCATCCCCGAGGAGAACCGCAAGGACCTGGCCGACATTCCGGCCAACGTCACCCGCGACCTGAAGATCATTCCGGTCAAGTGGATTGAAGAGGTGCTGGACCTGGCCCTGGAAACGCCGCTGACCGCGCCCAAGCCCAAGAAGGATGGGCAACGCGTCACAGTGCGGGGCAAGAGCAAGACAGCATCCACGACGCGCGTCAAGCACTGACGCGCGCGCGGGAAATGCCCGAAACCCGCGTCGTTATTGGCTTTTCAGCTTGCGCGGGTAGGGGTGCGCTGGTATAAAAGCACCACTCGCAAGTCAGCAGACGCTGACGGGTGCGAATCGAGAACTTCACTGGCGTCCGGCCACGTAGCGGGTCGGATGCTTCACTGTCGAACATGCGGAATCCCCGCCAAAGGAGCTGTACAGAATGAACAAGACCGAATTGATCGACGCCGTTGCCGAAGCCGCTGACCTGACCAAGGCCGAGTCGAGCCGCGCTGTCGATGCCGTCATCGCTTCCGTCACCAAGGCCCTGAAGGGCGGTGATGCGGTGACCCTGGTGGGCTTCGGTACGTTCCAGGTGCGTGACCGCGCTGCCCGTACCGGCCGCAACCCGAAGACCGGCGACACCATCAAGATCGCTGCGTCGAAGAATCCGTCGTTCAAGGCTGGCAAAGCCCTGAAGGATGCCGTAAACTAAGCGGCTTGCTGGGGTGCTTAGCTCAGCGGTAGAGCGTCTCCTTTACACGGAGAGGGTCGGGGGTTCGAAACCCTCAGCACCCACCATGCACCGCCAGTAAAAGTTTGAAATGTGGAGCGGTAGTTCAGCTGGTTAGAATGCTGGCCTGTCACGCCGGAGGTCGCGGGTTCGAGTCCCGTCCGCTCCGCCAGTTTCAACGAGGCCCCTGAGCGATCGGGGGCCTTGTTTTCTGCAACGATCCAGATCGTCGTGGAAGGCAGCAGTAAAGGTTTTAGTGCGGAGCGGTAGTTCAGCTGGTTAGAATGCTGGCCTGTCACGCCGGAGGTCGCGGGTTCGAGTCCCGTCCGCTCCGCCAGTTACAAAAAATCCTCGAAAAGCAGTACTTCGGGGTGGGTTTTCTGAATATCTTCGGATATAATGAGCGCCTGCAAAGTTTCAAGCGCGGAGCGGTAGTTCAGCTGGTTAGAATGCTGGCCTGTCACGCCGGAGGTCGCGGGTTCGAGTCCCGTCCGCTCCGCCAATTCTTGAAGGCCCCTGGTGCAGACCAGGGGCTTTTCTTTTGCCTGAAGGCATGCAGCGCGGCCTCCCTGTTGGGGAGTGGCCCGAAGCGGGGTACACTGCCGGATTCGCCAATCGGGCCTTGATTTCTCCCATGCTGCAGAAACTTCGCGACAAGACCTCGGGCTGGATCGTTACCGTGATCCTGGGGCTGCTGATGATTCCGTTCCTGTTCGTGATCGACTCCAGCTATCTGGGTGGTGTCGGTGCGCAGAACGTGGCCAAGGTGGCAGCGCCGCCGACCTGGTGGCGCTCGGCGCCGTCGTGGTGGCCGATGTCCTTCCTGTGGCAGCACCATGAAATCAGTGCGGAAGAATTCCGTACCCGTTTCGAGCAGGCGCGCCAGCAGGCCCGCCAGCAGCAGGGTGAGAACTTCGACCCGCGCGAGTTCGAAAGCGCCGAGAACAAGCGCGCCGTGCTCGACCAGATGATCGATGAGCAGGTCGTGCGCCTGGCCGGCGAACAGTCCGGCATCGTCATCGGCGACGCCGCCGTGCGCGAAACCATCGCCTCCATCCCGGCGTTCATCGGCGCCGATGGCAAGTTCAACCAGGACCAGTACCGCCTGGCGCTGGGCACCGGCAACCCGCCGCGTACCCCGGCACAGTTCGAAACGCTGGTGCGCGAGAGCCTGCAGCAGTCGATCATTCCGCAGGCGCTGCAGGAATCGGGCTTCGTCACCAGCGTCGAGGCCGAGCGGCTGATGAAGCTGCTGGGCGAAACGCGTGACGTGGAAATCGCCGCGCTGCCGGAACTGCCGGCCGACACCGCCGAAGTCACCGACGCACAGATCAAGCAGTGGTACGACAGCCACCCGAAGGATTTCCGCCAGCCGGAAACCGTTTCGCTGGAGTTCGTGGAAATCAACGCGGCTACCCTGCCGCCGGCTGCCGCCGCCGATGAAGCCACGCTGCGCAAGCGCTACGCCGACGAGAAGGCGCGCTTCTCCACGCCCGAAGCGCGTCTTGCGTCGCACATCCTGATCGCTGCCGATGGCAGCGATCCGGCCAAGCTCAAGGCCGCCGAAGAGAAGGCCGCCGCGCTGGCCGCACAGGCCAAGGCGCCGGGTGCGGATTTCGCCGCGCTGGCCAAGGCCAATTCGGACGACACCGGCTCCAAGGGCACCGGTGGTGACCTGGGCTGGGTGGAACGCGACTCCATGGTCAAGCCGTTCGAAGACGCGCTGTTTGGCATGAAGGCAGGCGAAGTGAGCGCACCGGTCAAGACCGAGTTCGGTTACCACGTGCTGCAGCTGCGCGAGGTCCGTGGTGGCCAGCAGCGTCCGTTCGAGGAGGTCCGCGACCAGATCGCCGCCGAACAGCTCAAGGCCGACAACGAAGGCGCGTTCTCCGAACTGAGCGGCCGCCTGGTCGACCAGGTCTACAAGAACCCGACCTCGCTGCAGGGCGCGGCCGATGCGCTGAACCTGAAGGTGCAGACCCTTGGCCCGTTCACCCGTGACACCGCCAGCGGCATTGCCGCCAACCCGGCGGTGCTCCGCGCGGCGTTCTCCGATGTGCTGGTGCAGGACGGCACCGTGAGCGATCCGATTTCGATCACGCCCGACCACAGCGTGATGATCCGCGTGACCGACCACAGCCCGGAGCAGGCGCTGCCGCTGGACAAGGCCCGCGACGGCGTGATCGCCGCGATCCGCGCCGACCGCAACCGCCAGGTCTCGGCCAAGGCCGCTGACGCGTTGCTGGCCAAGCTCAACGCCGGGCAGACCCTGCAGGCGCTGGCCGCGGAAGAGAAGCTGCAGCTCAGCCCGCTGCCGGGCCTGCCGCGTACCCAGCCGGTGCCGACTGCGGAGATCAACCGCGCCGTGTTCGCCGCCCCGGCGCCGGCCGAAGGCAAGCCGAGCTACGGCAAGGTCGCCGTGCAGGACCGCTACGTGGTGTTCGCGGTCAACAAGGTGACCCCGCCGAACCTCGCCGACGTCCCGGCCGAGCAGAAGCAGCAGTTCAAGGACCAGCTGGACCAGGTCGACGGCATGGCTTCTGCCAAGGCCTTCATCCAGGCCATGCGCAAGCACTACAAGGTGCAGGTCGAAGAAGCGAACCTCTAAGGGTTCGCTGGCGTCATACGAAAAAGGCCCGGCAATGCCGGGCCTTTTTTTGTTCCTCGACCCAACCGGCTCAATCCTCGACGCGCAACACCGCACCGGGCTTGAGCACGCTGCTGCCGCTCAGGTTGTTCAACGACAGCAGCGCCTTCAGCGGCATCCCGTAGCGCTTGGCGATCGTCCAGGCCGACTCGCCGTTGCGCACGGTGTGGCGGCGCGCCTTCGGGCGGTCCGCGCTGGCCACGCTGCGGCTGGCCACCTGGGTCTCCGTACGCGGGCTGACCGTGTCCGGGACGGGGGCATCGGCCTTGGCCAGCATCACCGAGGGATCCACCGGCGCGTGGGTGGCCGGGGCCAGCACGGTCACCTGGCCGCTGGGGCGGCCCTTGCCGCTGGCCAGGGCCGGATTGAGCC
>DGIP01000047.1 GCA_002386405.1 Stenotrophomonas maltophilia
TCCGATCCGGCGGAACGTTCGCTGCGTGGCATCGCGTTCCGCACCATCGAAGTGGCCGGCCGCGCCGGCATGGTCGGCGACCTGTTCCGCGAGTACGCCTATGCACGCCGCGACCGCGCGCGGTTCGCCTGGGTCACCATCGATTCGTCGCTCGCGTTGGCCGACGCCGCCAGCTTCGATCCGGCCAGGATGAAGGTGCTGTACGACGTGGGCCATGCCCGCGCGCTCGAGGGGCCCGTGTGGCTGTCGCGGCCGCCGGGCATGACGCCGGGCGACGATCCCTGAGCTCAACCGGTGCCGGTCGGCGCCAGGACCTCTACCCACGTAGGCGCGTGGTCGCTGGCCTTCTCAAGACCCCGCACCCAGCGGTCCACACCCGCGTCCTTCAGGCCATCGGCAAGCACCGAGTTGAGCAGCAGGTGGTCGATGCGAAGCCCGCGGTCACGTTCGTAGTGCTGGCGGAAGTAGTCCCAGAACGTGTAGAGGGTTTCGTCGCCGTAGACCTGGCGAAGGCTGTCGGTCCAACCCTGTGCCAGCAGGTTGGCATAGGCCTCGCGCACTTCCGGCTGCAACAGCGCATCCCGCCGCCACGACTTGGGATCATAGATGTCCGCGTCGGTCGGGACCACGTTGAAGTCGCCGATCAATGCGACCGGGTGCGGCAGCCCGACCAGTCCCAGCGCGTGCTTGTGCAGCCGCTGCATCCATTTAAGCTTGTACTCGAACTTCGGGCCGGGCTGCGGGTTGCCATTGGGCAGGTACAGCCCACCCACCAGCACGCCGTGCGCCGCCGCCTCCAGATAGCGGCTCTGGTCATCGGTGCGATCGCCCGGCAGTCCGCGCCGGCTTTCGACCGGGTCCTGCCCACGCGCCAGCAGCGCCACGCCGTTCCAGGCACGTTGCCCCTGCCACAGGCAGCCGTAGCCTGCGTCACGTATCTCGGTTTCAGGAAACGCATCCTGGCTGGCTTTGAGCTCCTGCAGCGCCACGATGTCCGGTGTCTCTTTCTCCAGCCACGCCAACAGATGCGGAAGCCGCGTCTTGATGCCGTTGACGTTGAAGGTGGCAATGCGGAGGCGCCTGCGACGGGCCATGCCGTGCTCCTGCAGGAGGGAGCCGCCAGTATTCCCGTCACTGCGCTGCGTGCGCGTCAAGATCCGTCTCACGTGGCCATCGCACTTGCGTTCCAGCAGGCTTCACTCCGTGCAACCTGGACCAGCGCATGCTTGGGGTTACGTTCCGTGGAGCCGCATTCGATGCCTACCCTGTCCTCTCGCCCGCTGCTGCTGGCCGCCGTGCTGGCGTCTACCGGCTGTACTCCATCGCCCAACGCGGATGGAACGCCGCAGCCTACCGGCGGCGATCCGGGCGCGGCGAAGGCGGCGGTCACCAACGAGGCCCGTGCAGCGCCTTCCCTGCCTGCCTATGCCTTCAGCGAAACGCCACCGGGCATCGCGCTGGCTGCGGTTCCTGATATGGAGCTGCGCAGGGATTTCACCCGCAGCTACCTGGCATTGGACGGCTGGAAGTTGTTCGATGCGTCGGGTAGCAAGGGTTCGCCACTGGCCGCCTTGGTACTGGACGGTTCCAACGAGGTGACGGCAGCCGAGCTTCGCCTCGGACGCAGCGACGACGCCGGCGCAGTTGCCGATTGCCTGACGCCTCCTGCAGAAGCCACGGGACCGGTCGACACCGTCGACGTTGGTAGCGTGAGCTTTACCCACTTCCCGGTGGGCGACGCAGCAATGAGCCACTACGTGTCGGCTGAGAGCTACCGCGCCGTGCAGCAGGGGCGGTGCTATGCGATTGATCTGGTGGTGGCCGGTACCCGGCCGGAGGTGTATGACCCGCCGCGTACGCCGCCTTTCAGCAATGATGAGGCGCGGGAGAAACTTGCGGGTGCGTTGAAGGCCGTGCATTGGGTTGAATGAACCGATGCGCCTGCGGCTTCGAGCCGCAGGCGTGGAGCAGCCAGGCAGGGCCTGGCTCTACGGCGTCGGGGCCGTCGGCGCCGATGGGGTTGCCGAAGGCACTGCAGCGGGCGCTGTCGAGGCCGCGGTCGGCGTGATCCGCCAGATGGTGTTGGCCAGGTCATCGGCCACGATCACCGCGCCGCGCGGATCTACGCTGACACCGACCGGGCGGCCGCGGGTCTTGCCGTCTTCGCCGCGGAAGCCGGTGGCGAAATCGATGGCTTCGCCGGCCGGCTTGCCGTCACGGAACGGCACGAACACCACCTTGTAGCCCACCGGTGGGTTGCGGTTCCAGCTGCCGTGCTGGCCTACGAACACGCCGTCGGTGAAGTTGCCGCCGACTGCAGGGTTGGCGAACGCCACGCCCAGTGCGGCCACGTGCGAGCCCAGCGCGAAGTCCGGGGTCAGCGCGGACGCCACCTTCTCCGGGTTCTGCGGCATCACCCGCCGGTCCACATGCTTGCCCCAGTAGCTGTAGGGCCAGCCATAGAAGCCACCGTCGCGCACCGAGGTGAGGTAATCCGGCACCAGGTTCGGCCCGATCTCGTCGCGCTCGTTGACCACCGCCCACAGCGTGCCCGTACCCGGCTGCACCGCCAATGCGGTGGGGTTGCGGATGCCGCTGGCATAGGTGCGGTGCGCGCCGGTCTGCGCATCGATCTCCCAGACCTGGGCGCGGTCGATTTCCGCCGCCATGCCGCGTTCGGTGATGTTGCTGTTGGAGCCGATACCCACGTACAGATGGCTGCCATCGGCGCTGGCGGCCAGCGACTTGGTCCAGTGGTGGTTGATCGCCGACGGCAGGTCGGTCACCTTGGTCGGCGCGCCGCTGGCCTTGGTCTGGCCTTCGGTGTAATCGAAGCGCACCAGCGCATCCTGGTTGGCCACATACAGGGCGTTGCCCACCAGTGCCAGGCCGTACGGGGCGTTGAGCTTGTCGGCGAACACGGTCTTCAGCTCGTACACACCGTCGCCGTCGGCATCGCGCAGCAGGGTCAGGCGGTTGCCGCTCTTGACCTGCGTATTGCCCTTGGCCTTGATCTTGCCGGCGATCACGTCCTTCGGCTTCAGGTTGGGCGCGCTGCCGCCACGGCCTTCGGCCACCAGGATGTCGCCGTTCGGCAGCACCAGGGTCTGGCGCGGAATGGCCAGGTCGGTGGCGATCGCCGAGACCTTGAAACCGGCCGGCACGGTGGGCACGGTATCGCCCCACGCGGTCGGCTGGGCGATGGTCATGTCCGGCATCACGCCGCGATGGGGCTTGGGCAGTTCGGGGCTGGCGCCGATCTGCTGCAGCTCCGGGGCCTTGCCGCTGCATGCCGCAAGGGCCACGGCGAGTACCGAGAGTGCCAGTACCTTCGAGGAAGCGCGGTTCACAGGGCACCTCCCACACGCACGCGCACACTGGAAAAACCGAGCCAGGTGGCAATCAACGCCAGCACCGTGACGATCACCGACCACAGCAGCGCCGCAGGCATGATCGCCCAGGCGTCGCGTGCATGGTGCAGCGAGTTGATGAAGCCCACGATCCAGGTGACCGCCAGCACGATGACGTAGAAGCCGTTGCGGCTGCCACGCACCAGTCCAATCAGGCCGCACAGCAGGGCCAGCGTGGTCATCACCATCGCCCCGACCAGCAGCCAGGAGGCGAAGTTGCTCCACTGGATTTCATAGGTGTTCCAGTACGCGTAATCGGCCAGCAGTGCGCCGACGAACAGCGGCAGCACGCCGCCGAGCACGGCGGCATGGAACGGATGGATGACCCAGTGGCGGGTCACGACGGCGGTTGTGGACACGGCTGTCTCCTGAGGGGAATGCAACCGGTATCCTGCCACCGCGTGCGTGACGGGGGGTTGATGCGCTCAGCGCCAGTCGGCGGGCAGCTTCCGCATGCGCGTGCGGTACTTCATCGTTCCGTTGCGCAGGGTGCCCTCCGTCGTCTGCAGGTGTTCGCCATCGGGCGACAGCGATTCCTCCCAGCTGGCCACCTGCTGCAGCCGCCCGTCCACGTAGCGATAGGTCTCGGTGGCGTGCGAGCAGCAGCCGCCGCGCGAGGCGGACGTGAGGGTGCGCGTGGCGGAGTCGATGTCCAGCTGCGGCAGGCTCGACAGCGTTGGCTCGAACACGAAGGCACGGGCCGCTGGATCAAAGAGGAACAGGTTCCGCGTGGCATTCGGGCCTGCCCCGCCAGAGTATCCAGGCACGCTCAGGTCAGGCCAGCCGTCGAAGTTCGCGTCCACCAACTGCACCACGTCCGGGCCGGCGCTCAGCGGCTCGGCATCGATGTCGCGCAGGATCTGCCGGCGCTGGCCGGTCGTGGCGTCCAGGATGTCGATGGCCTGCAACAGCGCCTGATCGTCGTCGGCGGGCGCGACGACCAGCACGAAACGCAGGCGGTCGGTGGTTGCCTGCTGGGGAATACGCCTATCCCCGGCGACAAGATCATCCCGGCGGATCCAGCCGGGTGTCGCCGCGCCGTCTGCCGCCACTTCTTCGATGCCGATCCACTCGGCGCCCCTGCTGAGCACACCGGCATAGCGCCCCGCGGCAAGCGTGCCCGATGCCGTGCCGTCCTCGGCGGTTCGGTAGACCGGGGTGTCCATTGTCGCCGCGAACACGTCGATGTAGGGCCTTGGCGCCTGCAGGGAGAACCCGTCGCGATAGTGGGTTACCTGGTAGTGGTGGACAGCCCTGCCGTAAGCGTCGGGCGCACACACGCCGCCCACTGCGCAGGCGCCGATTTCATCCGGGGTAGGCTTGCGGGTGGCGGGAACCTGCTCGGTACGGATCAGCGTTTTCTGGTCCGCCCAGCGCAGCGTGAAACCACGTTCGGTCCAGGCCAGTGCCGCTTCGGTGTCCGCGCTGCCAATGTTGGTGCGGCAGAACGGCTGGGCGTCGGAACGTTCGTTCCAATCGGGAAAGGCATAGGCCGGGCACAGCCGGTTGGCGCTGTTGATGTCGTAGCGGTACGCCGCATCGGTGACGAACACCAGCTTGTTCAAGGCCCCGCCCGGATCGCGCGACACGAAGGCGTAGCGCACCTTCGCCGCGTGGGGAATGGCGCTGGCAAGCGTTTCGTGATGGATTTCGCCTGCGGCCGGCGCTGCCACCGGTTCTTCCTCGGGCGCCTCGGGCGAGAGCTGGTAAATCCCGGGCTCCAGCAGCGGTCCCGCTTCGGCGCGGGTCATCAGGGCGGCAAGCAACAAGGCGGCGTAGCTCATTTTCATCCAGCCATCATGCGCGATGTCCCTAACGCGACGATAGTGGTCCCTATCGCGTGAGACGGCAGCGTGCGTCCGGCTTACCCTCGTGCTCCGCTTGTCTCCCACCAGGTCCAGGCTGGAGCACGCGCCGGACCCTTGGCGGCGTGGCCGGCCGGGACCGCAGCTGTATTTCCAATGGTCCCATGAGCACAGAAACCCCGCCGTCCGCTTCGTCCGTCGTCCCTGCTTCGCCGGTCCTGCCCGCCGCTCCCGATGCCGCCCACCAGGGCTTTGCGATCCGCATCGTCGGCGCCGCCGCGTTCGCGCACCTGCTCAACGACATGATCCAGGCCGTGCTGCCGGCCGTGTACCCGATGTTCAAGAGCCAGTTCGCGCTCACCTTCGGCCAGATCGGCACCATCGCGCTGGTCTACCAGTTCACCGCCTCGCTGCTGCAGCCGTGGGTGGGCATGTACACCGACAAGCGCCCGCTGCCCTACCTGCTGCCTTCCGGCATGATCGCCACCTTCGTCGGCATCGGCATGATGGCCATGGCCAGCAGTTACGAAATGCTGCTGCTGGCGGCCGCCGTGGTGGGCGTCGGGTCGGCTACGTTCCACCCGGAAGCCTCGCGCGTGGCTCGCATGGCCTCGGGCGGGCGCTTCGGCACCGCGCAGTCCACCTTCCAGGTCGGCGGCAATACCGGCTCGGCCATCGGCCCGCTGCTGGCGGCTGCCGTGGTGATTCCGCACGGCCAGCGCGCCATCGGCTGGTTCCTGCTGATCGCCGCCGTGGCCATCTTCGTGCTGTTCCGGCTGACCGGTTGGACCGTGCGCCACGGCCAGGCAAAGATGAACAGTCTTGCGCGCTCGCATGGCATCGGCCTGAGCCGCGGCAAGGTGGTGCAGGCCATCGCGGTGATCGCGGTGCTGATGTTCGCCAAGTTCGTGTACATCGCCTCCATCACCAACTACTTCACCTTCTACCTGATCGAACGTTTCCACCTGAGTGTGCAGCAAAGCCAGATGTATCTGTTCGTGTTCCTGGCGTCGATCGCGCTGGGCACCTTCATCGGCGGCCCGGTGGGCGACCGGATCGGGCGCAAGGCGGTGATCTGGATTTCGTTCCTGGGCGTGGCCCCGTTCGCGCTTGCCCTGCCCTATGCCAACCTGATGGGGACCGCGGTGCTCGCGGTTGCCGTCGGGCTGGTGATGTCCTCGGCGTTTGCTGCGCTGGTGGTGTATGCACAGGAAGCCGTTCCAGGCCGCGTGGGCATGGTGTCCGGACTGATGTTCGGGCTGATGTTCGGCATTGGTGGCATCGGCGCGGCCGGGCTGGGCAAGCTGGCCGACATCCACGGCATCGTGTGGGTGTACCACCTCACCTCGTTCCTGCCGTTGTTGGGGTTGGCGACTGCGTTTCTGCCGAAGACCTCCGCGCGCTGAGAGAGGGTGCCGACTAACAGTCGGCACCTACCGCCGCACGCTGCTGCGCAGATTTTACATTCACCGCTACTGGAAGAACTGGCTGGGCAGCTGGCCGAAGCGCTTCTTGAACATGGCGGTGAACGCGCTGGGGCTGGCGTAGCCTTGCGACAGCGCTACGTCGATGACCTTCGCGCCATGCGCGAGGCGTTCCAGGGCGCGGACGAGCCGGATCTGCTGGCGCCATTGGCCGAAGGTCATGTGCAGTTCGCGCGCGCACAGGCGCTGGATCGTCTTGGCGTCCACGCCGAGGCGAACCGCCCAGTCCTGCAGTGTGGAAGCGTCGTCGGGCGCGGCGTCCCAGTGCTGCGCGATCTGCTGCAGGCGCGGGTCGACCGGTTCGGGAACATGCAGCGGCAGCACCGGCAGCGCCTGCAGTTCGTCCAGTATCAGCTGCATGAGGTGGCCGTCGCGCGAGTCCGGAACGTAGGGCTGCTCCACGATGGCCGCCGCACCGATCAGTTCGGCCAGCAGGGGTGTGATCGAGACGGTCGCTGCGCTGGGCGGCGCATCGGCGATGGCCTGCGGCAGGATGTACAGGCTGCGCATGCGCACTGCGCCGATGCAGCTCACCTTGTGGCCGATCCCGGCCGGCATCCAGATCGCGCGCGTGCTGGGCACCACCCAGCGGCCGGCGCCGGCCTGCACCACCAGCACGCCGGAGGCGGCATAGACCAGCTGGTGGCGGTCCGGATGGTGGTGCAGCGGAATCACCGTGCCGGCGGCGTAGTCGCGTGCCCGGCACAGCACGGCCGACTCAGGGCCCAGCGGCAGGCGCTGGCCAGCGGCGTCGACCGACGTGATGTCTTTTTTCCGATGAGGCATGGGCAGATACCGCGAAACAACCACCCCGCGACTGTAGCGCCGCCCGTGCCGCCGCTCAACCACATGCTCACGGCGCGCGCCCTACCCTGCACCCATGCGTCGTTTCGCCCAAGCCATTGCCGAGCCGGAATCGGTCCCTGACGGGCTGCCGCGCGAGCTCGCCGCCGCCGTGGCCGCAGCGCCGGACCGCTACAACATCGGCAAGGGGTCCACGGCCTCGGTGCTGGCCCGCACCGCCGATGGCGAGCTCACCGTGACCGACATGGTCTGGGGGCTGGTGCCGCGCTGGTCGAAGACGCCGGATACCCCCTACACCACGGTCACCGCCCGGCTGGATCGGGCACCCGACAGCCGCATCTTCGCCAAGGCCTGGGCCGAACGCCCCTGCGTGATCCCGATGACCGGGTACTACAAGCTGGACCGCCAGCGCCGCCCGCCGTGGCCGCTGTTCGTGCAGCGCCGCGATGGCCTGGCCCTGCTGGCGGCCGGCCTCTGGGAGCACTGGGAGGACGGCGAAGGGCACGCGATGGATTCCTTCAGCGTGCTCACCGCCCCCAACCGCGACATTCCGGCACCGCTGACACCGGATGGGCCGGTGTTCCTGCCCGCCGAGCTGGCAGTGGCATGGCTCTCCGGTGCCGCCAACACGCCTGCCGCGCTGCACGTGCGCTCACCGGCACTGGAGGCCTATCCGGTCGGACGCGCCTTCCGCGACCTCAAGCGCGACGACTACACGTTGCTGGAGCCGGTCGACCCGGACCTGGAAACGACATCGCCGCCCCCGGTGGACGGGGACGGCGATGGCTGGGACGAAGACAGCTGAGCGGCGTCAGCGCGACATCGAATACGGCTGTTCCGCGCCCTCACCGGGCCATGCCTTGTTCGGCGCAGCCTGCAGGGTGAAGTGCAGTTCGCCGCCGGCCAGGATTTCCGCATGGCGCAGGAAGGTGCGGTTCAGCGGCTTGCCGTTGAGCGTCACCGAACCCACGTACTCGTGGCCCTTGCCCATGCCCTCGGTGGTGATGCGGAAGGTCTTGCCGTTGGGCAGGTTCAGTACTGCCTTGGGCAGGAACGGGCGGCCGATGATGTACTCGGCGCTGCCCGGTGCCACCGGGTAGAAGCCCAGCGCGGTGAACACGTACCACGCCGACATCTGGCCCAGGTCATCATTGCCGGCCAGGCCATCGGGGCGGTCGGCGTACTGGGTGTCCATGATCTGCTTCAGGCGCGACTGCGCGCGCCACGGCTGGCCTGCGTACGAATACAGGTAGGCCACGTGGTGGCTGGGTTCGTTGCCGTGCGCGTACCAGCCGATCAGGCCGGTGATGTCTTCCATGTGCTCGAAGATGGACGGATCGACCTTGGCATCGAACACCGCATCCAGCCGCGCCAGCAGCTTGTCGGCGCCACCGTGCACCTCGGCCAGGCCGGCCACGTCCTGCGGCACGTACCAGGAATACTGCCAGGCGTTGCCTTCGGTGTAATCGGTGCCGTAGCCGCTGGCGCTGGGATCGAACGGGGTGCGGAAGCTGCCGTCACGCTTGCGTGCACGCATGAAGCCGGTCTCGGCATCGAACGCATGGCGCCAGTTGCCGGCGCGCTTGTCGAATTCCGCAGCCACGTCGGTCTTGCCCATGGCCGTGGCCATGCGGGCGATGGTCCAGTCGTCGAAGGCGTATTCCAGCGTCTTGCTGGCGGCTTCGCCCTCTTCGTCGATCGGTACCCAGCCCAGCTCGCGGTACTGCGCGATGCCATCGTAAGGGCCGTAGTTGGCAGTCGCCACCATCGCCTGCAGCGCCTTGTCGGCGTCGAAGCCACGGATGCCCTTGACGTAGGCATCGGCGATCACCGGCACCGCGTGGTAGCCGATCATGCACCAGGTTTCCTGGCCGTGGAACGCCCACACCGGCAGCATGCCGTAGGCACTGTTGTGCTGGTGGGCCAGCAGCGAATTGACCATGTCGCTGGTGCGCTGTTCCGGCTGCACCAGGGTCAGCAGCGGGTGCAGGGCGCGGTAGGTATCCCACAGCGAGAAGGTCGAGTAGTTGGTGTAGCCCTCGGCGCGGTGCACCGCGTTGTCCGAGCCGCGGTACTGGCCATCCACGTCCATGAACAGCGTCGGGCCGAGGAGGCTGTGGTACAGCGCGGTGTAGGCGCTGCGTTTGTCATGCGCGGGAGCCTCGATGTCCAGCACCGACAACGCCTGCTGCCATTGCGTGCGGGCGTCGGCGCGGATGCGGTCGAAGTTCTGGTCGTTCGCTTCGGCGTCGAGGTTGGCGATGGCGCCGGCTTCGCTTACCGAAGAGATCGCCACGCTGACCACCAGCGGGGCATCGAGCTTGCCGAAATCGAACGTGCCCACCAGCTGGCGGCCTTCGATCTGCGGGCGCTGCTCGGGATTGTTCTGGCCCGGCGGCGGGAAGCCCTTGTAGGCGATGTCGGTTTCGGTGTTGTGCAGGGCGTGCCCGGTGAGCGGGCGCGAGAAACGCATGGCGAAATACAGCTGCCGGCCCGGTGCCCAGCCGCGGGTTTCGCGGAAGCCGGTCACGGTGCCGTCCTCGCGCAGGCGCAGGCGCGACCACAGGATCTTGCCGGGGTAGTCGTACAGGCTGGTGCGCAGGTCGAGCAGCAGCTTGGCCTGCTCGCCCTTCGGGTAGGTGTAACGGTGCACGCCGGTGCGGGCGCTGGCGGTGAGCTCGGCGCGGACCTTGTAGTCCTGCAGCGTCACGGCGTAATAGCCGGGCTCTGCCTTTTCATCCTTGTGGTCGAAGCGCGAGGCATAGCCGCTGCGCGGCTTTTCCGGATCGCCACGCTCCAGGCCGGGGTCGCCGGTGAACGGCATCACCAGCACATCGCCCAGGTCGGAATGGCCGCTGCCGGAGAAATGGGTGTGCGAGAAACCGACGATGCTGCTGTCGTCATGGCGGTAGCCGGCGGCCCAGTCGTAGGCCTTTTCGCGCGGCTGGATGCGGGTGTCCGGGCTGAGCTGGACCATGCCGAATGGAACGGTCGCGCCGGGATAGGTATGCCCTTCGCCGCCGGTACCAATGAACGGGTCCACGGCCGCGTAGGCGCGTTCGCCTGCACTCTGCGGCGCCGCTGTCGCGCCGCCTGCCACCAGCATGGCGCCCATGGCCAATGCCACCAACCCCGACTTCCCCGCTCTGCTCATATGGATTTAGATCGATTCAAGGTGAACCGATCCTAGCATTGGTTGTCCCCGCGCCGCATGTTGCGGCGCGGGGGTGTTAACTGGGGTGGCTTGGCTGGGGTTGCCACGCAGGGCGTGGCACTACCTCACCGTTACGTGGCGCTTGGCATTGGGATAGCCCAGGTGGTGGCTTCGGTTGGATTTCGTGGTTGCCACATGGCGCCGGGGGTTACGCCGGCCTTGCTTCGCTTGCGACGGCCGCCTCCGGGAGCGTCGGTTGGGTGGCGTCTACCGTGACCGGTTCGTCGCTGCGCAGCAGGGCGTGGGCTTCGGCTTCGCTGGCGACCGCGGGTGGCGAGCCGCGCAGCGGCAGGTTGGCGGTTTCGTTGACGAACAACATGGTCACCAGGCCGATCACCGCCGCGCCCATCAGATAGTACGCCGGCACCAGCGGGTCGCCGGTGCGCTCCACCAGCCAGGCGGTGATCAGCGGCGTGGTGCCACCGAACAGCGACACCGACACGTTGAACGCGATCGACAGCGCGCTGTAACGCACCGGGGTGTAGAACAGTGCCGGCAGCGTGGACGGCATGGAACTGGTGAAGCACACCAGCGCCAACCCGAGCAGCATCAGGCCGAGGAAGATCAGCCAGTCGTTTCCGCTGCCAACCAGCAGCAGGCACGGAATGGCCAGCGCGAACAGCGCGATGCAGGCGCCGATGATCATCGGCCGACGGCCCAGGCGGTCACTGAACAACCCGCCCACCACGTTGAGCGGCATCATCACCAGCATCACGATGATGATCAGCAGCAGGCCCTTGCTCTCGGCATAGCCCATGGTCACGCTCAGGTAGCTGGGCATGTAGGTGAGCAGCATGTAGTCGGTGACGTTGAACACCAGCACCAGGCCCACGCATTTGAGCAGCTGCGGCCAATGCACGCGCAGCAGCGCGCCCAGTCCCGGGCGCTCGAGGTCGCGCTTGTCCGCCTCTTCGGCATAGGCGCGGAAGGCCGGGGTTTCTTCCAGCTTCATGCGCATGTACAGGCCGAGCAGGCCCAGCGGGCCGGCGATCAGGAACGGCAGGCGCCAGCCCCAGTCCAGCATCTGCGTGCTGCTCAAGGCCATGTGCAGCACGGTCACCGTGGCCGCACCGGCGATGTAGCCACCCAGCGTGCCGAATTCGAGCCAGCTGCCCATCAGGCCGCGGTTGCGGTCGGTGGAGTATTCGGCGATGAAGGTGGCCGCGCCGCCGTACTCGCCACCGGTGGAGAAGCCCTGCACCAGGCGTGCGAGCAGCAGCAGTGCCGGGGCCCACATGCCGATGCTGTCGTAAGAGGGAATCAGGCCGATGCTGAAGGTGCCCAGCGCCATCAGGATCATGGTGAAGGCCAGCACTTTCTGGCGGCCGTACTTGTCACCCAGCGGGCCGAACACCAGCCCACCCAGCGGGCGGACCAGGAATGCCACGGTGAAGGTGGCAAAGGTGGCGATCAGCTGCGCGGTGGGGCTGCTGGCGGGAAAGAACACCTGGCCGAGCGTGACCGCCAGATAGCCATACACACCGAAATCGAACCATTCCATCGCATTGCCAAGCGCGGCGGCACCCACGGCTTTCTTGAGCATGGGGCGGTCGACCACGGTGACTTCGTCGACCTTCATCTGGCGGCGGCGCTTGAACCACCCGAAATGGGCGTGTGCGGCATGCAGTTCCTGCATCTGCTTTCTCCTGGAAGCAGGGTCATCAACGCACCCGATGTCCCGCGCAAGGCACAGGTAAACACCGCCTCTGGAAGAACGCGGCACGAGGCGCGAAGAGGGGTAACAACAGGCGTTCCCGGACGGCCGCGAGGAACACCACGGCGCTGCAGGAAGGATGACCGAGAGACGGGCAATGGCCCGAGGCAATGATCAAGCGATCATGTTAGCACAATGTGTGCATGCGGCCTTTATCGATCCTTCACATGCCGCTGAAACGCCTTGTTTCAAGGCATTTTTGAATGATCGCGTTACGCGCTGGCCTGCAGTTCCATTGCACGCATCACGATGGGTTTGGCCCAATCCGGTGTCTGCAGCAGATCGATCACCGTGACCGGAAAGTGCAATCCGTCGCGATCCAGCTGCAGCAGCGGCAACGGTGCCGCCCTGCCCTTTGCATCGGCCGGTGCGCTGTTGTCGTACACGTGCAGCTCGGCAAGATGCGGCAGCAGTTCAATCAGGTTTTCGCGCGCGGAATCGAAACGTGCGCGGATCTTGTCGTGCGGAATATCGTGGCCGCCCTGGCTCACCCGATCAGCAACGCGTTCGATGTGCAGCGCCACGCTGTGCAGGCCACAGAACCAGATCGCCACGTCGTGGGTCTGGCAGGCATCGCGCAGCAGGCGCGGAATGGTGTTGCCGCCGAGCGTGGTTTCAAATGCGAAATCGGTGCCATCGGCCATCGCCTGGCGCAGCCGTCTGGCGCCTTCGCTCCATGCCGCTGCGTTGGCTTCGTCCAACGGCCAGCCCTGCTCCACCAGCCGCCGGGTGAAGCTGTCCGGGTTGAACCAGGTCAGCCCGGCGTCGCGCAGCCACGTGCCCAGCAGCGAACTTTTGCCGGCGCCATTTACGCCGGCCAGTACCAGGATCCGCGCCACCGATCAGAGCGACGGGCCAAGGGCGGTCCTGCGCCCGCGACGGATCGGCTGCCCCATCACCTTGCCCAGCCCACCCTCGGTATTGAGGCTGGCCAAGGTGGTATCGAACTCCGCACGCAGGCGATCCAGCTCACCCTGGCGCGCGTCATCCGGGTTGCCGGCCGCGCGGGCCAACAGCTCCTGGTAGGCCTTGATGTCCACGATCACCGCTTCGGGGTGGTTGTGGTTGGTGATCACCAGGGCCTGCTTCTCGCGCACGGTGCGCATCAGGCTCGGCCAGCCCCGGGTCTTCACCGATGACGCAGTGGCCTTTTCAAGGCCGGGAACATCCAGGGGCAGGCTCATGACGGACATCCAGCGGAGGGATGTAGCCACTATACCCCTTTTGGGTAAATTGGGAATAAAGGGATATTCATCTACCCGAGGGCGCGTTCGAGGGCATCCAGATCGTCCTCGGCGGTGGGGCGCACCACCCGCGCCACTTCCTGCCCGTCGCGCAGCAGGACCAGGGTCGGCCAGAGCTTGACCGTGAAAGCGCGCCCCAGCGGGCGCCCCTTGCCGTCTTCGACCTTGCGGTGGTCAAGGCCGTGTTTCTCAACAAAGTCCTTGACCACCGGCTGCGCAGCGGCGCAATGCCCGCACCAGTCCGTGCCGAATTCCAGCAGCAGCCAGCCCGTGCCCGCCTCTACCTCGGCGCGGAGCGGCTCCAGCTGGTCGGTGAACTTGCGTGCGTAGGCCATGACTCAGGCCGCCAGGGCGCGCTGGATGTCGTCCAGCGTGGAATTGGTGTAATCCTTGGCGATCTCCTTCAGCATCCGGCTCTGTACTTCCTTGTGCAGCTGCGGCCGGATGTGGCCCAGCGTGGTCGGGTCGGCGATCAGGATCAGGTGCTCATAGCGGTGCTTGAGCGCGTGATCGTTCAACTGCTGCGCCAGCTGTTTGGCGAAGGTGGCTTCATTGAGCTGGGAAATGCTCATGTCCTTGGGCACCGCGCCGGACGGCCCCTGGCCGGACACGCCTTCGGCGCTGATGTCCTTGACCTCCAGTTCCTCCTCCTGCTTCAGCTGCAGCGTGCGGCCGTCGCCCACATTGGTGAACACGCGGGCCGAGCCGCCATCAGCGACGATGACGAGGGTACCTTTGGGGATCTGCAGGGTGGACATGGTGGACTCCTTGGATGGAAAAACGGGCGATGTGTTGGCCCGCCCCCACCGTAGGGAAACGAATGTAAGCGCGGTGCATAGGCGCGTGTTCACCGTGTGTGCAAGGGCATTCAGGGAGTCGGTCCGTCATTACAGTGTAAAATTCGCGGTTTTTGACCGGAACCATGGCGAAGAAGCAGCACCGCACGCCTGTCCCCGGCCCGCCCTTCATCCGGTTGCTGGCGGCGCTGGCCGACCGCAATGCCCCGCGTACCGGGCCCGACCTGTCCGACCGGCTCAGCCAGTGGATCGACTGGACCCGGGCCGTGGCGTTGTCGCGCGCGCTCGACGGGCGGCTGCCGGCCGCGGCCGAGTCCGAGGCCGAACCGGGTTCCGTTGACGCGCTGGACGTGGAATGCGCGCGGGTGCGCGCCAGCCTGGTCGACAGCATCACCGCCCCGCCGGCGGCAGGCAAACCGGTCGCGACCGACGCCACCGCCTACCGCCAACGCTGTCTTACCGTGCAGCGCGCCATGCTCACCGCCACCGGGCGCCTGCGGGGCCTGCTGCGGGACCGGCTCAGTGCCGGGCCCGGCGAGCTGCCCCGGCTGGCCGAGGTGGATGCGGCCATGGAGCAGGCGCTGAGCCCGCGCGAGCAGCTGCTGCTGGCCAGCGTGCCGGCCCTGCTCGGCGCCCATTTCGAGCGCCTGCGCGAAGACGCCGGCACCACTGAGGTCGATCCCGACAGCAGCTGGCTGCACTTGTTCAGGAACGACATGCAGGCCGTGCTGCTGGCCGAGCTGGATGTCCGTTTTCACCCTATCGAAGGCCTGCTTGCAGCGCTTCGCCCCCACTAACCGGGCTGTCATGTTCAGAACTCCTCTCTACCTCGTTGTTTTCCTCGCCGGCCTGCTGGCGGTGTGCTGGATCGGTGCCGGTTACGTGGGCAGCAACCCGGTCGGCCTGGCCGTGGCGCTGGTGATTGCCGCCTGCTATGTGGCCGGTGCCGTGGAACTGCACCGCTACCGGCAGGCGACAGCCGGGTTGGGGCTGGCGGTGGCCGCGGCGGCCACCGCGCCGGCCAGCCTGGGCGAGTGGCTGGAGAATGTGCCGGCCGGCC
>DGIP01000046.1 GCA_002386405.1 Stenotrophomonas maltophilia
CTTGGCGCGGAATGTAAGCGTTTTCAAACCCAGATGTAAACACTACGTTAGGCAAATGTCGCACGGCGGTAACCTCGGGATGTCCTGGAAAGGTCGTCCCGGGACTCGCCGGGACAAGGCGGGACAAGGGTTTCAGCCCTTTTTTGACGGCGCTTCGGCACGGATGGACAACGCGTGGATATCGGTCTCCATCAGGGTGCCCAAGGCGTTGTAGACCGCGCGATGGCGCGCAAGTGGCAGCTTGCCTTCGAAGGCGGCGCTGACCACGTGAACGTTGAAGTGCCCGCGCCCATCGCGCGCGCCCTCATGGCCGGCGTGGCGGTGGCTGTCGTCCTCCACCTCCAGCAGTTCCGGCTCGAAGGCCGCCTGCAGGGCGGCCCGGATCTGCTCCACCCGGCTCATGGCAGCACCTTGCGGAACGGGCGGACTTCGGTGCGCACATACACACCGGCCTCCACATAAGGGTCGGCCGCCGCCCAGTCCTGGGCATCGGTGAGCGAATCAAACGCGGCAATCACCACGCTGCCGCTGAAGCCGGCCGGGCCCGGGTCTTCACTGTCGATGGCCGGGCACGGGCCGGCCAGCAGCAGCCGCCCTTCGTCGCACAGGGCCTGCAGCCGGGCCAGATGGGCCGGCCGGGCCGACAGGCGGGCGGCCAGCACATCCGTGCCGTCATAGCCTTCAATCACATACCACACGGGCAACTCCTGGGGTTCAGCTAAACAAACGCCGCGATTCTAGCCCGCCTCGCTGGACACTGCCGTTGTGAAGCCGTACTCTTGACCACATTGCACGTGGCTGGACGCAGCAACCCTGTGGCTACAGGGCCCCACTGCCCCACACCAGCACACGTAGACGACCTCCCGTAGTTCTGTCGCTGCATTTGAGCAGCGCGTCCTGCTGCTGTTTGAAATGTCATGGCTAGCGATCCTGCCGCCCGGGTGTTCCGGTTGCGGGCCAGGCGCAGCAAACTGGTCCGTTGCAATACCGACGTCAATCTTGATGACCTCTGAACTCGCGCTCGACGCGAACCCGCAAATCCGGCCGACCGCCCCTCAGCAGCAGGAAATGCCGCTGGCCGTGGTGCATGGGCAACCGGTCCTGCAGATTCCGCAGGACCTGTACATCCCGCCGGATGCGCTGGAAGTCATCCTGGATGCCTTCGAAGGTCCGTTGGACCTGCTGCTGTACCTGATCCGCCGGCAGAACCTGGATATCCTGGATATTCCGGTAGCCGAGATCACCCGCCAGTACGTCGAATACATCAACGTCATGCAGGAGCTGCGCTTCGAACTGGCGGCCGAATACCTGGTGATGGCGGCGATCCTGGCCGAAGTGAAGTCGCGGATGCTGCTGCCGCGGCCGCCCAGCGTGGAAGGCGAGGAAGCCGACCCGCGTGCGGAGCTGGTGCGCCGGCTGCAGGAATACGAACGTTTCAAGCAGGCTGCCGAAGACATCGACGCCCTGCCCCGCCAGGACCGCGATACCAGCCTGGCCCATGCCTTCGTGCCCGACCGCGCGGCGATCAAGCTGCCGCCGCCGGTGGACCTGAAGGAAATGCTGATGGCGCTGCACGACGTGCTCAAGCGCGCCGAGCTGTTCACCGGCCACGCGATCAAGCGCGAGGCCCTGAGTGTCCGCCAGCGCATGGGCGATGTGCTGGGCCGCCTGGAAGACGGCAGGTTCTACCGGTTTGAAACGCTGTTCACCGCCGAAGAAGGCAAGCTGGGGGTGCTGGTTACCTTCCTGGCCCTGCTCGAACTGGCCAAGGAACAGCTGCTGGACATCGTCCAGGAAGCTCCGCTGGCGCCGATCTACGTCAAGTCCCTGGCCGCCGGCAACACCAACGAACCGCTGCAGTTCAACAGCGAGTTCGACGACAACGACGCCGCCAACGAATCCGACTGAGCACCCGACCCACGCATGGATCAACCGCTGATCAACCGTATTGTCGAAGGCGCGCTGCTGGCCTCCAGCCAGCCGCTGACCCTGGCCCAGCTGCAGGGCCTGTTCCCGGAAGAGGAGCCGGCCCCGCCGGGCAGCATCGAACGCGCGCTGGAACTGCTGCGCGAAGGCTGCGCCGACCGCGGCGTGGAGCTGGTCGAGGTCGCCTCCGGCTTCCGCTTCCAGGTCACCAACGAAGTGCACGGCTTCATCACCCGGCTGTGGACCGAACGCAAGACCCGCTACACCCGTGCCACCCTGGAAACGTTGGCGCTGATTGCCTACCGCCAGCCGATCACCCGCGGCGAGATCGAACAGGTCCGTGGCGTGGCGGTCAGCAGCAACATCATCCAGGCGCTGGAAGAACGCGAATGGATCCGCGTGATCGGCCACCGCGACGTGCCCGGCAAGCCGGCGCTGTTTGGTACCACCAAGGGCTTCCTGGACTATTTCGGCCTGAAGCGCCTGGACGAACTGCCGCCGCTGTCCGAGCTGCGCGACCTGGGCGAGCTGGAGCCGCAGCTGCCGCTGGACAACGACGGCCAGCTGGCCGGCCGGATCACCGCAGGCGTGGCGGGCCCGGACGCAACGCCCCCGGGTGATGCCAACGACGTAGAGCCAGGCCCTGCCTGGCTGAACGATCAGGGCACCGAACCGGAACCGGAAACCATCCCGGAGTCCGATCCGGCCACCGCCCGTTCCGCCGCCCGCGCCGCCCTGATGGCCGCGCGACTGGCGGAACAGGACGCCGAGTCGGACAATAGCGATACCCCATCCCATGCGCCGTTGTCGCTCCCCGACGACGACGCGGATACGACCGCCAGCGATGGCGACCCCGATACCGTGCCGGGAACCCGCGCGGCGCACCAGAACGAAACCGAAAACAACGCCGTCGCGAAGACGACCGTGGCTGTTGACGAAGCCGATCCCGAACCAGAGGCCGACGAAACCGTCGCCGGCCGGAGCCAAGTAAATGAGTGACACCCCCCGCAAGCTGTCGTTGAACAAGCTTTCGCTCAAGCGCGAAAACGAAACCGAACAGCCCAAGCTCGAAGAGCGCCTGCACAAGGTGCTGGCCCAGGCCGGCCTCGGCTCGCGCCGCGCGCTGGAACAGCGCATCGCCGATGGCCTGGTCAAGGTCAATGGCGAAGTCGCCCAGACCGGTCAGTCGATCAAGAGCGGCGACAAGGTTGAACTGGACGGCCGTGGCTTTGTTGCCACCGCGCTGACCGAAACCTCGCGCGTGCTGGCCTACAACAAGCCCGAAGGCGAAGTGACCACCCGCGAAGATCCCGAAGGCCGCCCGACGGTGTTCGAAGCGCTGCCGGCCCTGAAGGGCGCGCGCTGGATCGCCATCGGCCGCCTGGACATCAACACCACCGGCCTGCTGCTGGCCACCACCGATGGTGAGCTGGCCAACGCGATGATGCACCCCTCCTACGAGGTCGAGCGCGAATACGTCGTGCGCGTGCGTGCCCCGGAAGGCGAAGAGAAGGTGCCCGACAGCATCGTCGACCGCCTCTCCCGTGGCGTGGCGCTGGAAGACGGCCCGGCCAAGTTC
>DGIP01000150.1:0-222 GCA_002386405.1 Stenotrophomonas maltophilia
AGCTGATGCGCAACCGCCTGCAGAAGTTCGCCGATGCGCTGGCCGCGGAGATCGGCACGTTCGGTTACCGCGTGTTCGTCGATTCCGCCCCGGTGCTGGAGCGCGCCCTGGCGCGCAACGCCGGGCTGGGCTGGATCGGCAAGCACACCTGCCTGATCGACCGCCAGGGCGGTTCGTGGTTCTTCCTGGGCGAGATCTACATCGACCTGCCGCTGCCGGTGG
>DGIP01000150.1:442-4640 GCA_002386405.1 Stenotrophomonas maltophilia
TCGACCTGCCGCTGCCGGTGGATGCGCCGGCCAGCGCACACTGCGGCACCTGCACCCGCTGCATCGACGTGTGCCCCACCCAGGCGATCATCGCGCCGCAGCGGCTGGATGCGCGGCGCTGCATTTCCTACCTCACCATCGAACACGATGGCGCCATTCCCGAAGACATGCGCCCGCTGATGGGCAACCGCATCTACGGCTGCGACGACTGCCAGCTGGTATGCCCCTGGAACAAGTTCGCGCGGCGTACCGACGAGCCGGATTTCCGCGCCCGCAATGCACTCGACACCGCCACCCTGGCAGAGCTCTTCGCGTGGGAGGAAGACGAGTTCCTGCGCCGCACCGAAGGCAGCCCGATCCGCCGCAGCGGGCATGAACGCTGGCTGCGCAACATCGCGGTGGCGCTGGGCAATGCGCCGGGCCATGCGGATACGCTGGCCGCGCTGCACGCGCGCGCCGGCCACGACTCCGCGCTGGTACGCGAACACGTGCAATGGGCGCTGCAGCAGCACGCCCGGCTCGACAACGCCGGCTGAGCGCCGCACACACGCAGCTCGCCCCGGCATGCGACCATGGGCGTCCGTTCGTACCGTTTGACCGTCCATGGACCGTAGCGCGCAGATCCTCACGCCCAGCCAGCTCAACATCCTGGCCCGCGACCTGCTGGAAGGCACGTTCCCGATGGTGTGGGTGGAAGCCGAGCTGGGCAGCGTGACCCGCCCGGCCTCGGGCCACATGTACTTCACGTTGAAGGACGCACGCGCGCAGATCCGCGCTGCGTTGTTCAAGCCCAAGAGCCAGTGGCTGAAGTTCGTGCCGCGCGAAGGCATGCGCGTGCTCGCGCGCGGCCGGCTGACCCTGTACGAAGCGCGCGGCGAGTACCAGATGGTGCTCGACCACATGGAAGAAGCCGGCGAAGGCGCGCTGCGCCGTGCCTACGAACAGCTCAAGGCGCGGCTGGAGGCTGAAGGCCTGTTCGCTGCGGAACGCAAGCGCACCCTGCCCGCACATGTGCGGCGGCTGGCGGTGATCACCTCGCCCACCGGCGCCGCCGTACGCGACGTGCTCAGCGTGCTGGAGCGCCGCTTCCCGCTGCTGGAGGTGGACCTGCTGCCCAGCCTGGTGCAGGGCGACAGCGCCGCCGCACAGATCACCGCGCTGCTGCGCAGCGCCGACGCCAGCGGCCGTTACGACGTGATCCTGCTTACCCGCGGCGGCGGCTCGATGGAAGACCTGTGGGCCTTCAACGACGAACAGCTGGCGCGCGCCATCGCTGCCAGCAGCACGCCGGTGGTGTCGGCGGTGGGCCACGAAACCGACTTCAGCCTGGCCGATTTCGCCGCCGACCTGCGCGCGCCCACGCCGTCGGTGGCCGCCGAACTGCTGGTGCCGGACCAGCGCGACCTGCAGCTGCGCCTGCGCCGGTTCGCCGCGCGGCTGGTGCAGCTGCAGCGGCATGGGCTGAGCCAGGCCATGCAGCGTGCGGACCGTGCGCTGCTGCGGCTCAACGCACAGAGCCCGCAGAACCGCTTGCAGCTGCTGCAGCGTCGGCAGCAGGATCTGGCCCGGCGCCTGGCCGGCGCGTGGCAGCAGCAGCATGAGCGCCGCCTGGCACGGCTGCGGCATGCGGCGGTGGTGCTGCGCAATGGCCACCCGCAACGCCAGCTGGATGCGCTGAAGCAGCGCCTGTTGCGGGTGCAGCCACGCGCGGAGGCGGCGATGGCGCGGCAACTGCAGCGCGATACGGTGCGCCTGCGCGCGTTGGCGCGTTCGATGGAGGCAGTGAGCCCGTTGGCTACGGTGGCGCGCGGTTACGCGATCCTGACCCGTGAGCAGGATGGGCGCCTGGTGCGATCACCGTTGGACGTTTCCCCGGGCGATACGTTGAAGGCCCGGGTGCAGGATGGGGTGATTGACGTGGTGGTCAAAGACACGGGCGGTTCCGGCTCGTAGGGACACGCCATGCGTGTCCGAGCAGGTCGCGTACGCGTTTCGCCCACGTTATTGCGTTGCGGGCGCGCCGGCTGATTCGCAGTAGCGTTGGCGGTATTCCATGGCCTTGGGCATCAGCGCCTGCAGGTTCTGGATGCGCGTGCCCGGGTTGGGATGGGTGGACGAGAATTCCGGCGGCGCCTGGCCGCCACTGGCCTGGCCCATCCGTTCCCACAGCGGCACCGCTTCGCGCGGGTCGAAACAGGCAGCGGCCGCCAACATCAGGCCCACTTCATCGGCCTGGGTTTCGTGGCTGCGCGCATACGGCAGCAGGTAGCCGTAGCCCATCGCCGACATCACCATCTGTTGCTGCTGCGGGTCCATGCCGCTGGCCGCACCGGCCATCTGGCCGATCTGGGTGAGCTTCTGCTGGGCCATGCGCTGGGCACCATGGCGCAGCAGCGCGTGGGCGATTTCATGGCCCATCACCACCGCCATCGCATCCTGGGTCTGTGCCACCGGCACCAGCCCGGTGTATACCGCCATCTTGCCGCCCGGCAGGCAGAACGCGTTGGCCTGGTCGGACTGGATCACGTTGACTTCCCATTCGAAGTCGCGCGAGAAGTGCGCCGGCTTCAGGCCATGCTCTTCGGCCAGCGCGGTTTCCACCACGTCCACCTTGCGGATCAGACGTTCGGCGATGGCGCGCACGTCGCGCGATATCTGCGCGTTGGGATCCAGCGGGCGCTCCTCGGCCAGGATCTGCTGGTAGGCCTGCAGGCCGAGCGCCTTTTCCTGGTCGGCATCGAGCGAACTGTCGATCAGCACGCTCTCACCGGTGTAGGGGTCCACGCTACGGTTGGAGAACCAGTAGAAGGCGGCGTAACCGGCGAAGGCCAGCAGCACCCACCAGCGGATGTTGCCGAACAGGCCCGGGCGGCGTGCCCGTTGCTGCTGACCGCCATAGGGATCGCTGCTCATCGTCCTGGTTCCTGTTGGGGCCGGCACGCCCTGCCGGCATTGGGGGCAATCCTAGCGCCAAGCCGAGGGTTCAGATACCTCGGACCAGGCGGAAGCCGATCCTGGCGCTGGTCGTGTCCGAATCCTGTGATTGCCGCCAGGCCGCGCGGGTCTGTTCGGGGGCATTGGCCCAGTTGCCGCCGCGGATCACCCGCTGCCGGCAGCCCGGGTTGAACCAGGCCACGCCATCGGCCGGGGCCCGGCGGTAGCTGGCGTGCCAGCAGTCGGCCACCCACTCGCTGAGATTGCCGGCCATGTCGTGCAGGCCCCAGGCGTTGGGTTCGAAGGTGGCCACCGGGGCCGGGCCCCACCAGCCATCGCCATAGCCGACGAACGCGTTGAACCAGCGTCGGCCGGAGGGCGATACGTCTTCGCCGCCGGTGAAGTTGCCCGACAACGGCGGCGGCGTGCCCTCGTTGCCCCATGGATAGCGGCCACTGGTGCCGGCACGCAGCGCGTACTCGAATTCGGCCTCGCTGGGCAGCCGGTAGGAGCGCCCGGTCTGTTCGGAGAGCCACATCGCGTAGTGCTCGGCATCCCGCACGCTCACGTGCATCACCGGCGAATTGGCGATGGCCGGGGTGCCGTCGTAGCCCGAGCGCCAGTCCACCCCGCTGCTGCGGGTGAAGTTGCCGCTGCGTTCGTCGTAGATGATCGAATGGCCACGTCGGGTGGCGCGCGGCCGGGCGTTGCTGGCCTGCACGTAGCGGCGGTAGTCGGCCACGGTCACTTCGGTGATCGCCATCGCGAAGCCGCGGTCGAAGCGCACGTAATGCGAGGGCTTCTCCGCATCGCTGGCGCCCGGCTCCGCATCGCCGGCGCCCATCTGGAACCCGCCATGCGGCACCACGATCATCTGCGGGCCACGCCCGCCATCGCGCAGCGCATCGCTGAACACCTGGCGCGGGCGGAAACTGCCGTAATGGGTCGCCAGTTCGATGCGCTCGCGCAGCTGGGCCACCACCGGGTCGCCGGGCATCGCGATGCGCAGCGCGTCTTCCAGCTTCTGCCGCGCCGGCTTGAGCCCCTGCGGGCTGCCCAGGTCGCGCAGGCCCTCGTCGCGCAGGCGCACCAGCGTAGCGGCGCGGATCGCCTCGATCCGTTCGAACGCATCGGCAATGGTGGGTGCCGAATCGCGCACCTTGGCCGCTTCGGCCAGCCAGGTGCCGGCGGCGGTGAAATCGGCGCTGCGGGCGGCGGCTTCGGCACGGCGGATCAGTGCGCTTTCAGCGGCGGCCAGGCCCTG
>DGIP01000151.1 GCA_002386405.1 Stenotrophomonas maltophilia
GGCGATGGATCAGCCGGCGGTGGCCAGCGAGCCGGTGTTGCAATGGGTCAGCACGCCGCTGCCGGCGTCGATCAGGCCGGCGCCCAGCGCGCCCATGTGGCGGTTGGCGGCCAGGTCTTCTTCGGCGATGGCCTGCGCTTCGCGGGCCAGCACCTGCGCCCAGTCGGCACCGGCCGGCGCCACGGCGCGGCGCATGCGTGCCAGCGCCCAGGCCAGGTTGACCGCGGTCGGGCGTGAAGCGTTCAGGCGCTGCAGCGCCGGTTCCAACTTGGCCAGCGCCTGCGCGCCATCGTCGGCCTGCACCTGCTGCGCCGCCAGCACCACGCCCCAGGCAGCGGCAATGCCGATGGCCGGCGCGCCGCGCACGGTCAGCGCGTGGATGGCCTCGGCCACCGCGTCGCTGTCACGGCATTCCACGTGTTCCACCACGAACGGCAGCTTGCGCTGGTCGAGCAGCTGCAGGGAATCACCGGTCCACAGGATCGGACGGATGTGGTCGTAGCGGGCGTAATCGATGTCGGGGGATGCGTTCATCCCGTCATTGTAACGGGCGCTCAATTCACATGGAATTCGGCGCGGCAGCCGTTGTCGACCCACACCCCGCGGGCGTCCCAGCCCCAGTCGCGGCCTTCCTCGCAGGGGCTGCCGGACAGTTGCTTGGACAGGGTGGCGCTCTTGCTGATGCCGGCCCCGCAGAAGCGACGCTGGCGCGACTTGGATTCGCAGACCAGGGCGCGTGGCACATCGAGGAAGCCACTGCCGTCGGCGGCACCCACCTCGAAATCGCCTTGGCAGCCCCGGGTGACCCACACCTCGTTGCGTTTGACGCCCCAGCTGTGCCCTTCCCGGCACGGCATCGCCGACAGCTGGCGCAGCAGCCGCACCGGCGCGCCCTGCAGGATCACCGGGCAGCTCTGCGGGCGGCCATTGGATTCGCAGCGCAACACCCGGCGCACCTTGCGTTCGCCACCGGTGCTGGCACCGGGCGCGCCACGGCTGCGGAACTCGGCCCGGCACCCCAGCGTCACCCAGACGCCGGTGCGGTCGGTGCCCCACTCCGAACCGCGGATGCAGTTGTTGTCGGACAGCTGGCGGATGAGGTCGACGCCGTTGGCGACCGGCATGTCGCAATGCACCCACTCCATGTCGCGCGACTGGCAGCGCACCACCTGCCCGGCATAGCCGGTCTCGGCCCACGCCGACAGCGGCAGGCAGGAAGCAAACAGCACCAGCCCCAACGCCGGCAGGCGCCACATCGACGCGGACGGCGTTGGTGCAGCAGCTTCCACCCGATTCATCAACTCCATACCCGCCGCCACTGAACGATTACGTCGCCACCATCCGACATCGGGTGTGATCAGAGCATCATCACGCGACCCGCGCAAGGCACTTTCATGGCGACTTCACTGCAATCAGGCGTGGGCGAAATCGAACGCGAGCACATCGGCAATCCGGGCGGTGCGATTCATCGCCATCAACAGGCGATCCACGCCAACCGCCACGCCGGCGCAATCGGGCAGCGCGGGCAATGCATCGAGCAGGCGCTGGTCCAGCGGCGGCAGCATGGCGCCGCGTGCCTGCCGCACCGCGTGGTCACGCACGAAGCGGGCGCGCTGTTCATCGGCATCGTTCAGCTCGTGATAGCCGTTGGCCAGCTCGACCGCGCCCAGGTACAGCTCGAAGCGTTCGGCCAGCGGCGGCGTGCCCGGCCGCACCCGCGCCAGTGCGGCCTGGCTGGCCGGCCAGTCGTGCACCACCGTCATCTGGTCATCACCGAAATGCGGCTGGATGCAGTGGGTCATCAACAGGTCCAGCCAGTCGTCGCGGGTCAGGCCGTCGGCGTCGATGCAAACCCCGGCCAGCGGCGCCTGCAGCTGCTCCAGGCTGGCCTCGAACGGATCCAGCCCCACGTGCGCCTGGTAAAGGCTGCGATAGTCGAGCACCTGCAGTGTCGCTTCGCGCCCGACCTGCGCCAGCGCCGCGCGTACCAGTGCCACGGTTTCGTCGATCAGGCGGTGGTGGTCCCAACCCACCCGGTACCACTCGAGCATGGTGAACTCGGGGTTGTGGCGGCCGCCCGCTTCGCCATTGCGGAACACCCGGCCCAGCTCGTAGCAGTCGCCCACGCCCGCCGCGAGCAGGCGCTTGAGCGGGTACTCGGGCGAGGTGCGCAGCCAACGCTGGGCGATGCCCGCATCGACGTGGCCACTGAAACGGGTGTGGAAACTGTCGATGTTGGGTTCGGTGTTGCCGGCCTCGGAGAGGATCGGTGTTTCGACTTCCAGCACGTCGCGCTCGGCAAAGAACGCACGGATCAGTGCGTTCAACGCCGCACGCTGGCGCAGCGCGGCGATCACGCGCGTGCGTCCCGCAGGCGGTCGGCCAGCCGCAGGGTGAGCAGGCTGCGGGTGTCATCGACATAGCCGGTGGCCAGGTACAACCGGCGCGCCAGTTCGTTGTGGTGGTTCACCTCCAGCCGCATGCGCTCCACCCCGCGCGCGTTGGCGCGCTGTTCCAGGATGGCCAGCGCCTGCTTGCCGCGGCCACGGCCGCGTGCGGCATGGCTGAGGTACAGCTCATCCAGCAGCGCGAAGTGACCGCCCTGCTCCAGGCTGAAGCCCATGGCCAGCGCGGCGTGGCCCACCACTTCACCGGTTTCGGACAGCCACAGCAGCACTTCGCCGTTGCGCGGATCTTCCAGCAGTGCGGCCAGCGCGCGGCGCACGCGCGCTTCGTCGAAGTCCAGGTGGTCTTCGGCGTAGAACTCGCGCATCAGGCCGACCACCAGTTCGGTGTCGGCGACGGTGGCGAGGCGGAAGTCGAGGGGGGAGGTCTGCATGGGGATTCAATCCGTTTTCAGTTGGCCGCCAGGAACGCGACCAGGCGGTCTTCGTCCCAGACATCGATGCCCAGTTCGGTGGCCTTGGTGAGTTTGGAGCCTGCCTCGGTGCCGGCGACGACGAACGAGGTCTTCTTCGAGACGCTGCCGGCGACCTTGGCGCCAAGCGCTTCCAGGCGCTCCTTGGCCTCGTCGCGGGTCATCTGGGCGAGCGTGCCGGTCAACACCACGGTCTGGCCTTCAAGCGGCCCTTCGCTTTGGCCGGTCGCCTCCGGGGCGCGCTCCAGCAAGGTACGCCGGTACGCATCGGCCTTGAGCAGCATCGGCCCATGCCCTTCGCGGTCGAGCCAGTCGGCCACGCCAAGCGCCACCTCATTGGGCAGGCCGGCGGCGACCAGCTGCACAGGTTCGGCATCCAGCACGCTGGCGGCATCGGGCAGCATGGCCGCCAGCTTTTCCGCGCGCAGGCGGGTGATCCCGGGAATTTCGGCCTCGACCAGCAACTGCGCGAAGTCCAACCCGTCGCGCAGCTTGGCGCTGGGCGGGTGGGCGTCGCTGATGCGTACCTGCCCGACCTGCAGCAACGCGTCGATCGCCTCCTGGTTGCCCGGCTGTTCGAAGAAGTGGCCCAGCGACCGTGCTACTTCACCGCCGATATCCGGCACGCGCTTGAACAGCGGCCACGGCAAGTGGCGGATCAGTTCCAGGTCACCGAACCAGGTGGCCAGCGCCTTGGCGGTGCTTTCGCCCACGTGCTCGATGCCCAGCGCGAACAGCAGCCGATCCAGCGTGGTGGTGCGGCTGGCGTCGATCGCGGCGATGAGATTGTCGGCCCACTTGGTGGCGATCTTCTTCGTGTTCCAGCTGAAGGTCGCTTCCAGTGCGAGGGCGCGGGCGCGCCAGCTGTCGTCGGTGGCATCCAGTGCCAACACGTCGCGCAGGTACTGGCCACTGCCTTCGGGCGGCAGGTGCAGGCCGATCTGGTTGGCCAATGCCTGCGGCGATTCGGCGTCCAGCACCAGCTTCAGCTGCAGCAACTGGTCGCGGGTGATCCGGTACAGGTCGGCCACGCCGCGCACGATCCCGGCATCGACCAGGGTTTCAATGTACTTGCCGCCCAGCCCGTCGATATCCATCGCGCGGCGCGAGGCGAAGTGCGCGATGGCTTCCTTGCGCTGCGCCGGGCAGCTCAGCTCGCCGGAGCAGCGCCAGGCGGCCGCGCCTTCCTCGCGCACGATCTCCGCGCCACATACCGGGCACTGGGTGGGCATGCGCCACGGCGAGGTGCCCGCCGGGCGGCGGTCGGCGATGACGCTGACCACTTCGGGAATCACATCGCCGGCACGGCGCACGATCACCGTATCGCCCACGCGCACGTCCAGCCGCTCGATCTGGTCGGCGTTGTGCAGGGTGGCGTTGGAGACGATCACACCGGCCACCGCGACCGGATGCAGGCGCGCGACGGGCGTGGCCGCGCCGGTACGCCCGATCTGGATTTCGATCGCTTCCACCGTGGTGGTCTGCTCCTGCGCCGGGAACTTGTGCGCGATGGCCCAGCGCGGGGCGCGCGACACGAAGCCCATCACCTCCTGGCCGGCACGGTCGTCGAGCTTGTAAACCACGCCATCGATGTCGAAGGCCAGTCCGTCGCGGCGTTCGCCGATGTCACGGTAATAGGCCAGCAGGCCCTCGCTGCCTTCCACCACCTGGCACAGCTCGCTGACCGGGAAGCCCCACTCCTTGAGCTGGGCCAGCGTGGCCGAATGGGTCGGCGGCAGTTCACCGCCCTGCACGTCGCCGATACCGTAGGCGTAGAAGCTCAGCTTGCGCCGCGCGCTCATCTTCGGGTCGAGCTGGCGCAGCGAACCGGCGGCGGCATTGCGCGGGTTGGCCAGCACCTTGCCTTCGTGGAGGCGCGCATCGGCGTTGTAGGCCTCGAAATCGGCGCGGGCCATGTAGACCTCGCCGCGCACTTCCAGCACCTGCGGCCAGCCACTGCCCTGCAGCGTGTGCGGGATCACCTTGATCTGGCGCAGGTTGGCGCTGACGTCCTCACCGGTGGTGCCGTCGCCACGGGTGGCGCCCTGCACGAACCGGCCGTCTTCGTAACGCAGGCTGATGGCCAGGCCGTCGAGCTTGGGTTCGGCGGAAAAACGCACGACATCGCGGCGCAGGCGCTCGGCGATGCGGCGCACGAAATCCTGCACTTCCTCATCGCTGAAGGCATTGCCCAGCGACAGCATCGGCACCGCGTGGCGCACCTCGGCAAAGCGCGAGGCCGCCTTGCCACCCACCCGCTGGGTCGGCGAATCGGCATTCACCAGCTCCGGGTGGGCCTGTTCCAGCGCTTCCAGCTCGCGCACCAGGCGGTCGTACTCGGCGTCGGGAATCAGCTGCTCATCGCGGTCGTAGTAAGCCTTGCCGGCCTCGTCGATCTGGCGGCGCAGGATCTCGGCACGTTGGGCGGGGCTGGGACTCATGCGACAGGCATCCTGGAAGGGCTGTGAATTTTAGGCGCTGCGGCCCAACACGGCCACCCGAGCGCGCGCCGGAAGCAGGTGACCCACGAGATCGCGTCGCAGAATCGATGCCATGCCTTGCCTGCCCCGCCGCGTGGCGCTAGCGTGCCGGCATTGTCCCGCCTTCGGTGTTCCCGCGATGTCATCGACCGTCTCGTCCCGCCGTTCCTTCCTGCAGCTGGCCGGTACCGGCCTGGCCCTGTCCGGTATCGGCCTGGGGCCTGCGACCGCCAGCCCCGCCCTGCCCGCCCGTGCGGCCGGTGCCGGTCCGGTGCTGCTCAACTTCAACGAAAGTCCGTACGGCCCTTCCGCTGCCGCGCAGGCCGCCGCCCGCGACATCGTGGCCGACAGCGGGCGCTACCTGTTCGCGCTGGCCGGCGAGCTGCGCGATGCGTTCGCGCAGCAGGAAGGCCTGGCTGCGGACCGCGTGCGGCTGTTCCCCGGCTCCAGCGAACCGTTGAACCGTGCCGCCGTGGTCTGGACCTCGCCCAGCGCCGGGCTGGTGGTGGCCGACCCGACGTTCGAAAGCCTGGGGGACCTGGCGGCCGCACGCGGGGCCACGGTGGAGAAGGTGCCGCTGCGTGCCGATGGTGCGCACGACGTGCGCGCGATGGTCGATGCGGCCACGCGGGTCAACGCCGGGTTGCTGTACCTGTGCAATCCCAACAATCCCACCGGCTCGATCACGCCCGCCGACGACATTGCCTGGTTGCTGGCCAACAAGCCGGCGCAGACGCGCCTGCTGGTGGACGAGGCCTACCTGCAGTTCAGCGCGCAGCGCTCGGTGATCGCGCAGGTGATGCAGCGCGATGACGTGATCGTGCTGCGCACGTTCTCCAAGCTGTACGGCATGGCCGGGTTGCGCCTGGGCGTGGCCGCCGCACATCCGGACCGGCTGCGCGAGCTGGCCAGCCTGGGCGACAACCCGCTGCCGGTGACCGCTCTGGCGGCAGGGTTGGCGAGCCTGCGTGAGCCCGGGCTGGTGGAACAGCGGCGCGAGCAGAACACCCGGGTGCGCCAGGCCACGGTGCAGTGGTTGGAAAAGCGCGGTTTCCGTTGCCTGCCGACGGAGGCGAACTGCTTCATGGTCGATGTGCAGCGCGATGGCGCGGCGTTCACCAAGGCGATGGCCGAGCGTGGCGTGGTGATCGGCCGCAGCTGGCCGATCTGGCCGCAGGTGGTCCGCGTCAGCGTGGGTACCGAAGCCGAAATGGCCGCGTTCCGCGAAGCATTTGCAGCGGTCGTTGGATTGAACGGGTGAGGCGGCGGTAGGGTCGGTTCCCGAACGACCGCACGCAGCGCTTCAACGTCCGGTAACGCATGACCATGGACGGAGCAAAGGCCGTCTCCGCCAGAGGTTCATGCGTCACCGTGCCAATCACCGTAGACGGCAGTCGTTTGGGAACCGACCCTACCGCGCCGGCCCCAGACGTTTCCCGGCACCCGTTACCAACGCGGAGCTTTCGTAAGTGGCGGCGCCTGGTGCTGCCGGTCGTACGCGCGCAGCTCGTCGCGGATGTGCGCGATGCGCTGGCGGCCCAGGCTGGCCTTGCTGTCGTCAAGCACGACGGCATCGAGCAGCTCGGCCATGCGCTCCACGGTCGGCAGCATCTTTTCCCAGGCATCCAACGCGGTCATCGGCGCCGGCAGGGTCAGGAAGAACGCGATGGCCGGGGTTTCCATCTCGCGGATGGTGGCCATGTCGAAGCTGCCCGGCTTCATGATGCTGGCCATGGAAAAGATCGGGCCGCGCTCGGGGTGGCCTTCCACCAGCCGGTGGAACACGTTCATGTGGCCGAACACCAGGCCGGTCTTTTCCGCGGCCACCACGATATCTTCGCCGCGCAGCACCTCACCGGCGCGGGCCGCCACGAACAGCGAGACGATCTTGTCGAAATCCTGGGTGGCGCGCTTGCCCAGGTCGCTGGCCGGGCTGGCATCCACCTCGGGCAGGCCCAGTTCGGCCTGGGTCACGCCGTTCTCGTCGGTGAAGCCGGCGCCAGCGGCACCCGCTTCCTGTTCGCCCAGCAGCGGCTCACGGCGCTGGCCTGCGGCACCTTCGGCACCTTCCACGCGGCGGCCCTGCGATTTTTTCCGCGGCCGGCCAAACAGGAAGATCGCAGCAATCAGCAGCAGGCCGGCGGCCAGGATGCCGATGCGGAGCATTGCCATGTCGGACATTCGAGGGGTCTCCGGCTAAATACGTTCAGGTAAGCATGGCACGTCAGGCCGCGCCCGCCAATCGTGCCGCCTCTTCCAGGTCCACGCTGACCAGGCGGCTGACGCCCGGCTCGCGCATGGTCACGCCCGAGAGCTGGTGCGCTGCCTCCATCGTGGCCTTGTTGTGGCTCACGAACAGGAACTGCACCTTCTCGCTCATTTCCTTGACCATGTTGGCCAGGCGGCCCACGTTGGCTTCATCCAATGGCGCGTCCACTTCGTCCAGCAGGCAGAACGGCGCGGGGTTGAGCTGGAAGATCGCAAACACCAGCGCCACCGCGGTCATCGCCTTCTCGCCGCCGGACAGCAGCGAGATGCTGGACACCCGCTTGCCAGGCGGGCGCGCCATGATGGTCACACCCGTGTCGAGAAGGTCTTCACCCGTCAGTTCCAGGTAGGCATGGCCGCCGCCGAACAGGCGCGGGTACAGCTGCTGGACGCCGGCGTTGACGCGGTCGAAGGTGTCCTTGAAGCGGCCGCGGGTTTCGCGGTCGATCTTGCGGATGGCGTCTTCCAGGGTTTCCAGCGCGGTGGTCAGATCGGTGTTCTGCGCATCCAGGTACTCCGAGCGCTGCGAGGCCTCGCCGTATTCCTGGATGGCGGCCAGGTTGACCGGCTCCAGCCGGCGCATGCGGCCGTCGATCTGGTGCACGGTCTGTTCCCAGTCGCTGATGCGGGCATCTTCGGGCAGGGTGTTGATCACATCCTGCAGCACGAACCCGGCCTTCTCGACCGAGGCGGTGAGCTGTTCGGCACTGAGCACCAGCGCCTGCTGGTCGAGCTTGCGCTGGGAAATGCGCTCGCGCTGGGCCAGGGCCTGCTCGTCGCGCTGGTGGCGGGTCTGTTCGAACGTGCGCAGTTCGGCGTCGATGCCTTCCAGCAGCGTGCGCGCTTCGCCCAGCACGCGGTCGGCGCGTACGCGCTCGCCCAGGGCGTTCTGGTGTTCGGCTTCCAGGGTCAGCACCGGCGAATCGCCGTCGTCGAGCTGCGAATGCAGTTCGCCCAGGCGCGAGTCGAGCTGGCCACGCTGGGTGCTCATGCGCTCCAGGGCCTGGCTCAGCGAGGCCACCTGGGTACGCTGCGATTCGAGGGTCAGGGCCAGCGAATGCGAACTCTCGCGCACGCTGCGCGCGGCTTCGCGGGCGCGGTCGCGGGCTTCGCCGAGCTGGCGGCGTTCGCTTTCCAGCGCATGCCGGACCGATTCCAGGTCGCCCATGCTGTTGACCGCTTCATCCAGGCGTGCACGTGCTTCGCGCACCTGTTCGCGGCTGGCGTCCAGGGTCTCCAGCAGCTGCGAGAGCTCGCCTTCGATGCGGTCGATGCGGGCGCGGGCGGCCTCGACCTTGCCCTGCTGGCTCTGCAGCTGGCCACCGAGTTCGGACACGCTGCGGTGCGCCACGTACAGCTGGCGCTGGGCGTCTTCGCGCTGCTGTTCGCCGGCCAGCAGCTGGTCACGGAATCCGGCCAGCCGGTTTTCCAGTTCGGCTTCGCGTTCCTGCAGGGTATCGATCTGTTCGCGCAGGCTGACGATTTCGCGTTCGCGCAGCAGCGCGCCCTGCTTGGCCGCGCCCGAGCGCGACACGCGCACCCAGCCTTCGCCCAGGCGTTCGCCGCCGCGGGTGATCACCGAATCACCTTCGCCCAGCGAAGCCTGCAGTGCCCGCGCCTGTTCCAGGTCCTCGGCGGCGTGGAGGCGGGCCAGCAGCCGGCGGATCGCGGTGGGGCCCTCTACCTTGGCCGCCAGCGAGGTCGGGGCGACCTGCAGCGGGCCCTGGTCGGCCGAGACCAGCGCGATGCGCCCGTCACCCAGCTCGGCCAGCGCGCCGACCAGCTGTTCCGGGGCGTCCACCAGCACGCCCTCGATCAGCTGCCCCAGCGCGCTTTCCACGGCGTTTTCCCAGCCGCTTTCCACTGTGAGCCGTTCGCCCACGCGCGCGCCCGAATCCAGCCCGTGCTGCTTGAGCCAGGCCACGGCTGCGCCCTGCTCCTGGCCGAGCGCGGCCTGCTGCAGGGTTTCCAGCGAGGACAGGCGGCCACGCGCGGCCTGGGCCTGCTTGCGGATCTCGGCCAACTCGGTCTGCCCGGTGCGCTGGCGGTCCTGCAGCCCGGCCACGGCTTCCTTGCGGGCTTCCACCTGCTCGGTCAGTCCATCCAGCGAGGCCTTCTGGGTTTCGTGCTGGAGCTGCAGTTCTTCGAACACTTCGGCCAGCGCGTCCAGGTCCAGCCCGGTGCGCTCGAACGTGAGGGCTTCGCGGCGACGATCGGCTTCGAGCACCTGGCGGTCGAGGTAGTCGACGCGGGTGCGCTCGACTTCGCCGGCGCGCGAGGCTTCGGAGGTGGTGCGGGTATGCGCTTCCCAGCGCGCCTGCCAGTCGGCCAGCTTGGCCTCGGCGTCGCGCAGGGATTCCTGCTTGATCTCGTTTTCTTCCTGCAGCTGTTCCAGCTGCGGCTCGGCCAGCTCAACGGCTTCACGCAGCACCATCAACCGGGCCTCATCGCCGCTGATGTGCTGGCCCAGCTCGGCCAGCGCCTGCTGGGTTTCGTCGCGGGCCTTGTGCAGGCGCTGGGACATTTCGCGCTGGTGCTGGATCTGCTGTTCCAGCCGGGCCAGGGTGCTGCCGACCTGGTAGACCTCGGCCTGGGCCGTGCTCAGGGCATCGGCGGCCTCTTCGCGGCGCACGCGGCTGGTTTCGATGCGGGCTTCGGCGTCGCGCTGTTCGGCGATGAACTGCTGCAGGCGGGTTTCTTCCTGGGACAACGCTTCGCGCAGGCCCCCAAGACGGGTATCGAGGTTGCGGAATTCGAGCGCCTTCCACTCGGCATCCTTGACCCGGCGTTCTTCCTGCAGGCCCTGGTACTGCTCGGCCTGGCGGGCCTGGCGCTTGAGGTGTTCGAGCTGCTTGCCGATTTCCTCGCGCAGGTCGCCCAGGCGGTCGAGGTTCTCGCGGGTGTGGCGGATGCGGGTCTCGGTTTCCTTGCGGCGCTCCTTGTACTTGGAGATGCCGGCGGCTTCTTCGAGGTAGACGCGCAGGTCTTCGGGGCGGGCTTCGATGATCTGGCTGATCATGCCCTGTTCGATGATGGAGTAGCTGCGCGGGCCCAGGCCGGTGCCGAGGAACAGGTCGGTGATGTCGCGGCGGCGGCACTTGGTGCCGTTGAGGTAATAGTTGCTGCTGCCGTCGCGGCTGACGGTGCGCTTGACCGAGATTTCGTTGAACGAGGCGTACTCGCCGCTGATGGTGTGGTCGGTATTGTCGAAAATCAGTTCGACGGTCGCCTGCGAGACGGGCTTGCGCGCGGAGGAGCCGGAGAAGATCACGTCGGTCAGCGAATCGCCACGCAGGCGGCTGGCCGAGCTCTCGCCCATGACCCAGCGCACGGCATCGATGATGTTGGACTTGCCACAGCCATTGGGCCCGACCACGCCGGTCATGTTGGTGGGCAGATGCAGGGTGGTCGGGTCTACGAAGGACTTGAAGCCGGACAACTTGATCGTGGACAGACGCATGGCGTGGTTGGCTTTAGGACAGTCGCGATGGGCCGAGTATAACGGCGCAGGTGTTTTGCGGGCGGGTGGAGCTTTTGGAGCCAGAGCCTTGGGCTTCAAGGCTATCGGTCAGCGGGTCGGTCGGGGGGGTGGGCAATCAACCGCGTAGAGCCACGCCCTGCGTGGCTGCGGTTCGCGTCCGCCCACGACCATCTTTCGGGGGAGGCCGGCGGGCAGCCCCCGTAGGGACTGGCAAAAACATGGATGTTTTTGACAAGCCTCCAGGGATGGATTCACGGCGTGTCCCGGAGGGGGCT
>DGIP01000215.1 GCA_002386405.1 Stenotrophomonas maltophilia
GGCGACCGCCTGCAGCTGCAACCCGGTGACTACCGCATCAGCCAGGTGCTGGCGGTGGACCACCCGCTCAGCGTGATCGGCCCGGCCAAGGGCAAAGCCACGCTGCGCTTCTCGCGTCCCTCGCTGTTCGAGATCCGCCCCGGCGGCTCGCTGCGCCTGGCCGGGCTGGAGATCGACGGCAGCCTGGCGCCGGATGCCGCCAGCAACGCGGTGATCCGCGTACCGCCGGGCAGCCAGGCGTTCGACTACACGCTGGAGATCGCCAACAGCCGCATCCACGACCTGAGCATCAACAAGGCCTTCGATGTGATCAGCACCGGCAAGGGCACGTTCGCCGCGTCGATCCGGCTGCAGGGCGTGACGGTGAGCGACATCAGCGGCAGCGTGATCGCCGCCGCCGCCGAGACTGATGACCTGGGCACCTACAACGCCGAAACGGTGGAGATCGTCGATTCGGTGTTCCAGCGCATCGGTGGCCCGCTGGTGAACCTCTACCGCGGCGGCACCGATGAAAGCACCTTCGGGCCGGCCTTCGCGCTGCGCGGCAGCCGCCTGGAGCAGGTGGGCAACGCGGGCGACACCAGCCTGCGCCTGCATGGCGTGCAGCAGGCCCACCTGAGCGATACCACCTGGCTGCGCAGCGGCCGGGTGCGTTTCACCCACCAGACAGGCGAGCCGCACCTGCGCCTGCGCAACACCACGTTCACCGCTACGGCGGCGCTGCAGTCCGATATCCCAGCCGAGACTTTGCCATGACGCGTACCACGCCCCTGATGCTGCTGCTGGCGGCCACCTTCAGCGCCGCCGCGCTGCCCGCCGCGCAGGCCCAGGCGCCCAACGCAGCCACGCGCGATGCCGAAGCCAGCAGCGCACCGGTGCTGGTCACCGCCGCGCAATGGGAGCAGATGCGCCGCGATGGCGCCGGCTACCCGATGTTCGCCAAGGAACAGGCGCGTGCAGAGAAGCTGGTGCGCGCGATGATGAAAGCCGGCATTGATGTGCCGGTGCCCAAGGACAAGGGCGGCGGCTACACCCACGAACAGCACAAGCGCAATTACCAGGCCATCCAGGCCGCGGGCGCGCTGTACCGGCTCACCGGTGACAAGGCGTATGCGAACTTCGCGCGCGACGTACTCCTCGGGTACGCCAAGCTTTACCCCGGCCTGGGTGCCCACCCGGAAGGGCGCGGGCAGATTCCCGGCCGCCTGTTCTGGCAGACCCTCAATGATTCGGTGTGGCTGGTCAACGCGGTGCAGGGCTACGACGCGATCCGCGACAGCCTCAGCGCCGATGAGCGCCGCACCATCGACGACAACGTGTTCCGGCCGATGGCGCAGTTCCTGAGCGGCAACCCGGAAAACTTCGACAAGATCCACAACCACGCCACCTGGGCGGTGGCCGCCACCGGCATGACCGGCTACGTGCTGCGCGACCCGGTGCTGGTGGAACAGGCGCTGATGGGCAGCAGGCGCGATGGCAACGCCGGCTTCCTCAAGCAGGTGGACCAGCTGTTCTCGCCCGATGGCTATTACGAAGAAGGCCCGTACTACCAGCGCTATGCGCTGGCGCCCTTCATCCTGTTCGCCAACGCGGTGCAGCGCAACGAGCCGGCGCGCGGCATCTTCAAGCGCCGCGACGGGGTGCTGCTCAAGGCGGTGGATGCGCTGGTGCAGAGCAGCTACGGCGGCTACTTCATCCCGATCAACGATGCGATCCTGGACAAAGGCCTGGACACCGAGGAACTGGTGGCCGGCATCGACATCGCCTACGCCAACACCGGCGATGCGCGGCTGCTGTCGGTCGCAAAGGGCCAGAAGCGCGTGCTGCTTTCGCCGGAGGGCCTGCAGGTGGCCAAGGCGCTGGCCGATGGCAAGGCCAAGCCCTACGCCTTCGTGCCCACCCTGCTGCGCGATGGCCCTGACGGCAGCGAAGGTGCGCTGGCCATCCTGCGCATGGGCGGGGAAGACGGCCAGGCGCTGGTGATGAAGAACACCAAGCAGGGCATGGGTCACGGCCACTTCGACAAGCTCAACTGGCTGTTCTACGACAACGGCCAGCGCGTGGTCACCGACTACGGCGCGGCCCGCTTCCTCAACATCGAAGCCAAGGCCGGCGGCATCTACCTGCCCGAGAACAACAGCTGGGCGCGGCAGACGCTGGCGCACAACACGCTGGTGGTAAACGAGCAGAGCCACTTCGGCGGCGACTGGAAGAAGGGCCAACCACTGGCCCCTGCCCCGCTGCTGTTCGCGGTGACCGACGACACCCAGATCGTGTCGGCGCGCATGGACGGTGCCTACGACGGCGTGAGCTTCACCCGCACCCAGGCCTTGCTCTCGCACCCCTCGCTGGGCCAGCCGGTAGTGCTGGACCTGCTGCGCGTGGACGGCAGCAAGCCGGCCCGCTACGACCTGCCGCTGCACTTCAACGGCCACATCATGGACGTGGGCTTCAAGGCGCAGTCCGCGGTGACCACCCGCCCGGTGCTGGGCAAGGCCAACGGCTACCAGCACGTGTGGGTGGATGCCTCCAGTGAACCGGGCACCGAGGCGCGCAGCCTGACCTGGCTGCTGGATGGGCGCTTCTACACCTACCGCTTCGCCAGCACCGCGCCTGCGCGGGCGTTGATCGGCGAGAGCGGTGCGAACGACCCTTCCTTCAACCTGCGCCGCGAACCGCTGCTGCTGCAGCGTGTGGATGCGCAGGCATCCACCACCTTCTACGGGGTGCTGGAACCGCATGGCCAGTACGACGGCACCGCCGAAACCGTGCGCGGCGCCAACAGCCGCATCGACCGCCTGGCCCACTACCGTGGCAAGGACGCCAGCGTGCTGGTGCTGGACCTGGCCGGTGGCCAGCGCGTGGCGCTGGGCATTGCCGATGACCCGTCCAAGGGCGGCAGCCATGAGGTGAGCGCCGACGGCCAACGCTGGAACTGGAGCGGTGGCTGGAAGCGCTTCGATACCGCCACCGGCAAGGACGGCAAATGAACCTGACCACCCGAACCCGTTCCTACGTGCGCTGGCTGATCGTGGCGCTGATCGCGGTGGCCACGGTGATCAACTACATCGACCGCAACGCACTGGCGGTGATGTGGCCGCAGATTTCCAAGGACGTGGGCGCCACCAAGGAAGACTACGCGCTGCTGGTCACCGTGTTCATGCTGTTCTACGCCGCTGGCCAGTTCGTGTTCGGCCGGCTGTTCGACATCATCGGCACCCGCATGGGCTTTGCGCTGTCGATTGCGGTGTGGTCGATCTCGATCGCGCTGCATTCGGTGACCCACTCGATCCTGTCCTTCAGCATCGTGCGTGCCATGCTGGGCATCAGTGAGGCCGGCGCGTGGCCCGGTGCGGTGAAAGCCAACGCCGAATGGTTTCCGGCGCGCGAGCGCGCCCTGGCCCAGGGCGTATTCAATGCCGGCGCGTCCATCGGCGCCATCATTTCCGCGCCGCTGATCGCGGTGTTGTTCCTGTGGCTGGGCTGGCGCGGCACGTTCATCCTCATCGGCGCCATCGGCTTCGTCTGGCTGCTGCCGTGGCTGATCATCTACCGCGCCGGCCCGGACAAGCACCCGTGGGTGAGCGCGGCCGAACGCGCGTTGATCCTGGATGCGCCGGCCGAACAGCCCGCGGTGCCCAAGGTCGAGTACGTGCCGAACGTGCGCCAGCTGCTGGGGCACCGGCAGACCTGGGGCATCCTCACCACGCGCTTCTTCATCGATCCGATCTGGTGGCTGTTCGTGTCGTGGCTGCCGATCTACCTGGCCGACACCTTCGGTTTCGACATCAAGCAGATCGGCATCTTTGCCTGGGTGCCGTACGTGGGCGCGATGATCGGCAGTCTGGGCGGCGGCTGGTTGTCGGGCCGGTTGATCGGGGCCGGCTGGAGCGTGGACCGCGCACGCAAATGGGTAATCACCCTGGGCGGGGCGATCATGGCCCCTGCCCTGCTGGGCGCGGTGCTGGCCACCGACCCGGTGTGGGCGGTGGTGACCATTGCCTTCGTGCTGTTCGGTTTCCAGATCGCCATCGGCAACATCCAGACCCTGCCCGGCGACATCTTCAACGGCAAGTCCGTAGGTTCGCTGGCCGGGCTGGGCGGCATGGCCGCCGTGGCCGGCACGCTGATCACCACCTGGCTGGTGCCGGTGATGACCCGCGACTCCTATGCACCGATTTTCATCCTGGTGGCGGCGCTGGTGCCCGCTTCCCTGCTCGCCCTGTGGCTGGTGACCGGACGCGTCGAGAAGGTCGACGCGCCGCCTTCCCGCTGACGTTTTCCCTTTCCCCCTCGCATCACTGGAGTACCAAATGAATCAGTTCAAGGACAAGGTGGCGATCGTCACCGGTGGCGGCCGCGATATCGGCCGTGAGATTTCGCTGAAGCTGGCCGCGGCCGGCGCCAAGGTGTGCATCAACTACGCCAACGACGAAGCCAGCGCGCAGGACACCCTGCAGCAGGTGCAGGCTGCCGGCGGCACCGCCATCGTGCACCGCGCCGACGTGACCGATGCGCAGGCCGTGGCCGGCCTGGTTGCCGCCACCCAGGCCGCGTTCGGGCCACGGATCGATGTGCTGGTGAACGTGGCCGGTGGCATGGTGCAGCGCCGCCCGCTGGCCGAGATCGACCCGGCGTTCTTCCACAAGGTGATGGACCTCAACATGAGCTCGGTCTACCTGACCACCCACGCGGTGGTGCCACACATGCCCGAAGGCGGCGCGATCGTGAACTTCGCCTCGCAGGCCGGCCGCGATGGCGGTGGCCCGGGCGCGTCGATCTACGCCACCGCCAAGGCCGCGGTGATGACCTTCACCCGCGCCATGGCCAAGGAACTGGGCCCGCGCGGCATCCGGGTCAACGCGCTGTGCTGCGGCATGATCGCCACCCGCTTCCACGATGAGTTCACCAAGCCGGAAGTGCGTACCGCGGTGGCCGGCAACACCCCGCTGCGCCGCCAGGGCCGCCCGCAGGAAGCGGCCGATACCGCCGTGTACCTGGCCTCGGACGCCGCCGGCTTCATCACCGGTGCCAATGTCGACGTCAACGGCGGCACCTACTTCTCCTGATAGACCGCTGACCGCCTGGGAGGGCCGCCATGCTGCGCTGGATCACTGCACTTTCATTTGCACTTGTCACCAGCGCCGCGGCGCTGCCCACCCAGGCCCAGGTCTGGGTACCGGCCTGGACCGCCTCGCCGGCGCCCGACCGCCAGGACGGCACGCCCGAAGCACCGGTGCAGTTCGCCAACCAGACCGTACGCCAGGACATGCGCCTGGCCAGCTCGGCCACCGCGCTGCGCTTCCGCATCACCAATGAGCTGGGCGTGGCGCCGCTGCATATCGGCGGCGCCACCGCACAGCGCACCGGCACAGCCACACCGGCCAGGCTGGTGACCTTCAACGGGCGCAGCGAAGTCACCGTGCCGGTGGGCGCGGTGCTGCTCAGCGACCCGGTACCGATGACGGTGCCGGCGTTGGCCGATGTCTCCCTCACCGTGTATTTCCCCGAACCCACCCAACCGGCGGTGCGGCGCACCGCGCTGCGCATTGCCGACGGCCGCCAGGCCGAGGTCGCCGACAAAGTGAAGCTGGCCTACCGGCAGAACGTGGTGTCGGCGGTGCTGGCCGAGCGCAGCAGCACGCCGATCGTGGTGGTCGCGCTGGGCGATTCGATCACCGAAGGTGCCACCGCCACGCGTGGCAGCAACGGCGATTGGCCTTCGCTGCTGGCTACCCGCCTGCAGCAGGCCTGCCCGGACCAGGTGGTGCTGGTCAACGCCGGCATCAGCGGCAACAAGGTGATGGACCATGGCCGCAGCCACAGCGCGCTGGCCCGGCTGGACCGCGATGTGATCGCGCTGCCGCACGTGGACCGGGTGATCCTGTTCGAAGGCATCAACGATATCCGCCATGACGGCGGCACCCCGCCGGTGGCCGGCCGCAACGCCGATGACATGGTGCTGGGCTACCGACAGGTGGCCGAACGCCTGCACAGCAACGGCATCCGCGCCATTGCCGCCACGATGACGCCGTTCGGCGGCTCGGACCGCTACGAGCCCGTATCAGCCGACACCCGCACCACGCTCAACACCTGGATGCGCGGTGGGCGCAGTGGCTTCGATGCGCTGATCGACTTCGACCAGATCCTGCGTGATCCGGCCAAGCCGGAATTCCTGCCGGAAGCCATCACCCGCGATTTCCTGCACCCCAACGATGAAGGCTACCGGCGCATGGCCGATGGCGTGGACCTGGCCCTGCTGGGGTGCAAGGCACGATGAGCACGCAGCAGTTCCAGCTGGCCCACCACGCCAGCCCACGTTGGGCGGCGATGGCGCTGGGTGAAGTGATGCTGCGGTTCGATCCGGGCGAAGGCCGGATACGCAACGCGCGCCAGTTCCAGGTATGGGAAGGCGGCGGCGAGTACAACGTGGCACGCGGGTTGAGCAGCACCTTCGGCCATGCCACGGCGGTGCTGACGGCATTGCCGCGCAACGAACTGGGCCTGCTGGCCCAGCAGCTGATCCAGGCCGGCGGCGTGGACAGCAGCCAGATCGTCTGGCGCGGGTACGACGGCATTGGCCGCAACACGCGGATGGGGCTGAACTTCACCGAGCGTGGCTTCGGCGTACGCGCGCCGTTGGGGGTATCCGACCGGGCGAACTCGGCCGCCTCACAGCTGCAAGCCGACGAATACGACTGGGACGCGCTGTTCGGCGTGCACGGGGTGCGTTGGCTGCATACCGGTGGCATCTTTGCGGCGTTGTCCGAGCACAGCGCGCAGACGGCCATTGCTGCCGTGCGCGCCGCGCGCCGACATGGCGTAGCGGTGTCCTACGACCTGAACTACCGCGCCAGCCTGTGGAACAGCCACCCGGATCCGGATGCGGCACGGCATGCCAACTGCGCCATCGCCGCCGAGTGCGACCTGCTGGTTGGCGATGAGTACTCGTTCGCGGCCTGCCTGGGCATGGACCTTGCCGACCTGGGCAAGCGCGAAACGCCGATGGATGTGGGCCCGGCCGATGCGGCCGCACTGCGGGCGATGGAACGGTTCCCGAACCTGCAGGCGGTGGCCTTCACCCTGCGCGATGCCAGCAACGCTGCACGCAATGGCTGGGCCGGGGCGCTACGCAACCGCGAGGCGTTGTTCGTCTCCGCTGCGCGCGAAGTGGACCTGCTGGACCGCGTGGGCGGCGGCGATGCGTTCGTTGCTGGCGTGGTGCATGCCCTGCTGGAAGGCCTTGGCGAACAGGCGGCGGTGGAACTGGGCGCGGCGCACGGCGCATTGGCGATGTCCACGCCGGGCGATGCTGCGTGTACCAGCCGCGAGGAAGTGGAAGCGGTGGCGCGCGGCGATGGGGCGGCGGCGCGGCGCTAGAGCCGCGCCAACCCTTCGGTGGCCGAGCGGGTGAGCGGTGCGGGCAGCGCCTCCAGCGCGAACCAGTCCAGCGCGAGGATGGCCTCGGGCTCCAGCCGCGCGGCCTGATCCCCATCCAGCGTTCGCGCAAGGTAGACCGGGGCGACCCAATGCTGTTCGAGCGCCGGCTCGAAGTGATTGACCACGCACAGCAGGCGCTCCACCGCCACGCGCAGGCCGGTTTCTTCCTGCACTTCGCGCACCACCGCATCTTCCAGCGTTTCCATCCAGTCCAGCTTGCCGCCGGGCAGGCCCCAATGGCCCTGCTCGGGCTGGCGGCCGCGCTTGACCAGCAGCACCGCACCATCGGCACGCTGGATGACGGCACCGCAGCCCACGCGCGGCTGTTGCAATGGATTGGAGTCGGGCATGGGGTTCTCCGTAAGCTGATCCATTATCGCCTGCGGGCGCATAAAAAAGGCCCGGCAATGTGCCGGGCCCTTGCCGCTACGCCGATGCCGCGCGTAGCGAAGCGATCAGACGCCGCTTACCAGCTGAAGCGCGGGCCGACCGACCATTCCTTGTCACCGTGGCGATCCATCTTGATATCGCCGTTGATGCCCCAGTTCTGGTTCAACTTCACCTGGCCACCCAGGCGGCCGTAGAACTGGCCATCCGGATTGATGCCGTGCTTCTTGCTGTAATCCTCGTAACCGGCCATTGCGTAGACTTCGGCGTGCTGGCCGAACGCGGTGCGGATACCGGCTTCTGCGCTGTAGCCGTTGAAGTCCAGGCCTTCCTTCGGGTCGAACTTGTTGTAGGCAACGCGGCCCACGAAGTCGGTGCTGGTGGCGATTTCGTGGTTGAAGCCCACGCCGACGCGCCACTGGTCAACCTTGAAGTTGCCGATGTCGGTCTTCTGCTGGTTGTACTCACCGAACGCGTGGAAGTTCGGCAGGAAGCCGTACGAACCCTTCACACCCCAACCGTCGGCCTTGCCACCATCGGCATTGGTCTTGACGTAGTCGCCTTCGGCGTAGTTGTAGGACAGGCCTTCAGCAGCCGAAGCGCCGAACGGCAGAGCGGCGGCGAGCGCCAGGGCAATCAGGGAAGTCTTCATGGGGGTACACCTTTTCTGTTCTACGTACGTGCAGTGGCGCAAGCGGCTTCTGCATCGGGAATGTAAATTCTCCGTTATTCGACACAACGCGCCCTGAAGTGAGCCGCTTTCAACTACGCGAATTTTTGGCATCCATTCAGACGCGTCGTGTCATATACGCGCGCGCTGCATTTTTTGATGTGTGCGGTGTGTGTTCGCGGCACACGATGAACCTCGCGTTTACAACGCGTTGGATCAGGTGGAATGGAAGTGATCGAGAGGTCGCCGCTGGACTTACGCCGAAATGGTTCGGCAGGGCGAAGGGAATCCGGTCACGACGATACCCTTGCAGGGCGTCACGCGCTGGGGAAGCCGCTCTTGGGGAGTAGTCGGCTAACGCGTCCATCTTCCGTATTGCACCGGCTGACGCAGCTCTGGCATCAAACCGCAGGGCCCTTGGGGTGGCCTGCTGCCCGGCGCTTGAATAGTGAGGCGGAATGCGGCGCGCGAATATCAGGATGTTCCTCACCGTCGTTAAGGGTTTTCTTACCCTTCCCACGCTGCAGCGCAGCGAATCAGTGACTTAACTCTTTGATTATCTGGACAGATACGCTGGATTAACGGAATCATCACCGCCTGAATCATGTGGCACGGGCACTGTCGATTTCCCGCACCCCCACGCGTCGTATTCCTTGAAGGTGCCCGCCGTGGCGCACCGGTTACCGGAGGCTGCAGATGTCCTATATAGACGGTTTCGTATTGGCCGTACCCACCGCCAACAAAGACAAATTCATCAAACACGCCAACGAAGGCGATTCGGTGTTCATGGAATTCGGCGCGCTGCGCGTGGTGGAATGCTGGGGTGATGACGTCACCCACGGCAAGCAGACCGACTTCTTCCGCTCCGTCGAAGCCAAGGACGATGAAACGGTGGTGTTCTCCTGGATCGAATGGCCGGACAAGGCCACCCGCGATGCGGGGATGGAGAAAATGATGAAAGACCCGCGCATGGATCCGGCCAACAATCCCATGCCGTTCGACGGCAAGCGGATGATCTATGGCGGCTTCGTACCGATCGTGGAACTCAAGAAGTAGCAGGCGATGTAGCGGTCGAACCGACGGCCCAGTCAGCCACCGCCCCGCTCAGCGCGCGTGGCTGCTGTCGTCGTCCTGGCCATGGCCCATGCCCATCCCGGCGCCACCACCGCCCATGCCACCCATGCCACCACCGCCGCCGCCCTTGCCCCCCGCGCGGTCGCCGGCCTCGGCCTTGCCCCGG
>DGIP01000105.1 GCA_002386405.1 Stenotrophomonas maltophilia
GGTGCTGATGCAGCACCACCTGGGCTTCGGTCAACAACGCCCGCCAGCGACGCCCGGCGTCGCCTTCGGGCAGGTGCGCGAACAGGTCATCGCCCAGCACGTCATCGGGCGCGGCGAACGCCGGCAGCGTGGTGCCTGGCGGCAGGCGCAGGTACCAGCGCGACGGCGTCGGCGCATCCAGGGTGAATCCATACCCGGCAAACAGCGGCTGCAGCGCCGGCAGCAACGCCGCCACGTCGTCGGCTTCAAGCCGCAGCGTGTCGCCATGGCCCATCATCCGGGCGCCGTGCATGTCCGGGACCACGTTGGCCGGGTCTGCACGCAGCCACACGCCATCGTGGGCATCGCCCACGTCGAGCTGGCGGGTCAGGGCCGCCACCGGCCAATCGGCCGGCTGCAGCTGGAAATGCCGCTGCAGCTGGGCCCGTTCACCGGCATCGACCCGGCTGCGCTCGGCACGGCCGAGCGCCTTGGCCACGTCATCAGGCAACGCCGCCGCCGGGAAGCGGCTGCGCGCCGGCAGCAACAGGGTTGCCGTGGCCATGGTCAGGTCAGTCCAGGTACTGGACGCTGACGATTTCGTACTCGCGCTGCCCGGCCGGAGCGTCGATCACGATGCTGTCGCCCTCGTTCTTGCCGATCATGGCACGCGCCACCGGCGAGGAAATCGCAATCAGGCCGAGTTTGATGTCGGCCTCCAGGTCGCCCACGATCTGGTAGCGCTTCTCTTCATCGCTTTCCACATCGGCCAGTTCGACGGTAGCGCCGAACACGACCTTGCTGCCGGCGTTGAGCTTGGTGATGTCGATGATCTCGGCATGCGACAGCTCGCCTTCCAGCTGCTTGATGCGGCCTTCGATGAAGCCCTGCTCTTCGCGCGCGGCGTGGTACTCGGCGTTCTCCTTGAGATCGCCGTGTTCACGTGCCTCGGCAATGGCCGCGATGACCTTGGGGCGCTTGACCGACTTCAGGTGGTCAAGCTCTTCGCGCAGACGCTGCGCGCCCTTCAGGGTGATCGGTGCTCTCATGCGTTCAACTCCTTGTGCAGCTCCTGCAGCGACCAGACCGGGCCGGTACCGCGGAATTCCAGTGATTGCACCAGCGCCTTGGCGCCGGCAATGGTGGTCGAATAGGTGACGCGGTGCTGCAGCGCCTCGCGACGGATCGAGAACGAGTCGTTGATCGCCGCACGCCCTTCGGTCGTGTTGACGATATACACGATCTCGCCGTTCTTGATCGAATCGACGATGTGCGGGCGGCCTTCGACGACCTTGTTGACGATCTCGCACTGCATGCCGTGCTCCTGCAGCCACGCCGCGGTGCCACGGGTGGCCACCAGGCTGTAACCGCGCTCGAGCAGTGCCTGGGCAACCGGCAGCACGCGCTTCTTGTCCGGGTCACGGACCGACACGAAGGCCTTGCCCAGCGGCGGTGCCTTGATGCCACCGGCTTCCTGCGCACGCGCGAAGGCGGCGCTGAAGCTGCGGCCCACGCCCATCACCTCGCCGGTGGAGCGCATTTCCGGCCCGAGGATCGGGTCGACGCCCTGGAACTTGGCGAACGGGAAGATCGCTTCCTTGACCGAGTAGTAGTCCGGCACGATTTCCTTGGTCGCGCCCTGCTCGGCCAGGGTCTTGCCGGCCATGCAGCGTGCGGCGATCTTGGCCAGCGGCATGCCGGTGGCCTTGGACACGAACGGCACGGTGCGCGAGGCACGCGGGTTCACTTCCAGCAGATACACGATGTCCTCGCCGTTCTCACCGGCCTGGATCGCGAACTGGGTGTTCATCAGGCCGACCACGTTCAGGGCCTTGGCCAGCTCCACCACCTGGCGGCGCAGCTCGGCCTGGGTCTCGGCCGACAGCGAGTACGGCGGCAGCGAGCAGGACGAATCGCCCGAATGCACGCCGGCTTCCTCGATGTGCTCCATCACGCCGCCGATCAGCACGTTGCCGTCCTTGTCGGCAATGATGTCCACGTCCACTTCCACCGCGTTGTCCAGGAAGCGGTCCAGCAGCACCGGCGAATCGTTGGAGACCTTGACCGCATCGCGCACGTAGCGCGCCAGGTCGGACTCACCGTAGACGATTTCCATCGCGCGGCCGCCCAGCACGTAGCTCGGGCGCACCACCAGCGGGTAGCCGATCTCGCGGGCCAGCAGCAGGGCTTCCTGGTCGTTGCGGGCGATGCGGTTCGGCGGCTGCTTCAGGCCCAGCGTGTCCACCAGCTGCTGGAAGCGCTCGCGGTCTTCGGCCAGGTCGATGGAGTCCGGCGAGGTGCCGATCACCGGCACGCCGTTGGCTTCCAGCGCGCGCGCCAGCTTCAGCGGGGTCTGGCCGCCGTACTGCACGATCACGCCCTTGGGCTGTTCCAGCTCGACGATTTCCAGCACGTCTTCCAGCGTCAGCGGCTCGAAGTACAGGCGGTCGGAGGTGTCGTAGTCGGTCGAGACGGTTTCCGGGTTGCAGTTGACCATGATGGTTTCGAACCCATCATCGCGCAGCGCCAGCGCCGCGTGCACGCAGCAGTAGTCGAACTCGATGCCCTGGCCGATGCGGTTCGGACCGCCGCCCAGGATCATGATCTTGTCGCGGTTGCTCGGCGCCGCTTCGCACTCGTCCTCGTAGGTCGAATACAGGTAGGCGGTGCTGGTGGAGAACTCGGCGGCGCAGGAATCCACGCGCTTGTACACCGGGCGCACCTTGAGCGCACGGCGCAGCGCGCGCACGCCCGCTTCGTTGGTGCCGGTCAGCTCGGCCAGGCGCGCATCGGAGAAACCGGCGCGCTTGAGCTTGCGCAGGCGGGCGGCGTCGAGTGCGTCGAGGCCATCGGCAGCCAGCTGGGTTTCGGCCTGGATGATCTCTTCGATCTGGTCCAGGAACCACGGGTCGATGTGCGACAGCGCGAACACGTCTTCCACGCTGAAGCCGGCGCGGAACGCATCACCCACGAAGAACAGACGCTCCGGGCCCGGGGCCTTGAGTTCGCGCTTCAGGGTGGTGATGTCGTCTTCGTTGGCCAGGTCCAGGCCGGTCGGGTCGAGGCCGATCTTGCCGGTTTCCAGGCCACGCAGCGCCTTCTGCAGCGATTCCTGGAAGGTGCGGCCCATCGCCATCACCTCGCCCACCGACTTCATCTGGGTGGTCAGGCGGGCATCGGCAGCCGGGAACTTCTCGAAGGCGAAGCGCGGGATCTTGGTGACGACGTAATCGATCGACGGTTCGAACGAGGCCGGGGTCAGGCCGCCGGTGATTTCGTTCTTCAATTCGTCCAGGGTGTAACCGACCGCCAGCTTGGCGGCGACCTTGGCGATCGGGAAGCCGGTAGCCTTGGAGGCCAGCGCCGACGAACGCGACACGCGCGGGTTCATTTCGATGACAACGACGCGGCCGGTGGTCGGGCTGATGCCGAACTGCACGTTCGAACCGCCGGTATCCACGCCGATCTTGCGCAGCACGGCGATGGAGGCATCGCGCAGGCGCTGGTATTCCTTGTCGGTCAGGGTCTGGGCCGGGGCCACGGTGATCGAGTCACCGGTGTGCACGCCCATCGGGTCCAGGTTTTCGATCGAGCAGACGATGATGCAGTTGTCGGCGGTGTCGCGCACCACCTCCATCTCGAATTCCTTCCAGCCCAGCACCGATTCTTCCACCAGCACTTCGGTGGTCGGCGACAGTTCCAGGCCGCGGGTCACGATATCGACCAGCTCTTCGCGGTTGTAGGCGATGCCGCCACCGCTGCCGCCCAGGGTGAAGCTGGGGCGGATGATGGTCGGGTAGCCGACGCGGGTCTGGATCTCGATGGCTTCTTCAAGCGTATGGGCCACGGCCGCGCTCGGGCATTCCAGGCCGATCTCGCCCATGGCCACGCGGAACAGCTCGCGGTCTTCGGCCATGCGGATCGCTTCGCGCTTGGCGCCGATCAGCTCGACGTTGTACTTCTCCAGCACGCCGTTGTCGGCCAGGTCCAGGGCGCAGTTCAGCGCGGTCTGGCCACCCATGGTCGGCAGCAGGGCGTCGGGCTTTTCCTTGGCGATGATCTTCTCGACCGTCTGCCAGTTGATCGGCTCGATGTAGACGGCGTCGGCCATCTCCGGGTCGGTCATGATGGTGGCCGGATTGCTGTTGACCAGCACCACGCGGTACCCCTCGTCACGCAGGGCCTTGCAGGCCTGGGCGCCGGAGTAATCGAACTCACAGGCCTGGCCGATGACGATCGGGCCGGCACCGATGATGAGGATGGTCTTTAGGTCAGTGCGCTTGGGCATTGTCTTCTCTAAGTCAGTACAGCGTGTCAGGGGTCGCAGCGCCGCGCCGAAGGCAGCGGCGTCTCGAATCAGGCCTTGGCCTGCGCCATCAGGGTGATGAAGCGGTCGAACAGCGGGCTGACGTCGTGTGGGCCCGGCGAGGCTTCGGGGTGGCCCTGGAAGGAGAACGCCGGCACGTCGGTGCGGGCGATGCCCTGGTTGGTGCCGTCGAACAGCGAGCGGTGGGTGACGCGCAGGGTGGCCGGCAGCGTGGCTTCATCCACCGCGAAACCGTGGTTCTGCGAGGTGATCATCACGCGGCCGTCGTCCAGGTCCTGCACCGGGTGGTTGGCGCCGTGGTGGCCGTGACCCATCTTGACGGTCTTGGCGCCGGAGGCCAGCGCCAGCAGCTGGTGGCCCAGGCAGATGCCGAACACCGGCACCTTCCTGTCCAGGAACACCTTGATCGCTTCAATGGCGTAGTCGCACGGTTCCGGGTCGCCCGGGCCGTTGGACAGGAACACGCCGTCCGGGTTCATCGCCAGCACTTCGGCGGCCGGGGTCTGGGCCGGCACCACGGTGATGTCGCAGCCGCGTTCGGCCAGCATGCGCAGGATGTTGAGCTTGGCGCCGAAGTCATAGGCCACCACCTTGTACTGCGGGGCGGCGCTGACGAACGTATTGGAATCCAGGTCGAGCTGGCCCTCGTTCCAGCTGTAGGCCTTGTCGGTGCTGGTCACCTTGGCCAGGTCCATGCCCTTCAGGCCGGGGAACTTGCGTGCCGCTTCCAGGGCAACGTCGACGTTGATGTCGTCACCGGCCATCAGGGCGCCGTTCTGCGCGCCGCGCTCGCGCAGGATGCGGGTGAGCTTGCGGGTGTCGATGCCGGAAATGGCGACCACGCCACGCTGCAGCAGCCAGTCCTGCAGCGAGACCTGGCTGCGCCAGTTGCTGGGACGGCGCGGCACGTCGCGCACGATCAGGCCGGCCGACCACACTTTGTGGGCTTCGTCGTCCTGGTCGGTAAGGCCGGTATTGCCGATATGCGGGTAGGTCAGCGTGACCATCTGCCGGGCGTAGGAGGGATCAGTCAGCACTTCCTGGTAACCGGTCATGGCGGTGTTGAACACCACCTCACCGACGGACAGGCCGGGCGCGCCTACGGATTCGCCCTCGAATACGGTGCCGTCTTCGAGGACGAGGATTGCGGCTTGGGTCACGGGAATCTCACTTTGGCTACCGAGGGGTCACCGAAGTCACGCCACGCTTCACGGAAAAGCGGTTGCAAAAAAGCGCGGACTGCGGTGCGGGACCGGTCCGGCTGTCGTGATTCGGCGAGCGGGAATTGTAAAGGCAACCCCCCTCCAACGCCAGCGTTTGCTTGCAATCGCCAGCGTACGGGAGCGTCCGGCCACCCTGGGGTTCAGGCGTGGCCGGTGCGCGTGTTCAGGTTGCGCTGGCGGCGAGCAGGTCGCGGACGCGGTAGCTGGCGGGCGCGCGCCCGTTCAGCTGCACGGCGGCGAACAGGGCGCCACGGGCGAAGATGTCGCGGTTGGTGGCACGGTGGGTCAGTTCGATGCGCTCGCCAAGGCCGGTGAACTGGACGAGGTGTTCGCCGACGATGTCGCCGGCGCGCAGGCTGGCGTAGTGCGGCTGGGCGCCACCCTTCTGGGCGGCGGCGCCAAGGGTGAGCGCGGTGCCGGAGGGGGCGTCCTGTTTGTGGACGTGGTGGGATTCGACGATGTCGCAGTCCCAGCCGGCCAGGGCGGCGGCGGCGCGTTCGACGAGTTCATCGAGCACGGCCACGCCGAGGCTGAAGTTGGAGGCCCACACGAGCGGGATCTTGGTGGCGGCCTGGATCAGGGCCTGGCGCTGGGTTTCGCTGATGCCGGTGGTGCCGGAAACGAGCCCTGCGCCGCGCTCGACGCAGAGGGCCAGCACGGGGTCGAATCCTTCGGGCAGGCTGAAGTCGATGGCGACGTCGAACTGGGGCGCGCCGTGGAGTTCACTGGCGGCGAAATGCGGGACGCCGTCGACCACGCGCTGGGCGGGCGAGCGGCGGGTGACGGCGGCAACGACCTGCAGGTCGTCGCGTTCGGCAGCGAGGCGCAGCAGGGCCTGGCCCATGCGGCCGGAGGCGCCGTGGATGAGCAAACGGATCGGGGGAGTAGTCATGCCCGCAGGCTAGCGAATGGGCTTGGTTTGGGCAACGTCAACGTCAATGCTGCTTGGGCGGCGTTGGGCCACAGCTGTCGCAACCGCCACAAGCACCGCCACTGCCGGTGGCCGGTGGTGCGATCTTTCGGCCTAGTGCCTGCAGCCAGTTGGCGCGCTCGGGCCTGATCAGCCCCAGCGCTATTGCGCCGCGCGCTTTGCGCACGGTGCCGGGGAACTGCTTTTTCAGTACTACCCAGGCGCTGATCAGGACGATCAGCGCGACCACGATGTACTGCAGGAGCAGGCCGGTGCTCATCAGCCGCCGCCCAGGGCCACGGTCACCTGGTAGGTGACAAGTGCCGCGAGGTAGGCGGCCGCGAACAGGTAGAAGGTGGCAAAGCCGACCTGCTTCCAGGAGTTGGTTTCGCGCTTGATGGTGGCCAGGGTGGAGATGCACATCGGGGCGTAGATGAACCACACCAGCAGGGACAGGCCGGTGGCCAGCGACCAGCCGTTGGCGACCACCGGGGTCAGGGCCTGGATGGCGGCGTCATCGTCGGCGGCGGACAGGGCGTAGATGGTGGCCAGGGAGGAGACGGCCACTTCGCGGGCACCCATGCCGGGGATCAGGGCGATGCAGATCTGCCAGTTGAAGCCCAGCGGGGCGAAGAACACGGCCATGGCGTGGCCGATCTGGCCGGCGAAGCTGTAGTCGATGGCGGGGTTGGTGGCGTTATCGGGGGCACCCGGGAACGACAGCAGCACCCACAGCAGGATGGTCAGCGAGAGGATGATGCCGCCCACGCGCTTGAGGAAGATCATGCCGCGCTCGTACAGGCCCACGGCCAGGTCGCGCGGGTGCGGGATGCGGTAGGACGGCAGTTCGAGCATCAGCGGGTGCTCGCTCTTGTCGCGGCGCCATTTCTTCATCACCCACGACATCGCCAGGGCGCTGAAGATGCCGGCCGCATACAGGGCGAACAGGATCAGGCCCTGCTGGCTGACAAAGCCCCACAGGGTCTTCTGCGGGATGAACGCGCCGATCAGCAGGGCGTACACCGGCAGGCGCGCGGAGCAGGTCATCAGCGGGGCGACCAGGATGGTGGCGAGGCGGTCGCGCGGGTCCTGGATGCTGCGGGTGGCCATGATGCCGGGCACCGCGCAGGCGAAGCTGGACAGCAGCGGGATGAACGAACGGCCCGAGAGGCCGGCCGAGGCCATCATGCGGTCGAGCAGGAACGCGGCGCGCGGCAGGTAGCCGGATTCTTCCAGGGCCAGGATGAAGGCGAACAGGATCAGGATCTGCGGCAGGAACACCACCACCCCGCCGACGCCGGCGATGATGCCGTCGGTGAGCAGGCTGGTCAGCGGGCCGGGCGGCAGGTTGGCGCCCACCACTTCGCCGAGCCAGCCGAAGCCGGCCTCGATGCCGTCCATCATCGGCGTGGCCCAGGCGAACACCGCCTGGAAGATCAGGAACATGACCACGATCAGGGTCATCAAGCCGAACACGGGGTGCAGCAGCCAGCGGTCCAGCGCGTCGTCGATCTTCGCGGTGCGGGTGGGCATGCTGACCGCTGCGGCAAGGATGCCGCGTACCTGGGCGTGGTAGTCCGTCTCACCTGCGGGGGCGGCGACGGGCGCATCCAGGTGCGGCACCATCGCGTCCAGCCGTTCGACCAGCGCGTGGGCACCGTTGCGGCGCACGGCCACGGTTTCCACCACCGGCACGCCCAGCGCCTGTTCCAGCGCCGGCACGTCGATCTTGATGCCACGGCGCTCGGCCGCGTCCACCATGTTCAGCGCCACGATCATCGGCTTGCCCAGCTCGCGCAGTTCCAGCGCGAAGCGCAGGTGCAGGCGCAGGTTGGTGGCGTCGATCACGCACAGCAGCACGTCGGGGGCGGCCTCGCCCGGGTAGAAGCCCCGGCACAGGTCGCGGGTGATCGCTTCGTCCAGGCTGGCCGGCTGCAGGCTGTAGGCGCCCGGCAGGTCGAGGACGGCGAATTCACGCCCGGACGGCGCGCGCAGGCGGCCTTCCTTGCGCTCCACGGTCACGCCGGTGTAATTGGCGACCTTCTGGCGGCTGCCGGTGAGCTGGTTGAACAGCGCGGTCTTGCCGCTGTTGGGGTTGCCGACCAGGGCAACGCGCAGGGTGGCGGCGGCGCTCATGCGGCCGCTCCGTCTGCCACCGCGGTGATGTCGATGCGCTTGGCTTCGGAAATCCGCAGGGCGAAACGGGTGAACCCGACCTGCACCAGCAGCGGTTCGCCGCCGATGGGACCACGGGCTACCAGACGCACATCTTCACCCTTGACGAAACCCAGTTCCCTGAGCCGCCGGGCAATGGCGTCGTTTGCATGGAGGTCGCGCACCGACTCCACCAGAGCGGAGCCGTGCAGCGGCAGATCGGACAACGTCACAGGTCGCCTTCGGTCGATAAGAATGGTTATCAATATTAGCATCGCCGCGCCGCGTCATGGCCCGGGGCCCATGGGCCGCTATGATCCATACATGTATGGAGCAGGCGCAGGCCCCCGATGAGTGACGCTTTACGAATTGAACGCAGCGCGGCCGTGCTGACCCTGTGGCTGAGCCGCCCTACCCTGCACAACGCCTTCGATGCCGGGCTGATCGCCCAGCTGACCGCCGCGCTGGAAGCGGCCGGCCGCGACGAGCAGGTCCGCGCGGTGGTGCTGGCCGCCACCGGCGCCTCGTTCTCGGCCGGCGCCGACATGCAGTGGATGCGCGGCATGGCCGCCGCCAGCGAGGAAGACAACCGCCAGGATTCGCTTGCCTTGGCCCGGTTGATGCGCACCCTGGATGAACTGCCCAAGCCCACAATCGCCCGGGTGCACGGGGCGGCGTTCGGCGGCGGCGTGGGCCTGGTGGCCTGCTGCGATATCGCCATTGCCAGCACCACCGCCCGTTTCGGCCTGACCGAAAGCCGGCTGGGCCTGCTGCCGGCCGTGATCTCCCCCTATGTGATCGACGCGATCGGCCCGCGCCAGGCGCGGCGCTGGTTCGCCACCGGCGAGCATTTCGACGCCGACACCGCCCTGCGCATCGGACTGGTGCACCAGCTGATCGAACCTGAACGGATTGATGAGGCGGTCCAGCGCCAGCTGGGCCTGCTCGACAAGGCCGGCCCGATCGCCTCGTCCTCGGCCAAGGAACTGGTGCGCCGGGTCACGATCGGTCGCGACCGCGACGCAACCGACCGCGACAATGCCGCCCTGATCGCCCGCCTGCGGGTGTCCGAGGAAGGCCAGGAGGGCCTCGGCGCCTTCCTGGACAAGCGCGCTCCCCATTGGGTTACCCAGGACTGAGGGAGGTCCCCATGCTCGACCATATCGGTATCCGCTGCAGCGATTTCGCGCGCAGCCTGGCGTTCTACCAGCAGGCGCTGGCCCCGCTCGGCATCCGCGTTGTGATGGAAGTCAGCGCCGAACAGACCGGCGCGGACGCCCACGCCGGGTTCGGCCGCACCGGCAAGCCGGATTTCTGGATCGGCAGCACGCCTGGCGCCCATGGCGGCGTGCACGTGGCCTTCAGCGCCGGCAGCCGCGACGAGGTGGATGCGTTCCATCGCGCCGCGCTGGCCGCTGGCGGCCTCGACAATGGCGCACCGGGCATCCGCGAGCACTACCACCCCGACTACTACGGGGCGTTCGTGCTGGATCCGGATGGCAACAATGTCGAAGCGGTCTGCCACCGTCCCGCCTGACCGCGCGCTGGCCGCTTTGCCGCCCATCCCGCGTATCCCCCTTTCATGGCCCACAGGGAAACCTGGGTCGCTCCACTTCGCCAGGAACTTTCGTGACCCCATCCCCCACCCGTCCACTGCAGGCTGTGCGTCTTCCCTCCCATGGGGAGCATCGGCATGGATGATTTCGTACGCATCGTCGAAGTCGGTCCGCGCGACGGACTGCAGAACGAAGCCCAGCCGGTGGCCACCGCCGACAAGATCGAGCTGATCCGCCAGCTCTCGCTGACCGGCCTGCGCACCATCGAAGCCACCAGTTTCGTCAGCCCGCGCTGGGTACCGCAGCTGGCCGATGCCGCCGACGTCTATGCCGGCATCGAACGCCGCCCGGGTATTGCCTACCCGGTGCTGGTGCCCAACGAGCAGGGCTACGACCGGGCCCGCGCGGTGGGCGTGGAGGAAGTGGCGGTGTTCACCGCCGCCTCGGAAACGTTCAACCGTACCAACACCAATGCCGGCATCGATGAATCGCTGGCGCGGTTCGCACCGATCCTCGAGCGCGCCCGCGTCGACGGGGTGAAAGTGCGTGGCTATGTGTCCACCGTGCTCGGCTGCCCCTACCAGGGCGAAGTGGCCGTCAACGAGGTGGTGCGCGTCGCACGCGCGCTGCACGAGATGGGCTGTTACGAAATCTCGCTGGGCGACACCATCGGCGTGGGCACCCCGCGCAAGGCCCGCGCCATGCTGCGCGCGGTGGCCAGCGAAGTGCCGATGCCCGCCCTTGCCGTGCATTTCCACGATACCTACGGCCAGGCGCTGGCCAACATCGATGCCTGCCTGGACGAAGGCGTGCGCGTGGTCGATTCGGCCGTGTCCGGCGCTGGCGGTTGTCCGTATGCCAAGGGCGCCAGCGGCAACGTGGCCAGCGAAGACGTGGTGTACCTGCTGCATGGCATCGGCATGCGCACCGGCATCGACCTGCCGGCGCTGGCCGCCACCGGCCGCTGGCTGGCCGCGAGATCG
>DGIP01000253.1 GCA_002386405.1 Stenotrophomonas maltophilia
ATCGGTAGAGCCACGCCCTGCGTGGCTGCGCCGGTTATTTCAGGTTCGCCAGCATCCAATCCACGGTGGCGTGGATCTGCTCTTCGCTCAGGCCGGGGTTGCCACCCTTGGGCGGCATGATCCCGCCATCCGGGCCGGTGTAGCCCTCAATGGCGTGCTTGTAGAGGGTGTCCTTGCCCTGGGCCAGACGTGCATCCCAATGGGCGTGGTCCAACGTCGGCGCCTGGCCGACGCCGGTGGTGTGGCAGGCGGTGCACAGGTTGTCGAAGATCACCTTGCCATCGGTGGTGCCACCGTAGGCCACCTGCGAGGCGGCCTTGGCCATCGCCGCCGCCTTGGCTGCGGCCTGGTCGGCAGCACCGGTGGCGCCGGCATAGACCGCACCGGCCGGGGCAATGCGCAGTTCAGTGCGCTTGGCGGCCTGGGGCGAGACTTCAGGGGGAATGCGGGTGTGCAGGTACGCGGCGAACAGGATCAATCCGAGCGTGATGGCCATCAATAAGGCAATGACCATGGAAAAGCGTTTCAGGAACTCGAGGTCGTAATTCCGCACTCTCTGTTACCCCTGGCTGGTAGTCGTTGGACCACGGCTTGTCGCCCGAGTATGACCAGCGTCGGCGGCGCTCTGCAAGCCGCCGCAAACTACCGCAATGCAGCATCAGACCTGGGGGGCGCCCGCAGCACGCAGGCAGAAAACGCAGATGGATTCGACCAGCGCGGTCTGGTCGCCGTGCGCATCGCGGCTGGGCGCGGTGGGCCCGACCAGCGCTTCGGTGAACGCACCGACGATACAGGCGGCCGCCACCTCGGTGTCCTGCGCAGGAAAACTGCCGGCTTCCACGCCATCGGCCACGATGCGGCGGAACACGTCACCGAACAGGCGGCGGCAGCGGATGCGCTCGGCTTCCACTTCCGGATCCACCGGTTCGGCGATGAAGGCATAGGCCAGCCCGGGGCCGGCCAGCGCGCGGCGCACGAAGGCGGTGATGGCCCGGCGCAGGCGCTCGGGCGCGGGCAGCGGTTCGGCGGCGATGGCCTCGAAGATGCGCAGTTCGTGTTCGACCGCGTCGGTCAGCACCTCCACGAACAGCTCGGCCTTGGACGGGAAGTGCCGATAGATAAGGCCGGTGGACACCCCCGCTTCGGCCGCCACGGCGGTGACCGGAGCATTCCGGTAGCCGCCGGCCGCCACCAGGCGCCGGGTGGCCAGCAGGATCCGCTCGCGGGCCCCGGCCAGGCGTTCTTCCATCAAAGCTGAGCGTTTATAGGCCATTTGTTGATTCTATGTTCAATTTTTGAATTTGTGTTCACTTTTACCCCCGGGAGGACTAGGCTGGGAGCATTCGACCCCTTCCAGCCGTTGCGGAGCCGCCTCATGCACGTCCCCACCATGAACTTCGACCTCGGCGAAGAGATCGACATGCTCCGCCAGAGCGTGGCCCATTTTGCCTCGGCCGAGATCGCGCCGCTGGCGGCCAAGGCCGATGAGGAAAACCTGTTCCCACACCCGCTGTGGCGCAAGCTCGGCGAGCAGGGCCTGCTCGGCCTGACCGTGGAAGAAGAATACGGCGGCAGCGGCATGGGCTACCTGGCCCACGTGGTGGCGATGGAAGAAATTTCGCGCGCCTCCGGCGGCATCGGCCTGTCCTACGGCGCGCACTCGAACCTGTGCGTGAACCAGCTGCGCAAGAACGGCACCGAGGAGCAGAAGCAGCGCTTCCTGCCCGGCCTGTGCAGCGGCGAGAAGGTGGGCGCGCTGGCCATGAGCGAACCGGGCGCCGGTTCGGACGTGGTGTCGATGAAGCTGCGCGCGGACAAGCGCGGCGACCACTACGTGCTCAACGGCAACAAGATGTGGATCACCAACGGCCCCGATGCGGACGTGCTGGTGGTGTACGCCAAGACCGACGTCGAGGCCGGCGCCAAGGGCATCACTGCCTTCCTGGTCGAAAAGGGCATGAAGGGTTTCTCCACCGCGCAGAAGCTGGACAAGCTGGGCATGCGCGGCTCCAACACCTGCGAGCTGGTGTTCGAGGAGTGCGAAGTCCCCGAAGCGAACGTGCTGGGCGCGGTCGGCGGTGGCGTGAACGTGCTGATGTCCGGGCTGGATTTCGAGCGCGTGGTGCTGTCCGGCGGCCCGCTGGGCCTGATGTCGGCCGCGATGGACGTGGTGATGCCGTACGTGCATGAGCGCAAGCAGTTCGGCCAGGCAATCGGCACGTTCCAGCTGATGCAGGCCAAGCTGGCCGACATGTACGTGGGCCTCAACGCCTGCCGCGCGTATGTGTATGCGGTGGCGCGCGCCTGCGACCTGGGCCGCACCACCCGCCAGGATGCGGCCGGTGCCATTCTGTATTCGGCCGAGAAGGCTACCTGGCTGACCGGCCAGGCGATCCAGATCCTGGGCGGCAACGGCTACATCAACGAATACCCCACCGGGCGCCTGTGGCGCGATGCGAAGCTGTATGAAATTGGCGCGGGCACTTCGGAAATCCGCCGCATGCTGATCGGCCGCGAACTGTTCCAGCGCACCAAGTAAGGACGATGCCATGACGGTACTGAGCACCCAGCTGCAACCGGGCAGCGAGAGCTTCGAGGCCAACCGCACTGCGTTGCAGGCGGTGGTTGACGACCTGCGCGCCACCCTGGCGCAGACCGCGCTGGGCGGCACCGAAGCTGCGCGGCAGAAACACACCGCGCGCGGCAAGCTGCTGGTGCGCGACCGCATCGATGCCCTGCTCGACCCGGGCAGCGCGTTCCTGGAAATCGCGCCGCTGGCCGCGCACGGCATGTATGGCGACCCGATACCCAGTGCGGGCGTGGTGGCCGGCATCGGCCGCGTGTCCGGGGTGGAATGCGTGATCGTGGCCAACGATGCCACGGTCAAGGGCGGCACCTATTACCCGATGACGGTGAAGAAGCACCTGCGCGCGCAGGAAGTGGCCGAACAGAACCGGCTGCCGTGCATCTACCTGGTGGATTCCGGTGGCGCGTTCCTGCCGCTGCAGGACGAGGTGTTCCCGGACCGCGACCATTTCGGCCGGATCTTCTACAACCAGGCCAACCTGTCGGCGCAGGGCATTCCGCAGATCGCCTGCGTGATGG
>DGIP01000154.1 GCA_002386405.1 Stenotrophomonas maltophilia
GGGTGCGACCCGGGCCGCCGCGTCGCGCAGCAGCACTGGCTGCGCGTCGGCCGGCAGGTACTGCAGCACGTCCAGCAGCGCCACGCTGCCGTGGTGGTCGGGCAGGGCAGCGCTGGCATCCACGCACTCGAAGCGCGCATCGTGCAGCCCCGCGCGCGCACCGGCACGCTGTGCACGGGCGATCTTGTCCGCATCGATATCCACGCCCTGGTAAGGCTGGGCGCGTTGGTTCTGGCGCAGCACATGGGCCAGCAACCCCAGCCCGCAGCCGATATCCAGCAGCGGCAGCGAACACGGCGCCAGCGCACCCAGCACGCCCGGATACAGCGGGTCGCTGCCGAGCTTGCCGCGGCTGTAGTAGTAATCGCGGCGGTTGCCGAAGCGCTGCGCCGGCATGAAGGCATCGGCGATGCGGTTGGCCTGTTCCCTGGCCAGTGGTAATGCGTCCGTGCTCAGCGTGCTGCCTCGTCATCCAGGTGGGCGCGTACGACCGGGAAGGCCCGGCGCGTCCATTCGGTATACATCGCCGCCGACGGGTGCAGGCCATCGTCGACCAGCATGTCAGGTGCCGCACCGCGTTCGCGGCTGATCGCGGTGATGTCCACGAATGCCACCGCGTGCTCGGCACAGATCGCCTGCGCGGCCGCGTTGTAGGCATCCAGTTCGCGTGCGATCTGCGCCGGGTCGCGCTTGTTCTCGCGGGCGAACGGGGTCACGCCCCAGTCCGGAATGGACAGCACCAGCACCCGCCGGCGCTGCTGCCCGGCAAAGCCGAGCGCGCGCTGCAGCAGGGCGGTGAAGCGCGGGCGGTACTCTTCCACGCTGCGGCCGCGGTACTGGTCGTTGACCCCGATCAGCAGGCTCACCAGGCCAAACGGCCCCTTGGGCGCGGCGGCATCGATGCCCGCATCCAGCTCGTCGGTGGTCCAGCCGGTGGTGGCGATGATCTGCGGTTCGGCCACTACGTGGCCGGCTTCCTGCAGCGCCGTGGCCAGCTGCACCGGCCAGCGCCCGGCCGGGGCCACGCCTTCACCGATGGTGTAGGAATCGCCCAAGGCCAGGTAGGACAGCGCCACCTCAGGCCACCGCGCTGCGCGGCTTGAGCGGCACCACCTTGGTGTTGGCCTCGGCGCGGCGGGCCAGCGCCCGGTCGATGCGTGCGAACACATCGCGCATCACCTCGGCCTCCGGCAGCAGCGTCACCCGGAAATGGTGGCGGTAGGGCACGTTGAAGCTCGACCCGGGTACCACCAGCACGCCTTCCTCGTTCATCAGTTCCAGCGCGAAATCGTGGTCGTCGAAGCTGCGCGCGGCCGCGCCCACCACGGCCGGGAACGCGTACAGCGCACCGGCCGGGGCCACCAGCGACAGGTGCTCGCTGGCATTGCAGGCCTCGATCACCGCGCGGCGGGTTTCATACAGGCGGCCACCGGGGGCGCACAGCGCCGACACCGTGTCCGGGCCGTTCACCGCGGCATCGATGGCGTACTGGCCCGGCACGTTGGCGCACAGGCGCAACGCGCTGAGCAGGTCCATCGCGGCGCGGAACTCGCCCAGCCGTTCGGCCGCACCGGACAGCATCGCCCAGCCCACGCGCCAGCCGCAGGCGCGGTGCACCTTGCTCAGGCCGCTGAAGGTGATGCACGGATGTGCGCCGGCCAGCGGGGCCACCGGCTGGAACTGCGCGTCGTCGTACAGGATCTGGTCGTAGATCTCATCGACCATCAGCAGCAGGTTGTGCTTGGCGGCGATGGCCACGATGCGCTCCAGCAGCTCGCGCGAATAGCTGGCGCCGCTGGGGTTGTTCGGGTTGATCAGCACGATGGCGCGGGTGCGCGAAGACACCAGTGTCTCGATCTCCACCGGGTCCGGCTGGAAGCCGTTTTCCGGTGCGCAGCGGTAGTACACCGGGCGGCCGTCGTTGAGGATGGTCGCTGCCGACCACAGCGGGTAGTCGGGCGAGGGCACCAGCACTTCGTCGCCGGGGTTGAGCAGGGCGCGCAGCGACAGGTCGATCAGCTCGCTGACGCCATTGCCGATGAACACCCGGTCCGGGTGCGCATCCGGCGCGCCACGCCGGGCATACGCGGCGGCAATGGCCTCGCGTGCCTCCGGCAGGCCCTGCTGGTGGGTGTAGGGATCGGTGCGGCCCATGTCATCGGCAATGGCGCGCTGCAGGTGTTCCGGCGCACGGAACCCGAAGTTGCCGGGGTTGCCGATGTTCAGCTTGATCAGCTTGCGCCCCTGCGCCTCCAGCTCACGCGCTCGCCGCGCCAGTTCGCCCCGGATCTCGTAGCGGACTTCGGACAGGCGCTCGCGGGTGGCAAGCGGCTTCAGCGGGGGCGTGGACATGACTGGGCCGTGGTTCGGGCATGGAAATCGCATACTAGCGGAAATGCTGCGTTGCAGGGCAAGGCTTCCCGGGCAAATTCCCAGTATTGGCGGGCAGTTGCCGCCGATGCCTCTAGAATGGGCGCATGAGCGAACCGATCGACTACCGCGCCCTGCAGACCATGGGCTGGCCCTGGGCAGGCGCCCCCGAACTGCCTGCCTGGCAGGCCCTGTTCGAGCAGTACCCCCAGGCCCGCCCGGGCCGGGTGGTTGAACAGCACCGTACGGGCTACGTGGTGGCCGATGCCCCGGGCGCGGCGATCAAGACCGAATCGCCCGCCGAATGGCAGCGCCCACGCTTCCCCAGCCACGAACGCGCGGCCGTGGGCGACTGGGTGCTGCTGGACGGCATCCTGATCGTGGCGCTGCTGCCGCGGCGCACCGCGATCAAGCGCGGTGCGGCCGGCGAGCATTACCACCAGCAGGTGATCGCGGCCAACATCGATACCGTGTTCATCGTCTGCGGGCTGGATTCGGACTTCAACCCGCGCCGGATCGAGCGTTACCTGATGCTGGTGGGCGGTGGCGGCGCGCAGCCGGTGGTGGTGCTGACCAAGGCCGACCAGACCGAATACAGCGAAGACGCCCTGGCCGTGCTCGAAGAACTGGCCGCGCAGGACATCCCGCTGCTGGCCATCAATGGGCGTGACTTGGCCAGTGCCAGCGCGCTGCTGCCGTGGCTCGGCGCCGGGCAGACCGTGGTCCTGGTCGGTTCCTCCGGCGCCGGCAAGTCGACCCTGACCAACACGCTGCTCGGCTACGAGCTGATGAAGACTGCCGAAGTGCGGGGCAACGATTCCAAGGGTCGCCACACCACCACCCACCGCGCGCTGATTCCGATGCCGTCGGGCGCCTGCCTGATCGACACTCCCGGCATGCGTGAGCTCAAGCCGACCGGCGAAGAGGCGCTGGGCGAAGTGGGGTTCGCCGACGTGGAAGCGCTGGCCGCACAGTGCCGCTTCCGCGATTGCGCCCACCAGCGTGAACCGGGGTGTGCGGTGCGCGCGGCGATCGATTCCGGTGAGCTGGATGAAGAGCGGCTGCTCAACTACTTCAAGCTGAAGGAGGAAGTGGCCGCCGCAGCCACCAAGCTGGCCGTGCGCCAGGCCCAGCAGGCGCTGGAGCGCAAGCATGTGAGCAAGGGCGCGCAGTGGCGCCCGCCGGGCAAAAAGCGCTGAGGCGCATCTCCGCGCCTCGATTACCGGCCTCTGCTCCGGAACAGCAGGTTGTACTGAAGCCGGCGCGTGGCCCGCGCGGTCATGCGCTGGGCATCGGGATGCTGGGCATTGATGAGAACAATGGTCTCTTCCGGCGCGATCACCGACGGTAGTTCGATGATCGCGTGAGCGCCCGCGCTGTACCACGCAGATCCCGTGTTCACCGAGATCATGCCGTGTGGAATGGCATCCCAGCCTATCGGCAGGGTGGCCGCGGACGTGACAAGACGCGCCGCCCATACATCATCCGGTACGTCGATCTCGATCACGTACTTGTTCAGCGGCAGGCCGTTGTCATCGATATGCGCGGCGGTCTCCAGGACCGCCATGGCGAGAGTGGGGGCCGCATACACCACCTTCTCGCCAGGCCGGTTCCAGCGGCCAGGCGAACAGGCGGCGCCGGTGCCACTGATGTCGTCGGGCGCCCACGCAGGCCCTGTCGAGCCAATGCGGGCCAGCTTCATTGATAGGCGCCGCTCTGGATGGCCCCCAGCACCCGCATCACCGACGCACGGCCGGTGGGCGTATCCATCACGTCGGCCGGCGCCAGGCCGCCCAGCGCAGGTTGCGGCCGCTGGATCCACTCGCCAACCCATTTTTCGACGTCGAAGCCACGCGCCTGTTCGTTGTCGCGTTCGGCCGCGAGCATGTCTTCCACCCGGTTGATCAATTCCATCAACCCCACGACGGACTGCCCGGTGGTGCCGGCGAACAGGGACCTGTCCCGCATCTTCTTGGTAAAGGTGGCTTTGGGAATGCGCACGAAGGTCTGGAATTCGGTACTGCTGTCGAATATCTCATCGATCAGGCCCTTCACCACCTGGTAGGGCACGCCTTCGCGTTCGATCTGCACGCGCTCGGCAAGCGGTGCGGTGCGCAGCAAGGCCCTGAACGAATCCAGCTTCACCGGCAGTTTGAATTTCACCGTTGTCGCATCGCGCACGACCTGCGCAGAACGGGGGTTCTCCAAGGGGCCCATGGCGTACGACTCGACCTTGGGCGACGCGGGGGCGCGCTTGCTGGCTGCGGGCATCGTCCTATCCTCTGGCTACTCTTGTTCCAACTATAGGCTATTAGTGTCCCGCCCGCACCCGGTTGCCAACCCCTCGGTTGACCCTGCTAATGTCCGCTTCATGAGCATCGCTCCTCACCGCCCGCCGATGACCGTGGATCGTGATGTGGCCCACCACACCGAGCTGGACGCCCGGCTGGTGGAGGCCGTGGGGGGCCTCCGGTTGCTGGGCCTCACCAGCTGGCCGGCCGCCCTGCAGGCCCCGTTCCTGGCCAGCGTCGCGCGTGGCCAGCCGGTGCTGCCGGTGCTGGACTACCCGAAACTGGATTTCGCCGACACCCGCCGCGAACTGGCCGCGATCAGCGCCCAGTGCGATGCCGACCACCCGATCGGCCTGTACATCCGCCGCTCCGCCCACAGCTGGGACCTGGCCGCCGGCCTGCTCGAGTCGCTGGGCACCGCTGCCGTGGACCGTTACTCGGTGGAGCTGTTCGGCTCGCCCGAGCAGCCGCTGCCGGGCAACGGGCCCAGCACCCGCGAAGCGGCCCGCCACTTCATCCAGATCGCGCAGGAACTGGACCACGAACTGCTCGCCCCCGAAGAACAGGTGCCGGTCTCGGCCACCGCATTGCAGCTGCAGCTGCAGAGCGACCTGGATGCGTTCTTTGAATCGCGCATCATCAGCGTGCAGCTGGATCCGGAGTTGATCTCCAAGGCCGCCGCCGGCCCCACCCGCATCCGCCTGCGCACCAGTGCGCGCTTCAGCGCCTACGACCGCGCGCAGCTGTTCCACCATGAAGCGCTGGTGCATTCGCTCACCGCGCTCAACGGCCGCGAACAGCCGCACCTGCCCAGCCTGGCGTTGTCCTCGCCTCGGGTGACCGCCACCCAGGAAGGGCTGGCCACGTTCGCCGAGCAGATCACCGGCAGCATCGACATCGAGCGGCTCAAGCGCATCAGCCTGCGCACCGAAGCCATCGCGATGGCACGCGAAGGCGCGGATTTCATCCAGGTGTTCCGCTACTTCTGCGATGCCGGGCAGAACAACGAGGAAAGCTTCGCCTCGGCCCAGCGCGTGTTCCGCGGCGTGCCCGCCACCGGCGGCGCGGCCTTCACCAAGGACACCGTGTACCTGCGTGGATTGGTGTCGGTGCATACCTTCTTCCGCCACATGCTGGCCGAAGACCGCCTGCAGAACTGCCGTTGGCTGTTCGCCGGCAAGATGTCACTCACCGACGCAGTGGACTTCGCGCCGCTGTTCGAAGAAGGCATCCTGCGCCCGCCGCGCTGGTTGCCGCACTGGGTCAGCCGCGCCAACGGGCTGGCCGGCATGCTGGCGTTCTCCCTGTTCGCCAATCGCATTCGCATGGATCAATTGGCAGCCGAGTAAGTAGCGGTAGGTACCCACCGTTGGTGGGTACGCCGTCGACCGCACGCAATCCATGCACCGCGTCGCACTTTCGATGCTGGCCAGCCAAAGCGTAAGAATCCTTTCATGTGGCGTCCCCATGATGGCCGCGCACCTGCACCACGCAGGCACCTCCATCACGCAACGGACCCCCATGCTCAACCGACCCCTGACGATCGCCGTGGCGATCGCGCTGTGCGCTGCCAATGCACATGCCGCCGACGTGGACACCACCCTCGATGCCAGCGGCGCGCCCAGCGCCCGCACCCTGGACGCCGTGTCGGTGATCGGACAGGGCGAAACCCGCCAGGTGCAGCGCATCACCGCCGTGGACAAGCAGGTACTGCCGCCGGGCACCAGCGCGCAGAAGATCCTTGACCGCCTGCCGGGTGTGTCCGTGCAGTCCAACGATGCCTTCGGCGCCAACGAGGAATCGCAGACCATCAGCCTGCGCGGCTTCGACAAGAGCCGCCTGGGCTACACGCTCGATGGCATTCCGCTGGGCGATAACAGCTACGGCAACTACAACGGGCTGAGCATCGCGCGTGCGCTGATCGCCGAGAACCTGGCCGGCGCCGAGCTGTCGCAGGGCATCGGCTCGCTGGGCGTGGCCTCCACCAGCAACCTTGGCGGCACCATCCAGTACTTCTCGCAGGACCCGTCCACCGAATTCGGCGGCCGTGCCAGCGTCACCGTGGGCGATGACAACCAGCGCCGTGGCTTCCTGCGCGTGGACACCGGCGACCTCAACGGCTTCTCGGCGTATGTTTCCGGCGTGCACCAGGACGCGGACATGTGGGCCGAACCGAACCAGAACCAGACTACCCGGCAGTTCAACGCCAAGGCGGTGTGGAACGTGGGTGACCATCGCTTTGGCGCGTTCGCCGCCACCTCGCGGGTGAGCCAGGCCAACTACGCCTATCTGTCCAAGAGCATGCTCGAGCGCGGCCTGGGCTGGGACTGGAACATCTACGCGCCGGATTGGGATCGCGCCCTGGCCGCCGCCTACTGCGCGCCGGCCACCTACAACGCACAGCGCTGCGCCTTCAGTGGTGGCGTCAACAGCATCGACGATGCGTACTACCAGAGCCGCGCGCTGCGCGATGACAACCTGTACTCGCTGGATGCCGACCTGGCGCTGGGCGACAGCGCCCGCCTGAAGCTGCTCGCCTATCACCATGAGAACCGGGGCCAGGGGCACTGGTGGGCACCGGGGCAGGCGTCCAATCCGGGTACCCCACAGGCGCTGCCGATCTCCATCCGCAGCACCAACTACACCATCAACCGCCAGGGCATCACCGCTGCGCTGAGCTGGCAGCTGGGCCTGCATGAGCTGGAAGCGGGGCTGTGGTACGAGCGCAACGACCACAACGTGGAGCGCAACTTCTACTACATCACCGGGCCGTTCCTGGACGATGGCTACCTGAATTACCCGGACCGCCGGCTGTTCGACCAGGACTACGACATCCGCACCCGCCAGTTCTACGTGCAGGACCGGATGCGCTTCCTGGACGATCGGCTGACCGTGGATGTGGGCATCAAGAGCCCCAATACCCGCATGACCGCCGTGTCCAAGCCGGGTACCGAGGCCAGTTATGCCTCCGGCACGCTGACCGCCAAGGAATCGGTGCTGCCGCAGGCCGGTATCGGCTTCAAGCTCAACCCGAACAACGAGCTGTTCGCCTCCTATTCGGAGAACATCGCCGCGTTCGTCGGCGGTGGCAGCGGTGGCCCGCTGCAGGTGTCGCCGGAATCGTTCGCGGCCAGCGTGGATGACCTGGAACCGGAGAAGTCGCGTTCGTTCGAAGCGGGCTTCCGTACCTTCGGCGAAAAGTACCAGGCCTCGATCGCGGCCTACCACGTGATGTTCGACAACCGCCTGCTGTCGCTCAATCCCTGCACCAGCATTGAAGTGGGCACGCGGCCGGAGTGCATCACCCGCTTCATCAACGTCGGCTCGGTGAAGAGCCAGGGCGCGGAGCTCACCTTCATCCTCAAACCGGTGGATGGGCTGCAGTGGTACAACGCGGTGTCGTGGAACAAGAGCACCTACGAGGATGATTACACCTCGGGCGGCGCAGTGGTGCCGGTGGCCGGCAAGATCACCGTGGATACGCCGCAGCGAATGGCCTCCAGCGAGATCAGCTGGAACCGGGATGGCTTCTTTGCCAGCCTGCGCGCCAAGTACACCGGCAAGCGCTACTACACCTACACCAATGACCAGTCCGTACCGGGCGTGACCACGTTCGACGCGGGCATGGGGTATTCGTTCGGGCCGGGCCTGGGCCTGCGCGACGTCAAGGTCTCGCTCAACGCCACCAACCTGACCAACAAGCGGTATGCGGGGCAGTTGAGTTCATTCGCCCCGACCGACCCGACCGGAACGCGCTACGCAATCCACGCAAGCGCACCGAGGCAACTCTTCATGACGGTAAGCGCGGAGTTCTGACGGTGGGTCGCCGCCCGACCAACGGTCGGGCGCTACCGTCCGTGGCGACATCCCGTGGCGACATCCCCGGGGTGACATCGATCCGGGACGGACGGTAGGTGCCGACCGTTGGTCGGCACGTTGCCGGTCATCCCGGAACGCCATCAGAACATATGCAACCCGCCGTTCACCGCGTAATCGGCGCCGGTCACATACGCGGCATCATCCGACGCCAGCCACGCGCACAGGCTGGCCACCTCTTCGGGTTTGCCCAGGCGGCGGATCGGGACCGACCCCGCGAGCCGATCCAGCACATCCGGCGGGAAGCTGCTGATCGACTGGCTGGCGATGTAACCCGGCGAAATGGTATTCACCGTCACCCCGCGCGTGGCCACTTCGTTCGCCAGTGCCCGGCTGAAGCCATGCATCGCCGCCTTGGCCGTGGCGAAGTTCACCTGGCCGATCTGGCCCTTGTGCGCACTCACCGAGCCGATGTTGATGATCCGGCCCCAGCCACGGCCGGCCATGCCGTCGATCACCTGCTTGGTGATGTTGAACAGCGCATGCAGGTTCGAACCCATCACCGCGTTCCAGTCGTCCTGGGTCATCTGCCGGAACAGCACATCGCGGCTGCCGCCCGCGTTGTTGACCAGCACATCGATCTCACCGACTTCGGCCTTGACCTTGGTGAAGGCCGCCACCGTCGATTGCCAGTCGGCCGCGTTGCCTTCAGAGGCGATGAAATCAAAGCCCAGCTCACGCTGTTCGCGCAGCCAACCGGCCTTGCGCGGCGAATTGGGCGCGCAGCCGGCCACCACCGTGTGCCCGGTGCGGGCCAGCTTCTGGCAGATGGCGGTGCCCACGCTGCCCATGCCGCTGGTGACGTATGCGATACGAAGGGTCATTTCGGAATCTCCCGGGTCAAGCGGCAAGGGGATACAGCGCGAACAGCAGGCTGCCGGCCATCAGTACCAGCGACACCATCACCGCCCACTTCAGGGTGAACTTCTGGTGGTCGGCGAATTCCACCTTGGCCAGGCCCACCAGCAGGTAGGTCGACGGCACCAGCGGGCTGAGCAGGTGCACCGGCTGGCCGGCCAGCGAGGCGCGCGCCATTTCCACCGGGGTGATGCCGTAGTTGCCGGCCGCTTCGGACAGGATCGGCAGCACGCCGAAGTAGAAGGCGTCGTTGGACATGAAGAAGGTGAACGGCATCGAGGCCAGCGCGGTGATCACCGCCAGGTACGGGCCCCAGGCATCGGGAATGATCGCCAGGAAGCTGTGCGACATCGCCTCCACCATGCCGGTGTTGTTGAGGATGCCGGTGAAGATGCCTGCGGCAAAGATCAGCGACACCACCGACAGCACGTTGCCCGCATGGTTCACCACGCGGCGGCGCTGCTCGGCCAGGTTCGGGTAGTTGATCACCAGCGCGATCGCGAAGCCGACCATGAACAGCACCGGCATCGGCAGCACGCCCATCACCAGCGCGGTCATCAGCGCCAGGGTCAGGCCCAGGTTCACCCACAGCAGCTTCGGCCGCTTGGTGTCCTCGGCATCTTCCACGGTGGGCAGCGCGCCATCGTCAGACACGCTGGCATCCATCCAGCTGCCGCCCTTGGGCAGAGTCACCACGCCCAGTCGGCGGCGCTCCTTCAGGCCCAGATACCACGCCAGCACCAGCACCGAAATGCAGGCCAGCACCATCGCCGGAATCAGCGGAATGAACACATCGGCCGGGTCCACGTGCAGCGCCGTGGCCGCGCGCGCGGTCGGCCCGCCCCACGGGGTGAGGTTCATCACGCCACCGGCCAGGATGGTCACGCAGGTCATGTTCAACGCGCTCATGCCCAGCCGCTGGTACAGCGGCAGCATCGCCGACACGGTGATCATGTAGGTGGTCGAGCCATCGCCATCCAGCGAGATCAGCATCGCCAGCGCGGCCGTGCCCAGCACGATCTTCATCGGGTCGCCCTTGACCAGGCGTAGGATGATGCGCACCAGCGGGTCGAACAGACCGGCGTCGATCATCACCCCGAAGTACAGGATGGCGAACATCAGCATCACGCCGGTGGGCGCGATCTTCTTGATGCCGTCCAGCATCATCTGGTCGATATCCGCACCGAACCCGCCCATCAGCGCGAACACGATGGGAATGGTGATCAGCGCGACCAGGGGCGACAGTCGTTTGCTCATGATCAAGTACATGAACGTAATGACCATGCCAAAACCGAGGATGCTCAGCATCATCTGCGGGTTTCCTTGCAAGGGGAGGTTAGAAATCGAACTGCAGGCGGCCGGTGACCGCGCGGGTGTGGTCCACGGTGGCCGCGGCGAGGTAGTCGCGGTTGCGGCTGTCGATCAGGTTCAACATGAAGCGCAGGTTCGGGCGCATGTACCAGTTGCCGCCCAGGGTCCAGGCTTCGGTGCGCGCATCGATGAGGTCCGGCTGGCCGAACAGGTGCTGTTCGCCGCGCATCTGGTCGTAACGTAGCGCCAGCTCGAAAGCGCCGGCCTTGTGGCGGATGTCCTTGATGCGCGCGAAGCGCCCGGTCTTGCGATCGTAGCCGCGCGATTCGCCGGTGACGAACCAGCTCAGCATCCCGTAACCGGCCAGCACCGTGCCGCGCTGGGTGCCGTCGTCGAAGGTGGCACCGCTGAACTCGCCCTGCCACGACAGCGGGCCGCGCACCTGCGCGTATTCCAGCGACCATTTGTTGACGTCGGTATCGCGCCCGGACGAGAAGTCGATCAGGGTCAGCCGGCTGTTGTCGGACAGGTGGCCGGCCGGGCGCGGGCGGATGCGCAGCGCCGGCACCCCGTTGGCGCCGGGCGTGTCGTAGCGCTCGTGCGCCAGCGACA
>DGIP01000048.1 GCA_002386405.1 Stenotrophomonas maltophilia
CGGCGCGCGCCTGGTCGACAAAGCCCAGCCCGTGCGCGCCGAATCCGGCAATCGCGACGAAGGCATTGCCGGGGCGCACCGCGCGGCTGTCCAGCACCAGGCCGGTGATGGACGGGTCGTGGCTCAGCACCACATCGGGAAGCAACTGCGAAAGCAACATCATCTGGCTCATTGCGTGCCTCCCTGCGCGGGCGGCAACGTGGCGTGCGCGCTGGGCAGCGCGGCATCGAATTCGGCGGCGGCGTCGGGTGCGAGCACGGCATCGGCCGGCGGCGGGGTCGGCAGCGACGAAGCGGCATGGCCCATCTTTCCGGACTGCTGCGCGGCCAGCCAGGAGTCGATATCGTCCGGCGGCACGTCCATCAGGCGCAGCGCGCCTTCCATGACGTTATGGAACACCGGAGCCGAGACCAGGCCACCGTAGTAGGTGCCGGCCTGGGGGTCGTTGATCACGATCACCGTGGCGAAGCGCGGGTTGCTGGCCGGCACCACGCCGGCGAACAGCGAATTGTAATGGCCACGCTCATAACCGCCCGGGCCGGCCTTTCGCGCGGTGCCGGTCTTGCCGGNNCTACACGGGTGCGGGTGCAGGCGCGGGAACCGGTTCGGGCAGGCCCACCAGCACCGGCAGCGATTCCAGCACGGCGGCAGCGGCATCGCCCGCCTCGCGTGCGGCGCTGTCGCCTTCGAATGCGGTGATGCCGATCGCGGTGGTGCCGCGCAGGCTGTCCAGCGGCTCCATGCCTTCGGGCATCTTGCCCAGCAGCCACGCGTCGAACAGCTTGCGCGCGATCGGTGCGGCCGCCGAACCGCCGTAACCGCCGCCTTCAACGGCAATGGCCAGCACGATCACCGGGTTCTCGGCCGGGGCAAAGCCCACGAACAGCGAGCGGTGGCGCAGGTGCATCGGCAGGCTCTTGGGGTTCACCGCTGCGGTGCCGCGGCGGCTGATCACCTGCGCGGTGCCGGTCTTGCCGGCCACGTGGTAGCCCAGTACCGCCGCCTGCTTGGCGCCGCCCTGGGTGACCACGGTTTCCATCATCGCCACGACCTCTTTGGCGATCTTCTCGTCGATGATCTGCTTGCCTTCGTTGCGCTGGCCTTTGACGAAGGTCGGCGCGATCAGCTTGCCGCCGTTGCCCAGCGCCGAGTAGGCGGTGGCGATCTGCAGCGCCGAGACGTTCATGCCGTACCCGTAGGACATGGTGGTCTTGGACGGCCCGCTCCAGCTCGCCGGGCGCGGAAACACGCCGGCCGATTCACCCGGGAAGCCACTGTGCGGTGCGGAGCCGTAGCCGAAGCTGTGCACGTGGTCGTAGAACACCTGGTCGGGCATCTTGGCGGCGATCTTGGCTGCGCCGATGTTCGAGCTGCGGGTGATCACGCCGGTGACGTTGAGCACGCCGTTGTTGCGTGGCACGTCCTTGATGGTGAACCTGCCCACGGCCATGTAGCCGGGGTTGGTGTCGACCGTGGTGTCCTTGGTGACCACGCCGGACTGGAGCGCCGAGGCGATGGTCAGCGGCTTCATGGTCGAACCCGGTTCGACCAGATCGGTCACCGCGCGGTTGCGGCGGGTATCCGGCGCCGTACCGCCCACCGCATTGGGGTTGTAGGTCGGCAGGTTGACCATGGCCAGGATCTCGCCAGTGGCCACGTCCATGATCACCATCGAGCCGGCGGCGGCCTTGTTCGCGATCAGCGCGTTGCGCAGTTCCTTGAAGGCCAGGAACTGGATGCGGCGATCGATGCTGAGGGTGAGGTCCTTGCCCGGTTCGGCGGCGCGCAGCAGGTCGCTTTCGACGGTCTCGCCCTTGCGGTTGCGGATCACCCGCTTGGCGCCGGCCTTGCCGCGCAGCCATTCGTCGAAGGCCAGCTCCAGCCCTTCCTGGCCGCGGTCGTCGATGTTGGTGAAGCCCAGCACGTGCGCCATGGCTTCACCCTGCGGGTAGAAGCGGCGGAATTCGCGCTGCGAGGCCACGCCCGGGATCTTCAGGGCGACCACTTTCTCGGCGTCGTCGGGATTGATCCGGCGGCGCAGGTACATGAATTCCTTGTCCGCCTTCTGGCTGAGCTTGGTGGACAACTCATCCAGCGGCATGCCCAGCGCGGTGGCCAGTTCCGGAATACGGTCCGGCGAGCGCATCAGCTCCTGCGGATTGACCCAGATCGACGCCACCGGGGTGGACACCGCCACCGGCTCTCCGTTGCGGTCGGTGATCATGCCGCGCGAGGTGTTGATCGGCAGCTCGCGCAGGTAACGGGCTTCGCCCTGGCGCTGGTAGAAATCGCTGTTGATGATCTGCACGTACGCGGCGCGGCCGACCAGCGACACCGAGCACAGGCCCAGCGCCAGGCCGACCCACTTCAGGCGCTGGCGCAGGTTGAAGGCGTTGCGGGTCCGGTTGCGGCCGGTCTTGTTCATGGCCGCACCACCACGACATCGGCCGCTTCGGGGAACTTCATGCCCAGCCGCTCGCGGGCCACGCGGTCCACGCGGGTGGCTTCGGCCAGGGTCGCCTGCTCCAGCTGCAGGCGGCCAAATTCAATGTTGAGTTCGTCGCGGGCGCGCTCCACGCGCGACAGCTCGACGAAGGTCTGCCGGTGGCGGTGGCGCATGAACACCACACCGATCGCCGAGGCGATGGTGCAGGCCAGCAGCACGACCAGCAGCAGGCGGCTCATCACGCCACCTCGCGCTTTTCGGCCACGCGCAGCACGGCGCTGCGCGAGCGCGGGTTGACCGCCAGCTCGTCGTCTTCAGCCTTGATAGCGCCACCGATCAGGTCCAGCGTCGGCACGAACGCGGCCAGCTCGGGCAACCGGCGATTGGTCGGCGGGGCCTTGGCGTGGCGGTTCATGAACTGCTTGACGATGCGGTCTTCCAGCGAATGGAAGCTGATCACCGCCAGCCGGCCACCGGGCTTGAGCCGCGCCATCGCCGCGTCCAGGCCGGCTTCAAGGTCGGCCAGTTCGCGGTTGATGTGGATGCGGATGGCCTGGAAGCTGCGCGTGGCCGGGTGGATCTTGTCTTTGCCACGCGGCATCACCGAGGCGATCAGCTCGGCCAGTTCGGCGGTGCGGGTGAACGGCTGCTTGTCGCGGCGGGCGATGATCGCGCGGGCGATGCGGCGCCCCTGGCGCTCTTCGCCATAGGTCCACAGCACGTCCATCAGTTCGCGTTCTTCGACGCGGTTGAGCCACTGCGCCGCGCTTTCGCCACTGTCCGGGTCCATGCGCATGTCCAGCGGGCCGTCCTTGCCGAAGCTGAAACCGCGCTCGGCCACGTCCAGCTGCGGCGAGGACACGCCGAGGTCGAACAGCACCCCGTCCAGGCCGTCGGCGGTCGCGTGCCAGTGCAGCAGGTCGGCGAAGCTGCCACGGAAGATCGAGACGCGCGGGTCCGGCGCGAAATCACGCTCGGCTACCGCGATTGCCTCCGGATCCTTGTCCATGACCAGCAGCCGGCCTCCAGGACCGAGTTGCTCGAGCACGCCGCGGGCGTGACCGCCACGACCAAACGTGCCATCGAGATACGTTCCGTTTTCGATCACCCCCAGGCCTTCCAGGACCTGCGTGTACAGCACCGGCAGATGGCCCGCCGGCGACTGCGACACCGGAAGGTGACCGGCCTGCGCGCCTCCGCGCACCCGGGCACCCCGGGTCACAACTTCAGGTCGAGCAACCCATCGCCCAGATCCCCGTCAGACAACGTCTGCTGGATCAATGCGCGATGAGCCTGCTCGCTCCACAATTCGAATTTGTCGCCCATGCCGAGCAACACCGCCTTCTTTTCAATGCCAACAGCGCCGCGGTGGCTTGCCGGAATACTGATGCGGCCGTTGCCATCCAGCTCCAGATGCGCGGCCGAACCGACCAGCTTCTGTTGCAGCAGGCGCACGACGCGCTGTGTGTTGGGCTTGGCCATGACGTCGTCGCGGACCCGCTCCCACTCCTGTTCGGCGTACAGCCAGAGGCAGCCGGACTCGAAGGGGTTGTAGGTCAGGACCAGGCGGTTGTTGCTCACACGCGCGACGAGGTCGCGATGCGCGGTGGGAACCGCCATGCGTCCTTTATCGTCAACCGTGATGGCCGTCTCGCCTTGAAACACGACGCGTGCACCTTTTCCTTCGCCCGGTGAAACATTGAACCACGAAAAACCACAAAAAACCCGGTTTCTCCTCTGTTGCCCACCTTAGCAGTGCCGATTGGGTTGTCAACAGTTTTGCGAAGGGGAAATCACCTTGGACATCAAGGGCTTGCAGCAATGTTTAGAGACTTGTTCAAGGCTTATCCACAAGTTGCTGTTTCGTCTCATTTTTTGAGATTGGGCCGAAGTTCAGGGGTGTGGAGACCGCGTGAAACATCGCTGCGCATTCATCGGCCTTCACGCCGCATCCGGCCCGTTCGTGCGCAAACCCGGCACAATGCGCGGCATGTGTCTGCTCGCCCTGGCCTGGAAGGTCCACCCCCGCTGGCAGTTGCTGATGGCTGGCAACCGCGATGAATTCCATGCGCGCCCGACCGCCGGGCTGGCCGCGTGGCCAGCCCCCGACCTGGGCGTGCGGGCCGGGCGCGACCTGCGCTCCGGC
>DGIP01000300.1:0-2262 GCA_002386405.1 Stenotrophomonas maltophilia
CGCGCGCGCCGCGGCGGCCCGCCACGCGTTGGCGCAGGGCGCGCGCTGGATCGCCAGTACCGACGCCGACACCGCCGTACCGCAGGACTGGCTGTGGCGGCAAAGCCTGTGCGGTGCCGATGCCTTCTGTGGCGTGGTCGAGGTGGATGACTGGCTGGATTACCCCGAGCGGGTGCGCAAGGCCTTCTCCGAGCGGGAAATCGTGCAGGATGGGCACCGGCACATCCATGGCGCAAACCTCGGCATGAGCGCAGCAGCCTATCTCGAGGCGGGCGGCTTCCCGGCCCTGCGCACGGGGGAGGATGTGGCACTGGTCGAAGCCCTGGCTGGCAACGGTGCCCGCATCGCCTGGCTGGCCCGCCCTGCCGTGGCGACCAGCGCGCGGCGAGCCGCCCGTGCCCCGCACGGCTTCAGTGGATTCCTGCGCGCACTGGAACGCGAGGTGATGGGCGCTGGGCCCTCGCTGCTGCCAGCCCACGGGGTGGCGGAATGATGGAGCAGCCCGCCGACCTGTTGGGCTGGGCCGCCACGGCCGTGCTGATCGCCACGCTGGTGCGGCAGATCTACAAGCAGCACCAGGCCGGGTCGGTGGAGGGCGTGTCCACCTGGCTGTTTGTCGGCCAGATCACCGCCTCGGTGTTGTTCATCGTGTACAGCGCGCTGCTGGGCTCCACGGTCTTCGTGGTTACCAACAGCCTGATCCTGGTCACGGCGGTGGTCGGTCAGGTGCTCGCCATGCGCAGGCGCAAGGCGCAGAACGTTCCCGCCTCCGGCGGAAAATGAGGGCCTTCGGCCACCGATTCTGAATCAGTCAGTGTTGTGCACACGGCCTTCACGCGTCATCCGTTGTCGTAATGGTCCGTGTAGCTGAATTCATTTAAGCTCAGGAAAACTCCAAGCCCCGGCGCGTCGCGTGCCGGGGCTTTCACACCTTCCTACCTAGGAATCTTCCCATGGCGGTTTTGCAGCAGCGCACGATCGATCTTCTTCGTACCCACCAGGACACCGTGGTGGCGCAGTGGGCCGACCAGTTGGCCGCCTCCGGCCAGGGCCAGGACGGCCGTTTGAGCGCGCGTGAGCTGGATGCCCAGGTACGCGAATTCTGGCGCCTGTTCCAGGCGGCGGTGTCCACCACCGGCACCGGCACCGGCGTGGCCGGCAGCGAATGGCAGGACACGCGGCAGTTCCTGGAACAGCTGTCGCGCGACCGCGTGCTCAAGGGCTTCAGCTCCTCGGAAACCGCCAGCTTCCTGTTCTCGCTAAAGCGCCCGCTGTTCGAGCTGGTCCAGCAGAACTTCGCCGACGACCCCAAGGCGGTCGGTGATCAGCTGTGGGCGATTTCCGAGCTGATCGACGGACTTGGCCTGCACAGCGTCAAGGTCTACCAGAAGACCCGCGAAGACGTGATCCAGCGCCAGCAGGAAGAAATGCTGGAACTGTCCACCCCGGTGGTGAAGCTGTGGGAAGGCGTGCTGGCCCTGCCGATGATCGGTACGCTCGATTCGCAGCGCACCCAGGTGGTGATGGAATCGCTGCTGCAGCGGATCGTCGACACTGGTTCGGAGATCGCCATCATCGACATCACCGGCGTGCCCACCGTGGACACCCTGGTGGCCCAGCACCTGCTCAAGACCGTCACCGCCATCCGCCTGATGGGCGCCGATGCGATCATCAGTGGCGTGCGGCCGCAGATCGCGCAGACCATCGTGCACCTGGGCCTGGACCTGCAGGGCATCGTCACCAAGGCCAACCTGGCCGACGCATTGGCGCTGGCACTCAAGCGCACCGGCCAGACGGTGACCAAGGCAGCCCGCTGAAATGGACCGCATCCCGATCCTGCAGATGGGCGATCTGCTGCTGGTGACCATCCAGGTGGACATGCATGACCAGCTTGCGCTGACCCTGCAGGACGACCTGACCGAGCGCATCCAGAAGACCTCTGCACGCGGCGTACTGATCGACATTTCCGCGCTGGATATCGTCGATTCGTTCATTGGCCGCATGATTTCCACCATTTCTTCGCTGGCCCGGATCATGGATGCCACCACGGTGGTGGTGGGCATGCAGCCTGCCGTGGCGATCACGCTGGTGGAGCTGGGCCTGACCCTGACCGGTGTACGCACCGCGCTGAATGTCGAACGTGGCATGGATCTGCTGCGCATGGACCTGCTGCAGCACCTGGACGACGAGACCCCATGATTGCCGTCAGTGGATCCTTGCCGATCCGCGTCGAGCAGGACGTGGTGCTGGCCCGCCAGGCCG
>DGIP01000300.1:2407-2748 GCA_002386405.1 Stenotrophomonas maltophilia
TGGTGCTGGCCCGCCAGGCCGCCCGCCAAGCCGCCGTGGCATGCAAGATGCGGCTCATCGACCAGACCAAGCTGGTCACCGCCGCCAGCGAGCTGGCCCGCAATGCCGTGATCTATGGCGGCGGTGGCAGCATGGAATGGGAGGTGGTGGACAGCGGCCTGCGCCGCGGGCTGCGCCTGGTGTTCTCCGACAACGGCCCCGGCATCCCCGACATCGCCCAGGCCCTGACCGATGGCTGGACTTCGGGCAGCGGCATGGGGCTGGGCCTGTCCGGCTCGCGCCGGCTGGTGGACCAGTTCGAACTGGAGAGTGAGCCTGGCAAGGGCACCCGGGTTGCCATC
>DGIP01000300.1:2961-3161 GCA_002386405.1 Stenotrophomonas maltophilia
CCAAATGGATCTGAATTTCTCTGGCCGCGTTACCCGGGTCGTGGTTGTGGAAGAGGTCTCGCAGGTAGGGCAGGCGCGTCGCGAAGCGCTGGCCATGGCCGATGGCATCGGCTTCGATGAAATGGATGCCGGCCGGGTGGCGTTGGCCGCCACGGAGCTGGCCACCAATGTGATCAAGCACGGACGCGGCGGGCGTATGC
>DGIP01000299.1:0-5124 GCA_002386405.1 Stenotrophomonas maltophilia
TTCCGAAAAATAATTCCGGAAGGGGTGGCCGTTACAGGTTGGCGATGTCGCCCTTGGCGATGATCGGCCCGGTCGGAATGCCCTGCGGCGCGCCACCGGACGGTTCCAGCGTGATCGCCAGCACCGAGCCGTTCACAAGCACATCACGCAGCGCATCGGGCACCGCCACGGTGTGGGCACGGTTGATCGACACCAGGCCCAGCGAACGCGGCGCACCGCCGGCCGGAATCAGCCACAGCTCCGGTGCGCGGCCAGCCGAATCGGCTGGTGCGGGAACGGGCACCATCAACACCTTGCCCTGTGCCTTGTCGACCGAGGCCAGCCAGCCGGGCGTGCCATCGTCGTGCAGCAGCGGGGTGACCGGCTTGGTCGCCTGCTCCGGCTCGGCCGGGGTCGGGGTCGGCGCCGGGGTGACGGCCACCGGGGTGGACGGTGCGGTGGGCAGCGGCTGGCGGTTGAACACCGCCACCAGTGCCAGCGCGGCCGCCAGGGCGGTCATGCCCTGCCAGAAGCCGGTGCGTTGCCAGAGCTTGGGCGCGGCGGTCACCGCCGGCCAGCCCAGCTCGCTGCGGATGCGCGGCCACAGGTGCGCCGGCACCGCTTCGCTGCCGAGCTCTTCCAGCAGCGGGGCCAGCCGCACCTGCCACTGCTCGACCAGCCGGGCGAAGCCCGGGTCGGTGGCGATGCGGTGTTCGATCCTGAGGCGCTCGGCAGCGTCGTGCACGCCCAGCACGTATTCGCCGGCCAGGATGTCGGCGCTCGGCGGTTGGCCGTCGTCTAGTTCGTGAAGGTCGCGGATGTTCATCGTTCGAGGCACACGCGCAGTTGGCCCAACCCGCGGCGGATCCAGCTCTTGACCGAGCCCAGCGGCGAACCGATGCGGCGGGCCAGTTCTTCATAACTGGCGCCGTGCAGGAACGCACTGCGGATCAGCGAGCGGCGACGCGGTTCCAGGGTATCCAGGCAATCATCCAGGCGCTCGCGGTCGGAGGCATGTTCGGCTGCCTGCGCCGGCTGCGGTGCGAAATCGGGAATTTCTTCGGCCACCGACAGGTCATCCAGCGGGCGCGGCGGCGCCGAGCGCAGGCGGTCGATCGCGCGGTTGCGCGCCATCATCGAAAGCCAGGTCATGGCCGAGGCCCGCGTGGCATCGAACTGGGTGGCCTTGCGCCAGACCGTGGTGAAGACATCCTGCAGGACCTCTTCGGCATCGCGGCGGTCGCGCAGGGTGTGCAGGCAGATCGCGAACAGCCGGCCCGAGGCCAGCTGGTAGACCGACTCGAACGCGTGGCGGTCGCCTTCGGCCACCTGGACCAGAAGCCCGTCCAGGCGTGCTGACGCGGCGGTATCGGAAGCATCCAGCTCAGGCATCGCGGGCTCGGTGTCGGCAGGTAGCAAGCCTGCATGGTCGTTGCTCCTGAGGGCGGCTGCAAGGGGGTATTCATGGGTCGCATGTCTTCACCAATGCTTGCCCCCGCGCCGTGGCAAGCTCGGCCGCGGAAGCGGCCACGGGCGGGGCGGGGAACTCCACGCGCACCTGCGGGTAGCGCCCTTTGTGGTCGCGTACGTTGCCGGTGCCGGTGAACTCCAGCAAGCGCTGGTCGGCGCTGGCATAGATGAGGGTTACCGCCGGCACGGCGAAGCCGAACCACGCATCCAGCTTCATCTGCAGCTGCTGTGCCGGCTGGCCTTTCCAGGTGAGCGCGCCGGTGCGTTGCAGCTTCAACGGCACCAGCCGCTGGCGGCTGGGCAGCAGGAACTGGAATGCCAAGGGCTGCCCTTCGAGCAGGTCTGCCCAATGCCGCCGCACGGCCGCATCGAAGCCGGCATCCACCACCGCGCCGGAGGGCACCTCCAACGCGCGGCTGACCGGGGTGGCATCCGAAGTGGCACGCACATACACCGTGCGCGCCGCACCATTGCCGCGCACGCCTTCCTGGTAGCCGTCGCGGCCATCTTCCAGCGCGAAGTCCGGCGTCTGCGGGCTGCCCTGCGGCGTCATCCACTTGCGCGCGAAGGCCCGGCCATCGGCGCAGCGGTACAGCACCAGCCGCGACAACGCCTCCGGCGGCCCCTGCAGCCAGTGCGTCTCGCGGTAAAGCAACGCCCCGCCATCCGCAGCGAAGGCGCGCCCTTCCTGCCGCTGCACGGTTTGGGCAGGCGCCAGCAACGGGCACAGCAGCAGAAGCAGTCCAGCCGAGCGGATGGGGAGGCGGCGCATGCCGGTTTCCATGGGAGGTTGCTGGAGAGATACGCGGCAAGTGGGCGCTCGGATGCAGGCGCTCGCTTTGTTTTAGATGCAGCCTCTCGAAAACCCATTTTCATTACGCAATTTTGATGCCGTGACGCAGGTTGCGTTTGCCCGGCCAGATGTTGCGCAGCATGCATGGCCACACGCCCGCATGCGCTTACACCGTCTTGCGGGATCATTTAATACCGCTTGACGGTACTACCGTGTGGCGGCAGTATCCTTCCTCAAGAGATCTTCATGGCCATCGTCTCGTTCCGCTGCGTTGCTACCCGTGGCATGTTTGTGGGTAAGCGGATCAGGCACTACCAGGCCGTTCAGCGTGTCGCGATGCGAAAGCTTGTCATGCTCGATGCCGCCACCCGGCTTGAAGACCTCAAGGTGCCGCCTGCCAATCGCCTCGAGCGGCTGCACGGCGACCGAGCTGGGCAATGCAGCATCCGCATCAACGACCAGTACAGGATCTGCTTCATCTGGACGGACGTTGGCCCGGCGGATGTTGAGATCTGCGATTACCACTGAGGACTGCCGCCATGCGTTCCATCCCCTACCCCCACCCTGGTGAGATCCTTCAGGAAGAATTCCTGACTCCGTTCGGCCTGACCCAGTATCGGCTCGCCAAGTCGATCGACGTCAAACAGACGCGGATCAGCGAGATCATCGCCGGGCGTCGGGGCATCACGGCCGACACGGCACTGCGGCTCGCGCGGTTCTTCGGTACCAGCGAGGGTTTCTGGATGAACCTGCAGATGTCGTACGACGCAGCCAAGGCGCGCGACGAGTTGGCCGACGTGCTTGCCCGCATTGAACCGTACCAGCCCGCCGCCTGAGCGCGGATCGCGTTGCCTCCCCTTGACCGCCGCCCCAACTCGGCCTACCTTGTGCTCGCCGAAGGTATCCATCTCTTCATGCCGATGAAGGGATGGGTTTAAACGGGAATCCGGTGACGGTGCCTTGCGCACCCATTCCGGAGCTGCCCCGCAGCGGTGAGTGGAAACGAAACCTGCCAACAGCACTGGGCCACGCGCCTGGGAAGCGGCAGGAAGTAGGTGGGCCCAGTGCCCGTGTCCATCAGCCCGAATACCGGCCCCGGCCGGAGGACACGACCGTCCTCTGATTCGACCTGGAACGTCCGCGGGGAGGTTGCCGGGGCCTGCCGCCATGCGTTGCGCGTGGCGCTGCCCCCGTGCGTCCGCTTCACGGCATCCGGTTCGCCCGCGGGGGCGAAGGTCGCTGGCGGGGCGGACACGGCAGCAATGGCGTGGGTGCCGCGCAGTTCCTTCGTTCCTCAATGCCGCTACTGCAATGAGGACACGTTCCATGACCACTGTTACCAACCTGGGTTTTCCCCGTATCGGCGCCAAGCGCGAGCTCAAGCGCGCACTGGAAGCGTACTGGTCCGGCCAGAGCAGCGCCGAAGCACTGCAGGACACCGCCACCGCCCTGCGCACCACGCATTGGCAGCTGCAGCGCGATGCCGGGGTGGATGTGCCGCCCAGCAACGACTTCAGCCTGTACGACCAGGTGCTGGATGCCGCCTTCCTGTTCGATGCCATCCCGGCCCGCTACCGCGCGCTGGCCGATGCCGATCCGCTGGCCGGCTACTTCGCCATGGCCCGCGGGCTGCAGCGCGATGGCTTCGACCTGCACGCGCTGGAAATGACCAAATGGTTCGACACCAACTACCACTACCTGGTGCCCGAACTGCAGGCCGGCCAAGGCTTCGCGCTGCGCGGCGACAAGCCGCTGGCCGAATACCGCCAGGCCAAGGCGCTGGGTATCGAAACCCGCCCGGTGCTGATCGGGCCGGTGACCTTCCTGCTGCTGTCCAAGACCATCGACGGCAGCCCGGCGCTGGAGCTGCTGGATGCGCTGCTGCCGGTGTACGTGCAGCTGCTGCGCCAGCTGCATGACGCTGGCGCGCAGTGGGTGCAGCTGGATGAGCCGGCGCTGGTGCAGGACCTCAGCCCGGAAGCGCGTGCCGCCTTTGAACACGCCTATGCGGTGTTGGCCACCGCCGCCCGCCCCAAGGTGCTGGTGGCTACCTACTTCGGTGCATTGGATGACAACCTGGAACTGGCAGCCTCGCTGCCGGTGGATGGCCTGCATGTGGACCTGGTGCGCGCGCCCGAACAGCTGGATGCAGTGATCAAGGCCCTGCCCGCCGGCCGCGTGCTCTCGGCCGGCCTGGTCAACGGCCGCAACATCTGGCGCACCCACCTGGACAACGCACTGGTGCTGGCCCGCTACGCACACGGCCAGCTGGGCAGCGACTTCCTGTGGCTGGCACCGTCATGTTCGCTGCTGCACAGCCCGGTGGACCTGGCGCATGAGAAGAAGCTCGACGACGAACTGCGTGGCTGGCTGGCGTTCTCGAAGCAGAAGCTGGAAGAGCTGCGCGTGCTGGCCGATGCGATCGACGCGCCCGCCCACGCCGAAGCCGCGCTGGAGCTGTCGCGCGAGCGCATTGCCTCCCGCAAGCGCTCGCCGCGCGTACACAACCCCGCCGTGGCCGCGCGCCTGGCCGCACTGACCCCGGCCGATGCACAGCGCCACAGCCGCTACCCGCAGCGCCACCTGGCCCAGGCCGCCGCACTGAAGCTGCCGCGCTTCCCCACTACCACCATTGGCTCCTTCCCGCAGACCCTGGAAGTGCGTGAGGCCCGCGCCCGCAACAAGTCCGGCACCCTGCCCGACGCCGACTACGATGCGTTCCTGGCCAGCCAGACCGAGCACTGCGTGCGCATCCAGGAGCAGATCGGGCTGGACGTGCTGGTGCACGGCGAGTTCGAGCGCAACGACATGGTGGAGTACTTCGGCGAGCAGCTGGAGGGCTTCGCCTTCACCAAGAACGGCTGGGTGCAGAGCTACGGCTC
>DGIP01000299.1:5302-8055 GCA_002386405.1 Stenotrophomonas maltophilia
CTGGGTGCAGAGCTACGGCTCGCGCTGCGTGAAGCCGCCGGTGATCTACGGCGATGTGACCCGCCCGCAGCCGATGACGGTGCGCTGGTCGCAGTACGCACAGTCGCTCACCGACCGCCCCATGAAGGGCATGCTGACCGGCCCGGTGACGGTGCTGCAGTGGTCGTTCGTGCGCGATGACCAGGCCCGCGCCGATACCTGCCGGCAGATCGCGCTGGCGCTGCGTGATGAAGTGCTGGACCTTGAGGCGGCCGGCATCGGCGTGATCCAGATCGACGAGCCGGCCATCCGCGAGGGCCTGCCGCTGCGCCGCGCGCAGTGGCGTGAGTACCTGGACTGGGCCGTGGAAGCATTCCGGATCAGCGCCAGCGGCGTGCGCGATGCCACCCAGATCCACACCCACATGTGCTACTCCGAGTTCAACGACATCATCCACTCGGTGGCGGCCATGGACGCCGATGTGATCTCCATCGAGACCTCGCGCTCGCGCATGGAGCTGCTGGATGCGTTCGTTCGCTTCCAGTACCCCAACGAGATCGGGCCGGGCGTGTACGACATCCACTCGCCGCGCGTGCCGGACAAGGAAGAAATGCTCTCCCTGCTGCGCAAGGCCGCCGAAGTGCTGCGCCCCGAGCAGATCTGGGTCAACCCGGACTGCGGGCTCAAGACCCGTGGCTGGCCCGAGACCCGCGCCGCGCTGGAAGCGCTGGTGGCGGCCGCACGGCAGCTGCGCGATGAGAGCGCAGACGCCAACGCCGCCTGATTCCCTTCCCGTTGCACAAGGGTCCCGCCGCCGCCGTTGCCGGCGGCGGGGCCGATGGATGTCCGCATGACCGATTTCATTCGCCCCACCCTTTCCCTGCCTGGCGGCCACGACAAGCTGCTGCTGCACTCGTGCTGCGCGCCCTGCTCGGGCGAGGTGATGGAGGCCATCACTGCCTCCGGGATCGACTACACGATCTTCTTCTACAACCCCAATATCCACCCGGCGCGCGAGTACGAGCTGCGCAAGCAGGAGAACATCCGCTTCGCCGAACAGCACGGCGTGCCCTTCATCGACGCCGACTACGACACCGACAGCTGGTTCGCGCGGGCGCGCGGCATGGAGAACGAGCCCGAACGCGGCATCCGCTGCACCATGTGCTTCGACATGCGCTTCGTGCGCACCGCGCTGTATGCGCATGAGCATGGCTTTCCGGTGATCAGCAGTTCGCTGGGCATTTCCCGCTGGAAGGACATGAACCAGATCAACGACTGCGGCCACCGCGCAGCGGCCCACTACCCCGGCATCCAGTACTGGGATTACAACTGGCGCAAGGGCGGCGGCGCGGCGCGAATGGTGGAGATCAGCAAGCGCGAACAGTTCTACCAGCAGGAGTACTGCGGCTGCGTGTACTCGCTGCGCGATGCCAACCGCCACCGCCGGGAGAACCAGCGCGAGCGGATCAAGATCGGCCTGCTGTATTACGGCCAGGACAACGACGCGCCCAAGGGCGATTGACGTAGGCGAAGGGGGCCGCCACGCTGGTTGCCCCCTCCGTTGCGCTGGACCTGCCATGACCGCCCTGCCCGCCGATGTCGCCCTGCTGGTAATCGACCTGCAGCCGGACTTCATGCCCGGTGGCGCGCTGGCCTGCGAAGACGGCGATGCGCTGGTGGCGCCGATTGCCGCCCTGCTGGCCGGGCGCCGGTACCGCACGGTGGTGGCGACCCAGGACTGGCACCCGGCGGACCACGCGTCCTTCGCCATCCAGCACGCGGGCAAGCTGCCGTTCGAGGCGATCCTGCTGCATGCGCAGCCGCAGACGTTGTGGCCGGATCATTGCGTGCAGGGCACCGATGGGGCGGCGCTGCACCCGGGCGTGGATTGGACGCCCGCCGATCTGATCCTGCGCAAGGGCACCCGCCGCGAGGTGGATTCCTATAGTGCGTTCCGCGAGAACCATGGTCCGGACGGCAGCCGCCCCGCTACCGGCCTGGCCGGCTGGCTGCACGAGCGCGGCATCCGCGAGGTGCATGTGTGCGGGTTGGCGCGCGACTACTGCGTGCTGTGGAGTGCGCAGGACGCGGTGAAGGCCGGGTTCCGGGTGAAGTTCCTCTGGGAGCTGACGCGGCCGGTGACCGAGGCCAATGATGGGATGGTTCGCGAGGCGCTGGCCAAGGCGAAGATTGCGGTGATCTGACCGCACGGCAGGCACCCCGCCAAACGCGAGCCGCCTTCGGTAGGTCACGACCGTTGGTCGTGACCTCCTGGTGTTACCCGCGCGGGCCGCCCATGACCGGCAGGATCACGCCGCTGATGTAGCTGGCACTGACCGGCGAGGCCAGGAACACATACGCCGGCGACAGTTCCTCCGGCTGGGCCGGGCGGCCCATGTCGCTGTCCCTGCCGAACTCAGCTACATCCGGCGCCTGCTTGTCGGCCGGGTTGAGCGGGGTCCACACCGGGCCGGGGGCCACGGCGTTGACGCGGATGCCACGCGGCAGCAGCTGGCTGGCCAGCGCCTTGGTAAAGGCGTGGATGGCGCCCTTGGTGGACGAATAGTCGATCAGCGCCTTGCTGCCGAACAGGCCGGTTTCCGAACCGGTGTTGATGATGCAGTCGCCTTCCTGCAGGTGTGGCAGTACTGCGCGTGCCATCTGGATGTAGCCGCCGATGTTGGTCTGCAGGGTTTCCTGCAGGTGTTCGTCTTCCAGGTCTTCCAGGCGTTCGCAGTGCAGCTGGAAGGCGGCATTGTTGACCAGGATGTCGA
>DGIP01000021.1 GCA_002386405.1 Stenotrophomonas maltophilia
AAACCCACCCCCGCCGACCCTTCGACAACGTGCCGGTGGCCACGGAAAAGCGTAGAGCCAGGCCCTGCCTGGCTGCTTCTTCCCGCACAACGCAGCCAACTGTCGGGGGAGGCCGGCGGGCAGCCCCCGTAGGGACTGTCAAAAACATGGATGTTTTTGCCAAGCCTCCAAGGATGGGTTTACGGCGTGTCCCGGAGCGGGGCTGCCCGTCGGCCTCCCCACTCGCAAAGAATGAAACGACAGGCTGTTACGCCCTTCGCTTACAGATCAAACCGCACGCTGACCGCGAACGTGCGCGGCAGGCCGATGCCGGCGTTGGACCAGTACTTCCGGTTGGTGAGGTTTTCGACGCTGGCGCGCCAGGTGACCGGGTGGCCGTTGGCCTGCATGCGGTAGCCGACGCCGGCGTTGACCAGGGTGTAATCGGGCAGCTTGAGGGTGTTGTCGGCGTCGTAGTACACGTCGCCGTAGTAGCGCGCCAGGGCGTACAGGCTCAGGCCTTCCACCTGGGGCACGCTGTAGTCGGCGTGCACCACGCCGTTCCAGCGCGCTGCGCCGGCGGTGCGGTTGCCTTCCTGGGTGCTGCTGTCGGGCGAGAGCTTGTCGTAGGTCGGGTCCAGCCAGGTGACGCCGCCGCCGAGGGTGAAGGCATCGGTCAGGCGCACGTCGCCGCTGACTTCCACGCCTTCGTACAGGGTGATGCCGTCCTGCACCAGCAGCTTGCCGCCGCTGGTCAGGCGGTCGATGTTGGCGCCGCGCTCCAGGCGGAAGGCGGCAGCATTGGCGTTCCAGCGCGGGTACTCGATCTTGGCGCCGATCTCGAACTGCTTGCTGATCGTCGGGTCGAGCACGTCGCCGGCGTTGATGTAGTCGCTGCCCACGCGGCTGCCCGCTTCCAGCGATTCGACGTAGCTGGTGTAGAGCGTGACTTCGTCGGCCGGCTTGAACATCACCGCGTAGGTCGGGGTGACCGGGTAGGTGTGGTAGGCGCCCTTGTTCTCGAAGTCGTTGTAGCGCGCACCGGCCAGCACCGACCAGCCGTGGCCGACATCGACCGTGTCGCTGACGAACACCGCCTGCTGCACGGTTTCGCTGCCGCGGGTGAGCTCATGCGAACCGACAGCGTCATGGCGAAGGGTCGGGCGCTGGTAGAGGTTGCCACGGCCGATGGTGTTCCATTCGTACGGACGGTCCCAGCCCAGCCCGGTCTGGTGCGAGACGCCGGCGACGACCTGGTGCGACAGCGGGCCGGTCTGGAAGCGGCCCTGCACGATGGCCTGGGCCAGCTTCCACTCGCTCTTGCCGCCGAGCTCGTAGGCGTTCACGTCGTAATCGCCGTTGACGTCGTCGATGTAGGCGAAGATCTTGTTCACGTCGTTCCACGACGAGGTGTAGCCATAGCTCAGGCTGGCCTTCCAGTCGTCGTTGATCTGCCAGTTCAGCGCGGTGGAGAGCAGGCTGGAACGGGTGTCGTAGAACGTGCCCGGAATGGCATTGTTGACATCGCCGGCGATCGGGCGCGGCAGTTCGGTCAGGCCGATGAAGTAGTACTGCGGCGATTCCTCGCTCAGGTTGCGCTCCTGGAACACGCCATCGAAGGTCCAGGTGAGCGCATCGCCCAGGCGCGCATCCAGCGACAGCGCGACGACCTTGCGGTTCACCTCGCCACCGTTGAAGGTTTCGCCCTTCTCCTGGTAAGCGTTGAAGCGGTAGCCGAACATGTCTTCGTTGCCGAAGCGGCCGCCGACGTCCACCTGGCCGCTGACGATGCCCTGTTCGCGCCAACCGACCTGCGCCGAGAACGTGGTGGTGTCGGTCGGCTTTTTGGTCACGTAGTTGATGATGCCGCCGGGCTGGCCGAAGCCGTACATGAAGCCGCCCGGGCCCTTCAGCAGTTCCACCTGCTCCATCACTTCCAGCGGCCACTCGGTGCCCCAGGAGGAGACCTGCAGGCCGTTCACCCGGTAGCTGTCGTAGCTCAGGTCGATGCCGCGGTTGCGGATCGGCGAGCTCCAGCCGCTGGCGTAGGCGCTGACCTGGGTGACCACCGAGGGGTCGGTCAGGAACGCTTCGCCGAGCGAGACCACCTGGCGCTTCTCGATGTCCTCGCGGCCGATCACGGAGATCGCAAACGGGGTATCGCGGACCGCGCGGTCGCCGAGGGCGCCGGTATCGGTGTGGGTGCGTTCGGCGGTGACCTTGACCGCGTCCAGCTCGGTGGCCGAGCGCGACTGGGCGTGGGCCGCGCAGGCCAGCGACAGCGACAGCGCAAGCAGGGCCGGGCGCAGGGCGCGGCGCGGAAGAGCGGAAACATGCATGTTGTGGGGGTCCTCTGCGGACAGCAGCACACCGTCCGCGATCGGTTGATGGCGGAAGAAGAGGGCGTGGCTGAGTCGGGGCACTGCCCGCAGGAGGCGGAAGCAGCGCGGTGCGCGAGGCGCGGCAGGACCGTGGCTGGTGCGAATTGTTCTCTTTCAGGCGCCGTGCGTCAAATGATCATCGCCTTCTCGCGCCGACGCGCGCGCCAGCCGCGCCAATGCTGCTGCAGGCACGAGAAGATCACATACAGGGCCGGCGTGCTCAGCAGGGTCAGGCTCTGCGAGAACAGCAACCCGCCGATCATCGCGATGCCCAGCGGGCGGCGCAGCTCCGAGCCCTCGCCCAGGCCGATGGCCAGCGGCACCGCCGCCAGGATCGCCACCATGGTGGTCATCATGATCGGACGGAAGCGCACGATGCTGGCTTCGCGCACGGCTTCCAGCGGGCTCTTGCCGTGCTCGCGCTGGGCCACCACGGCGAAGTCGATCATCATGATCGCGTTCTTCTTGACGATGCCGATCAACAGCACCAGCGCGATCATGGAGATCACCGACAGCTCGGTATTGGTCACGAACAGCGCCAGCAGCGCGCCCACGCCCGCCGCCGGCAGCGTGGACAGGATCGTGACCGGGTGCACCAGGCTTTCGTACAGCATGCCCAGCACCAGGTACACGGTGATGATGGCGGCCAACACCAGGATCAGCATCGAATTGGGGTTGAGCTGCACGTTGAAGCCGCCGCCATCGCTGATGCGGATGTCGCCGGGCAGGCGCAGCCCGTCCACGGTGGCCTTGATGATGGCCTCGCCTTCGCCGGTGCTGACGCCCGGGGCCAGGTTGTAGCTCAGGTCCATCGTGGTGTACTGGTTCTGGTGGGTGATCTGCGGCGGGGCCAGCCCGGGGACCTGGCGCGCCACGGCGGTGATCGGGATCATCTCGCCGTTGCCGGCGCGCACGTGGATCTCATCCAGTGCGCGCGGGGTGGCGGTCTGCTCCGGCAGCGCGTTGACCACCACGCTGTACTGGTTGATGTCCGAATAGATCGTCGAAATCTGGCGCTGGCCGAACGCGCCGTACAGCGCGCCATCGATCGCACCGACCGACACGCCCAGGCGCGCGGCCTTGGCCCGGTCGATCTCGATGTTCTGGCGCAGGCCGGCGGTATCCACGTCGGTGCCGACGTCGCGCAGCATGGGGTTCTTCTTCAGTGCGGCCTGCACCTTGGGCAGCCATTCCTGCAGCTGGGCCAGGTCGTTGCCCTGCAGCGACACGCGGTACTGCGCGCCCTGGCTGTTGCCGCCGCCGCCATCACTGGGAAGATCCTGGATCGCGCGCAGGCGCAGTTCCAGGTCGGGGTAGCGGTCGGCCTTGGCGCTCAGCCGTGCCAGTGCCTGCGCGGTGGTTTCGCGGCGGCCTTCCTTGCGGGTCTTCAGCTCGATGTTGAACTGCGCGCTGGAGCCCTGGCGGCCGCTGCCCAGGCGCACGCCCACGGTTTTCACCGCCGGGTCGGCCATCAGCATGTCGGTGATGCGGCGCTGGCGGTTGACCATGTCCTCGAAGGACACCGTCGCGCTGGAGTTGGCGCGGCCCCAGATCAGGCCGGTGTCCTGCGGTGGGAACGAGCCCTTCTTGACCGCGCCCGCCAGCATCACCGTGGCCACGATCAGCAGGATCGGGGTCAGCGACAGCAGCAGCGCGTGGCGCAGCGAGAAATCCAGGCACACGGTGTACACGCGCAGCATGCGGTCGTGGGTGGCATCCAGGAAACGGCCGATCCGCGAGGGCTTGTCCGGCTCGGTATGCGCGCTCAGGAAGCGGCTGCACAGCGCCGGGGTTAGGGTGAGCGAGACGATCATCGATACCACGATGGCCGCCACCAGGGTGACGGTGAACTCGCGGAAGAACGCGCCGACCATGCCGCTGGCAAACAGCAGCGGAATGAACACCGCCACCAGCGAGGCGGTGATGGAGACGATGGTGAAGCCGATCTCGCGTGCGCCGGTCAACGCCGCCTGCATGCGCGGCATGCCTTCGTCGAGGTGGCGCATGATGTTCTCGATCACCACGATCGCGTCATCGACCACGAAGCCGATCGCGATCACCAGCGCCAGCAGGCTCAGGTTGTTCAGGGTGAAGCCGAACACGTACATCACCAGTGCTGCACCGGCCAGCGACAACGGCACGGTGATCGCCGCGATCAGCGTCGGCGCCAGCCGGCGCAGGAACAGCGCCATGGTCAGGATCACCATCGCCAGGCTGATCAGCAGGGTGATCTGCACTTCATGCAGCGACGAGCGGATGGTCGGGGTACGGTCGAAGTACGGGGTGAGCGTGGTGCCCGGCTGCAGGTAGTCGCGCAGCATCGGGATCTGCGCCTTGACCCGGTCCACCGTCTCCACGATGTTGGCCCCGGCGCGGGTGAACACATACATCACCACCGCCGGCTTGTGGTCGAACCACGCAGCCTGGTAGGCATCCTGCTGCCCGTCGTAGACGTTGGCCACGTCCTTCAGGCGGATCACCCTGCCATCGTCCTGGGTCTTGATCACCAGGTTGGCGAAGTCGGCCGCACGCGCCACCGAATCGTTGGCGATGATCGCCGTGGTGGTGTTGCCATCGGTCAGGAAGCCGGTGGGCGAGGTCACGTTGGCCGCGCGTACCGCATTGCGCAGGTCATCCGGGGTGAGGTTCAGCGCGTTGAGCAGGCGCAGGTTGACGTCCACCCGCACCGCCGGGGTGGAGGCGCCGGCGATATCCACCGACGACACCCCGCTGATCTGGCGGATGCGCTGGGCCAGCAGCGAATCGGCCACGTTGTACAGCTCATCGGCCGACTGCGTCTGCGAGGTCAGCGCGATGGCGATCACCGGATCGTCGTTCGGGTTGGCCTTCTGGAACATCGGCGAACCCAGCCCGGAGGGCAGGTCGGCCTGGGCCGAGTTGATCGCGGTCTGTACGTCCAGCGCGGCCGAATCGATGTCCACCCCGCTCTGGAAGATCATGAAGACCAGCGAGCTGCCTTCGGAGCTGGACGAGCGCATCTGGTCCACGCCGGGCAGCTGGCCCAGGTGGCGCTCCAGCGGCGCGGTGACCGTGGAGGCCATGGTGGTGGCGTCCGCACCGGACTGGCTGGCGTGCACGAAGATCACCGGAATCTGGATGTTCGGCAGCGCCGACACGCCCAGCTTCAGGTAGCACATCAACCCGACCACGAACAGGCCGATGGCCAGCAGCGCGGTGCCGATCGGGCGGCGGATGAACGGGCCGGAGATGTTCACGCGTGGTCCTGTGCGGTGCCGTCGCGAAGCGCGCGCTGTTCACGGCGCTGGCGCAGCCATTCGGAGTAGCGCTCCATGTACAGGTAGATCACCGGCGTGGTGTACAGCGTGACCAGCTGCGAAATCAGCAGGCCGCCGACGATGGCGATGCCCAGCGGCCGGCGCAGCTCCGAACCGATGCCGGTGCCCAGTGCCAGCGGCAACGCGCCCAGCATGGCCGCGGCGGTGGTCATCATGATCGGGCGGAAGCGCAGCAGGCAGGCGCGGCGGATCGCTTCGTGCGCGTTGGCCCCGGCGCGGCGCGCCTCGATGGCGAAGTCCACCATCATGATGCCGTTCTTCTTGACGATGCCGATCAGCAGCACGATGCCGACGATGCCGTCCACCGACAGGCTCAGCCCGCACACCATCAGCGCCAGCAGCGCGCCCACGCCGGCCGGCGGCAGGGTGGAGATGATCGTGATCGGGTGGATGTAGCTCTCGTACAGCACGCCCAGCACGATGTAGATCACCACCAGCGAGGCCAGCAGCAGCCACACCACGTCGGTCTGGCTGCCGGTGAACTCGGCGGCCTTGCCGATGAACTGCGCATGCACCTGCGCCGGCATGTCCAGGCTGGCGCGGGTCTCTTCGATCGCCTTGACCGCATCGGACAGCGAATAGCCCGGGGCGATGTTGAACGACACCGTCACCGCCGGCAGCTGCTGCTGGTGGCTGACCACCAGCGGGGTGCTGGTGACCTTGCCTTCGGCCAGCGCGGCCAGCGGGATGATGTTGCCCGCACCCACCGGGATGCCGGTGTTCTGCGCGCCGATGCCGGTGGCGGTGGAGGAGTTGGACGAGGTGACCTGGCCGAAGTTGGTGGCGTTGCTGCCGGTCAGCGCGCCGGCGCCGTTGGAGGCCACCGCCAGCTGGTTCATCAGGGCGGTGCTGGTGCGGAACTCCGGCGCCACTTCCAGCACCACGCGGTACTGGTTGAGCTCGGTGAAGATGGTGGAGATCTGGCGCTGGCCGAACGCGTCGTACAGGGTGTCGTCGATGGTCTGCATCGGCACGCCCAGCACGCTGGCCTTGTCGCGGTCGATGGTCAGCTCCAGCGCACGGCCCTGGTTGGACAGGTTGTTGTCCACGTCCGCCAGTTCCGGGCGCTGGCGCAGCGCCTCGGTCAGCCGGGTGGCCTGCAGCGCGACCTGCGCGCTGTCCACGTCCGACAGCGAGTACTGGTACTCGGTGGCCGCCACGCGGGTATCCAGGGTCACGTCCTGCACCGGCTTGAGGTACAGCGCCACGCCGGGAATGCCGGCCACGGCCTGCTGCAGGCGCGGCAGGATCTCCTCCAGCCCATCGCGGTCGCCGCGCTCTTTCAGCACGATCGACAGCTGGCCCTGGTTGAGCGTGGGGTTCATGCTGCCGGCGCCGATGAACGCGGCCACGCCGGTCACCGCCGGGTCCTTGCGCAGCGCTTCGGCCACGGCCTTGGTGCGCTGTTCCATCTGCGGGAAGGCGATGTTCTGGTCGGCCTGGACCACGCCGGTGATCAGCCCGGTGTCCTGCTCGGGCAGCAGGCCCTTGGGAATGACGATGTACAGCACCACGGTCAGCACCAGCGCGCCGGCGGCCACCGCCAGGGTCATGCGCTGGTGGTCCAGCACCCAGTCCAGGCTGCGTTCGTACAGGCCCACGGTGCGGCTCCACACGGTCTGCTTGCCGGCCGCGTGTGCGCGCTCATGCGCGTCCTCGCCTTCGGGCAGCGCGTCGGGCTTGAGCAGGTAGGCGCACATCATCGGGGTGAGCGTCAGCGAGATCAGCATCGACAGCACCACCGCGATGCTCAGCACCCACGCGAACTCATGGAACAGGCGGCCGGTGACGCCGGGCATCAGCAGCAGCGGCAGGAACACCGCCACCAGCGAGACGGTCAGCGACAGCACGGTGAAGCCGATCTGGCGCGCGCCGATCTCGGCCGCTTCCGGGCCGCTCTTGCCCTGCTCGATGTAGCGCACGATGTTCTCGATCATCACGATCGCATCGTCGACCACGAAGCCGGTGGCCACCACCAGCGCCATCAGGGAGAGGTTGTCCAGCGACATGCCGGCAAAGGCCATCACCCCGAACGTGCCCGCCAGCGACAGCGGCACCGCCACCGAGGGAATGATCGTGGCCCACAGGCGGCGCAGGAACACGAAGATCACCGCCACCACCAGGCCGATGGTGAGGATCAGGGTGAACTGCACTTCATGCACGGAGGCGCGGATGGTTTCGGTGCGGTCGGAAAACACCTCCAGGTGCACGTCGGCCGGCAGCACGTTCTGCAGCTGCGGCATCAATGCACGGATGCGCTCCACCGTCTGCACGATGTTGGCACCGGGCTGGCGGCGGATCTCCAGCAGCACCGCCGGCTTGCCATCGGCCCAGGCGGCGAGCTGGTCGTTCTCCACGCCGTCGATCACCTCGGCCACGTCCGCCAGCCGCACCGGCGCGCCGTTCTTGTAGCTGATGATGGTCTCGCGGTATTCGGCCGCGCTGGTCAGCTGGTCATTGGTGCCGATGCTGTAGGACTGGGTCTTGCCGTTGAGCGAGCCCTTGGGTGCGTTGACGTTGGCCTGGGTCAGCGCGCTGCGCAGGTCTTCCAGGGTCAGGCCCATGTTGGACAGCTGCGCCGGATTGACCTGGATGCGCACGGCCGGCCGCACGTTGCCGGCGATCGACACCAGGCCCACGCCCTGCACCTGCGACAGGCGCTGGGCCAGGATCGAGTCGGCGTAGTTGTTCACATCGCGCAGCGGGCGCGTGTCGGAGGTGAGCTTGAGGGTGATGATCGCCGCGTCGGCCGGGTTCACCCGGTTGTAGACCGGCTGGTAAGGCAGCGACGAGGGCAGGGTGGCCTGGCGGATCGCGGCCTGCACGTCCTGTGCGGCGATGTCGATATCGCGGTCCATCGCGAACTGCAGGATGATCGTGGACAGGCCCGCCGACGAATCGGAGGTCATCAGCTCCAGCCCGGAGATCTGCCCGAACTGGCGTTCCAGCGGCGTGGTCACCAGCGAGGCCATGGTGGTGGCGTTGGCACCCGGGTACTGGGTGGTGACCACCAGGCTGGGCGCATCGATTTCCGGCAGCGCCGACACCGGCAGCTGGCGGTAACCCAGGATGCCGAGCAGCAGCAGGCCCGCCATCAACAGCGAGGTGGCGATGGGGCGGCGGATGAAGATCGTCGAAAAGCCCACGGGCGGATCCTTGCT
>DGIP01000284.1:0-8361 GCA_002386405.1 Stenotrophomonas maltophilia
TACCCCCGCCCCCGCCGACCCATTCACGGTTGGTTGGGGGCCATGGAAACGCAACATCCAAAGCACGCGAATCGCGGTGCGCTGGAATCGCCGTAGAGCGACGCCCTGCGTGGCTGCTCTTCGTTTCCGCCCACGACCATCTGTCTGGGGCGGCCCGTCGGCCGCCCCGCTACGTACCAATCAAGGTGCCGATGCTTCGCCCGCTTCATCCGGCTTCACCCGGAACCACGCCGCGTACAGCGCCGGCAGGAACACCAGCGTCAGCACGGTGCCCACGATCAACCCGCCCATGATCGAGATCGCCATCGAGCCGTAGAACGCACTGCGCGACAGCGGGATCATCGCCAGCACCGCGGCGAGCGCGGTCAGCACGATCGGGCGGAAGCGGCGCACGGTGGCGTCGATGATCGCGTGCCAGCGGTCGTGGCCGGCGTCGATGTCCTGCTGGATCTGGTCGATCAGGATCACCGAATTACGCATGATCATGCCCGCCAGCGCGATGGTGCCCAGCAGCGCCACGAACCCGAACGGCGCGCGGAACAGCAGCAGGAACAAGGTTGCGCCGATGATGCCCAGCGGTGCGGTGACCAGCACCATCGCCGCACGCGAGAAGCTGCGCAGCTGCAGCATCAGCAGCGTGGCCACCACGATCAGGAACAGCGGCATGCCGGCCTTGATCGAGTTCTGGCCGCGTGCGGAATCTTCCACCGTGCCGCCGGTTTCCAGCAGGTAGCCGGACGGCAGTTCGGCACGGATGCCTTCCAGCGTCGGCAGTATCTGCTGCACCACGTCCAGCGCCTGGCTGCCATCACCGATATCCGCGCGCACCGTCACCGTCGGCAACCGGTTGCGGTGCCAGATGATGCCGTCCTCGAACACGTACTCCAGGCGCGCCACCTGCGACAGCGTCACCGAGGTGCCGCTGGCCGTGGGAATGGCCAGGCTGCCCAGCATGTCCAGCCGCACGCGTTCATTGTCCGGCCCGCGCAGCAGCATTTCGATCAGGCGGTTGCCCTCACGGTAGGTGCTCACACTCATGCCCGACAACGACGTGCCCAGCAGCTGGCTCACCTGCGCACTGCTCACGCCCAGCGCGCGCGCACGGTCCTGGTCGATCACCAGCCGCACCACCTTGCTCGGCTCGCTCCAGTCCAGGTTCACGTTCATCACGTGCGGGTTCTCGCGCACCTTGGCTTCCACCTTGCGTGCGATCGCCTGCACCTGCTCGATGTGTTCGCCGGAAATACGCATCTGCACCGGGTAGCCCACCGGCGGGCCGTTCTCCAGCCGGGTCACGCGCATCTGCACGTCCGGGAACTGCGGAATGACCTCCTTCAGCAGCCAGTCGCGGGTGGCCTCACGCGCTTCGGCGTTTTCGGTCAGCACCACGAACTGCGAGAAGTTGGTGGCCGGCAGCTGCTGGTCCAGCGGCAGGTAGAAGCGCGGCGAACCGGTGCCCACGTAGGCCACGTAGTTGCTGATGCCGTGGCGCCCCTTGAGCAGCTTCTCCAGCTTGGTCGCCTGCGCCTGGGTGGCCTGCAGTGATGCGCCTTCGGCCAGTTCTATGTCCACCATCAGTTCCGGGCGGGTCGAATCCGGGAAGAACTGCTGCGGCACGAAGCGGAAGATCAGCAGCGAGAACACGAACAGCGCTGCCGTGGCCGCGATCACCCACCAGCGGTGGCGCAGGCATGCATCCAGGAAGCGGCGGAAGCGCGTGTAGAACGGCCGCTGGTACGGGTCGTGGTCGTGCGCCAGTTCCTTCGGCGCGATCCAGCGCGCGAACGCCGGGTGGCGGTCGGCCCACTGCAGGCGCCTGGCGCGCCAGCGCCCGGCCAGGCTGTCCGGCTTGGGCGGCTGCGGATTGAACAGGTCCGGCAGCATCTTGTCGCCCAGGTACGGAATGAACAGCACCGCCGCGATCCACGACACCACAAGTGCGATGGTCACCACCTGGAACAGCGAACGGGTGTATTCACCGGTGCTGGACGCCGCAGTGGCGATCGGCAGGAAGCCGGCCGCGGTGATCAGCGTACCGGTCAGCATCGGGAACGCCGTGCTTTCCCAGGCGAAACTGGCCGCGCGCACGCGGTCGTAGCCCTGCTCCATCTTGGTGGCCATCATCTCCACCGCGATGATCGCATCGTCCACCAGCAGGCCCAGCGCCAGCACCAGCGCGCCCAGCGAGATCTTGTGCAGGCCGATGTCGAAGTAGTGCATGACGAAGAACGTCATCGCCAGCACCAGCGGAATGGTCACGCCCACCACCAGGCCGGTGCGCAGGCCCAGCGAGAAGAAGCTCACCAGCAGCACGATCACCACCGCTTCGGTGAGCACCTGCACGAACTCGCCCACCGATTCTTCCACCGCGTGCGGCTGGTCGGAGACCTTGCGCAGCTGCATGCCGGCCGGCAGGGTTTTCTGCAGGCGTTCGAATTCGGCATCCAGGGTGGCGCCGAGCTTGAGGATGTCGCCGCCGTCCTTCATCGCCACCGCGATGCCGATGGCGTCTTCACCCATGAAGCGCATTTTCGGCGAGGCCGGGTCGGCGAAGCCGCGCTTGACCTCGGCGATATCGCCCAGGTGCACGGTGCGGTCACCGGCCTGGATCGGGAAGCGGCGGATGTCGTCCACGCTCTGGAACTGGCCGGTCACGCGCAGCTGCACGCGGTCGGTGGGGGTTTCAAAGAAGCTGGTGGCGGCAATCGCGTTCTGGTCGGCCAGCGCCTGCTGCACCTGCTGCAGCGAAACGCCGAGGGTGGCCAGCTTGGTGTTGGACAGCTCGATCCAGACCTTTTCGTCCTGCAGGCCTTCCAGCTCGATCTTGCCCACGTCCGGCACGCGCTGCAGCTCCAGCTGGATGCGGTCGGCGTAATCGCGCATCACCGCGTAGTCGAAGCCCTGCCCGGTCAACGCGTAGATGTTGCCGAAGGTATCGCCGAATTCATCGTTGAAGAACGGGCCGACGATCTCGCGCGGCAGGGTCGGCTTGATGTCGCCCACGCGCTTGCGCACCTGGTACCACAGGTCCGGAATCGCCTTGGAGCGGAGGCTGTCGCGGGCCACGAAGATCACCTGCGATTCGCCCGGGCGCGAGTACGAGCGGATGAACTCGTACTGCCCGGTGTTGAGCAGCGCCTTTTCGATCGGCTCGGTCACCTGGCGCGAGACCTGCTCGGCGGTGGCACCCGGCCACATCGTGCGTACCACCATCACCTTGAAGGTGAACGGCGGATCCTCGGACTGGCCCAGGTGCTTGTACGACCACGCACCGATGATCGCGAAGGCCAGCATCGCGAACAGCACCAGCGCGCGGTTGCCCAGCGCCCATTCGGAAAGATTGAAGCGGCGCACGGGGTCAGTGCCCCTTGGCCGGGGCAGCAGGCGCGGCGGCCGGCTTCAGCACCGGGCGGTTCTGCCGGTCTACCGGGGTGACCGCCTGGCCGTCGCGCAGCAGGTGCCCGCCGGCGGCCACCACCCAATCCTGCGCGGCCACGCCGGACAGCACCGGCACCGCGTCGGGGCCATAGGCACCCACGGTCACCGGCGTCGCCTTGATCGCACCGTTGGACGGGTTCACCACCCACACGCTGGCTTTGCCATCGGCGCCGCGCAGCACCGCGCCCAGCGGCAGCTGCAACGTACCGGTGCGGCCGGCGGCGGCGAACACGCGCGCGCTCTGGCCCAGTTCCACTTCAGCGGCCGCTTCGGGCGCCAGGCTGACCCGGGTGGCGTAGGTGCGCGCCTGCGCATCGGCGGCCGGGGCGATCTCGCGGATCGTGCCCGGCAGCATCTGGCCCGGCTTGTTCCACAGCTCCACCTGCACCTCCTGGCCGACCTGGTAATCGCGGATGTTGCTTTCCGGCAGGGCGATCAGCACCTCGCGGCCCCCGTCGGCGGCCAGGGTGAACACCGTCTGCCCGGCACCCACCACCTGCCCGGCTTCGGCCTGGCGGCTGGCGATCACGCCATCGGCCGGCGCGCGCAGCTGCGCGTAGCCGGTCTGGTTGCGGGCCACCGCCAGGTTGGCGCGGGCGGCATTGGCCTGGCCCTGCGCGGCCTTGAAGGCGGCGGTCTGTGCATCCAGGGTGGACTGGCTGACCAGCTGCTGCTCGGCCAGCTTCGCGTAGCGCTTCTGGTCATCGCGGGCGCGCACCAGGTCGGCTTCCGCCGCGGCCAGCTGCGCCTGCGAGGCGCTTGCCTGCGAGGCGAAATCGGCGGCATCCAGTTCGGCCAGCAGGTCACCCTTGCGCACGCGCTGGCCGGCATCGACGTGGCGCTTGACCAGGTTGCCCCCGACCCGGAACGACAGCGGGCTTTCCTGCAGGGCATGCACCTCACCCGGGTAGGCCGCCACTTCCTGGCCGCTCACCGTGCCCGGCTGCACCACCAACACCGGGATCGGTGCGGCCGGCTCGGCATCCTGTTTGCCACACGCTGCCAGCATCAACGCCAGCAGGCCACTGCCCATCCATCGCAAGTTGTTCATGAGGTCCTGGACCTTGAAGTACCGGGGGAGACCGTCTGGAAGCGACACTCTATTCCATGACGGCTAATAGTGAACCAGTCGGTATAGTATAAATATCGAACCGATTGGTCTAGTATTGTTTGCATGACTGATCCGACCACTTCCGCCGTGCCGTCCAAGCCTGCCGCCAAGGCAGCCGGACCCGGCCGCCCCAAGGATCTGGGCAAGCGCGCAGCCATCCTCGACGCGGCCAAGGCATTGTTCGTGGACCAGGGGTATGGCGGCGTCAGCATGGACAGCATCGCGGCCCAGGCCGGCGTTTCCAAGCTGACCGTTTACAGCCATTTCGGCGACAAAGAGACCCTTTTCACCGAAGCTGTGAAGTCCACCTGCGTGGAGATGCTGCCGGACGCGCTGTTCGTCACCGACGCCGACGGCGCGCTGCGCGAGCAGCTGCTGGGCATCGGCCGGGCGTTCTTCACCATGATCACCTCGCCGGCGGCCGTGGCCGTGCAGCGGGTGATGATGGCCCCCGATACCGACGACCGCATCCGCGAGATGTTCTGGGTGGCCGGCCCGCAGCGCACCAGCGATGCCCTGGCCGAGTTCCTGCGGGCCCGCACCGAGCGTGGCGAACTGGAGATCAGCGACTTCCAGACCGCCGCCCTGCAGTTCTTCACCCTCATCAAAGGCGAGCTGCATACGCATATGATGTGCGGGCTGCGAACGGCCCCGGCCGAGTGCGACGCCGATGCCCATGTGGAGGCCAGCGTGACCTTCTTCCTGAGGGCTTACGCCACCCGCCCCGGGCGGTGATGACAACATGAATGGACCGGAGGTCGCGGTGACTTCCGGCACTGCGACCCCGGCGCGACGGCAGCGATGCTCTCAGCGCGCCGCCGGCTCCCGGCACCGGTAAAATGGCCGGCCCACTGCGCTGGATTAAGAACCTCATGACGATCGATTACGCCCACGCCCGCGAACTGATGGTTGAACAGCAGATCCGTCCCTGGGACGTGCTGGACATCCGTGTGCTCGACGTACTGGCACGTTTGCCGCGCGAGGCGTTTGTCGCCGATGCGAACCGTACCCTCGCCTACGCCGACGTTGAACTGCCGCTGGGCGACGGCCGCAAGATGATGAAGCCGGTCATCGAAGGTCGCACCCTGCAGGCGCTGAACCTGCAGCCGGGCGATGAAGTGCTGGAAATCGGCACCGGCAGCGGCTACCTCAGCGCCTGCATGGGCGCCCTGGCCCGCGAAGTGCTCAGCCTGGAAATCGACCCGGCCCTGGCCGAGGCCGCGCGTGCGCGCCTGGATGTCACCGGCCTGGGCACCAACGTCCGCATTGAAACTGCCGATGCCCTGACCTGGGACACCGAGCGCCGCTTCGATGCCATCTGCGTTACCGGCGCGGTGGAAAGCATCCCCGCCCGCTTCACCCAGTGGCTGCGTCCCGGTGGCCGCCTGTTCGTGATCCGTGGCCATTCGCCGGCGATGGAAGCGGTGCTGGTCAATGCCGATGGCAGCATCAGCGATTCGCTGTTTGAAACCGATATCGATTACCTGCGCGGTGCCGCGCCGGCACCCCAGTTCCACCTCTGAGTCCAAGGAAGCCGCAATGATCCGCCGATCCCTCGCTATTGCGCTGGCCGCCGCCCTGCTGCCGATGACCGCCTCTGCCGCCGACCTGCTGCAGGTCTACGAAATGGCGCGCAACGGCGATCCGCAGCTGTCCGCGGCTGAATCGACCCGTCTGTTCGACAAGGAAGGCGCCGTGCAGGCCCGTGCCGCACTGCTGCCGCAGATCAATGGCGAGGCTTCGCTCACGCAGAACCGCACCACGCCGAACCACGACGTCAGCTCCACCTCGTTCACCACCAAGAACCGCAACTACGGCCTGAGCGCGTCGCAGACGCTGTTCAACTGGACGCAGATCTCCAACCTGCGTTCGCAGCGCGAGCTGAGCAAGGCGGCGGACTTCACCCTGGATTCGGCCAACGACGACCTGATCACGCGCACCTCGGCGGCGTACTTCAACGTGCTGGTGGGCATCGAATCGCTGTCGGCGGCGCAGACCAACGAAGCGGCGGCCAAGAAGCAGTTCGACTTCGCCGACAAGCGCCTGGAAGTGGGCCTGGCCCCGATAACCGACGTGCATGAAGCGCGCGCCCAGTACGACCAGGCCCGCGCCAACACGATCATTGCGCAGAACACCCTGGCCGACGCCTACCAGGCGCTGACCGAACTGACCGGCCAGCCGGTCACCGACCTGCGCGCGCTGCCGGCTGATTTCCGCCCGGAACTGCCGGCCAAGTACGCCACCGTTGACCAGCTGGTCAACGAAGCGGTGGCCCAGAATCCGGCGCTGAAGTCGCAGGAGCTGAAGGTGAGCGCGGCCGAAGCGAGCGTGTCCGCCGCCCGCGGTGGCCACTACCCGACCCTGTCGCTGGGTGCCACCGCCGGCCGTTCGGCCAGCTGGGGTGACGTGGTGGGCAGCGGTTCGAACTTCAGCCCGGACCAGCGCAGCAACAGCATCGGCCTGACCCTGAGCGTGCCGATCTTCTCCGGTGGCGCCACCCAGTCCGGCGTGCGCCAGGCCCTGGCCCAGCGCGATATCGCCCAGGACGGTTACGAGCAGCAGAAGCGCGCCCTGGACCGCAACACCCGCAACGCCTACCAGACCCTGGTGGCCGGCATCAGCGAAGTGGAAGCGCGCCGCCTGGCGGTGGTCTCGGCGCAGAGCGCGTACGACGCGTCTCAGGTCGGCCTGGAAGTGGGTACCCGCACCGTGCTGGACGTGATCCAGAACCAGCGCATCCTGTTCTCGGCCCAGCTCGAGTACGCCAACGCCCGCTACACCTTCCTGCAGAACCGTCTGCTGTTGGGCCAGGCAGTCGGCACGCTGGACATCGCCGACCTGCAGGACATCAACCGCCTGCTGACCCTGCAGGCCGCAACGCCGAGCACCCAGGTCAACAACTGACCGCAGCGCAAGGCGGAAACCAGAAAAGCCACCCGAAAGGGTGGCTTTTTCGTAGCGACACGCCATGCGTGTCCCACGGATCGCCGGCAGACACGCATGGCGTGTCCCTACGCCGAGGTCACTCCAAAGGCGGCGGCAATCGCGGGGCGATCAATTCGACCGTGCGTTTGAGCGCGCCACGACCGTTGCTGACCAACGCGCACCCTGCGCTTGCCATGTCTTCCCGTGCTTCCGGATCGCGCAGCAGGGTGAGCAGTGCATCGCCCACGCCCGCCACGTCATCGGCGATCAATACCGCGCCCGCTTCGCGCATGCGCCGGGAGATCTCGGCGAAGTTGTGCAGGTGCGGCCCGGTCACCGTGGCGGTGCCCATTGCCGCCGGCTCGAGCAGGTTGTGGCCGCCGATCGGCTGCAGGCTGCCGCCGACGAACGCCACCTGTGCGCAGCCGTAGAACGCCATCAGTTCGCCCAGCGTATCGATCACGAACACATCGCTGTCGGCCTGCGGCCAGCGTTGCTGGCGGCGTGTGCTGACCTTCCAGCCCTGCTCGCGTGCCAGCGCTTCCACGCGCGGGAAGCGCTCGGGATGGCGCGGCGCCCACAACAGCAACAGGCCCGGAATTTCCTGGCGCAGGCGGCGGTGCAGGTCGATGGTGGCCTGTTCCTCGCCTTCGTGCGTGCTGGCCGCGATCCACACCGGGCGCGTGCCGGGCACGGCGGCGTGGAAATCGGCGGTGAACTCCCGCACGTTCGGCGTGGCGATGTCGAACTTCAGGTTGCCCAGCGGCTGCACCTGTTCGGGCAGCGCACCGAGCTGGATGAAGCGCTCGGCGTCGTCGGCAGACTGCGCGGCCACGCAGGTAACCGTGCGCAGGGTGCGCCCGATCAGCGGGCGCAGCAGGCGGTAG
>DGIP01000284.1:8585-8752 GCA_002386405.1 Stenotrophomonas maltophilia
GCGGGCGCAGCAGGCGGTAGCCGCGCAGCGAGCGCGCCGACAGCCGGGCATTGAGGATGTACACCGGAATGTCGCGGTCGCGGCAGCCGAACAGCAGGTTCGGCCACAGCTCGGTTTCCAGGATCAGCGCCAGGCTGGGTTTGAAGTGGCCCAGGAAGCGGCCGACG
>DGIP01000284.1:8942-9582 GCA_002386405.1 Stenotrophomonas maltophilia
TGGCCCAGGAAGCGGCCGACGCTGCCCGGTACGTCATACGGCAGGTACACGTGGTCGACCGCATCGCCCCACAGCGAGCGGACCCGTTCCGAGCCAGTGGGGGTGATGGTGGTGATCACCCAGCGGATGTCCGGGCGCAGCTGGCGCAGCGCATTGACCAGCGGCGCGGCCGCATTCACTTCGCCCACCGACACCGCATGCAGCCAGACCCGCGGCTGCGCGGTGGAATCGGGGTAGGAAGCGTAGCGCTCGTCCCAGCGCTGGAAGTACTCGCGCACCCGGAAACCGCGCCAGACCAGGTGGTACACGGTGATCGGCAACAACAGGTACAGCACGACCGAATACAGGCCGCGCAGGATCCATTCGACGGGACTTTTACGCATGCGCAGAGGATACGGGAGCGGCCGCGGGAAAGACATGCGGGGCCGGTGCTGACGCACCGCGACAGGCGCATGACTTAGAATCGGGGGTATGTCAGATAACGCTTCCACCGCCACCCGGCCGTCCCTGCGCAATCCCCGCCACTGGCCGACCTTCGCTTTCATGCTGGTCGCCTTCGCCGTGGCCCGCCTGCCCTGGGGCCTGCAGCGCGCGCTCGGGCGCGGGGTGGGCACCGTGGCCTACCGGCTGGCCGGCAGCC
>DGIP01000199.1 GCA_002386405.1 Stenotrophomonas maltophilia
CGCAGGGCGTGGCTCTACGAAGCCCTCCGTCAGCTCCGCTGACGCACCGCTTCAAACAGGCTCACACCTGCAGCAACCGAAACATTCAGGCTCTCGATGTCGCCCGGCATCGGGATCTTGACCAGGCCGTCGCAGTTTTCGCGGGTCAGGCGGCGCATGCCGTCGGCTTCGCCGCCCAGCACCAGCGCCACGTTGCCCTTCAGGTCGATCGAATACAGCGAGGTGGTGGCTTCACCGGCCAGGCCATAGATCCACACGCCCTGCTTCTGCAGGTCCTTCAGGCAGCGCGACAGGTTGGTCACCGCCACCACCGGGATGCGGTCGGCGGCGCCGGCCGAGGTCTTGCGCACGGTGGCATTGACCGTGGCCGACTTGTCCTTGGGAATGATCACCGCGGTAGCACCGGCGGCCGCCGCGCTGCGCAGGCAGGCGCCCAGGTTGTGCGGGTCCTGCACCTCGTCGAGGATCAGCAGCAGGGCCTTGCCTTCGGCGGCCTCGACCAGGCCTTCCAGCTCGTTCTCACCCCAGGTGCGGGCCGCCTGGTAGCGCGCGGCCACGCCCTGGTGGCGCACCGAACCGCCCACGCCGTCCAGCGCCTGGGTGTTCACCTTGCGCACGTCGATGCCCTTGCGGCGTGCATTTTCCTCGATTTCGGTCAGCCGCGGATTCTTTGCGCTCGCCTCGATGAGCACTTCGCGGACGTTCTCGGCATCGTTCTCGATCGAGGAGGCGACGGCGTTGACGCCGACAATCCACTGGCTTTGCTTGCTCATTGCGGGGGCGGGACCGGTACAGGGGGTGGTAATGGTAGAGCATTGCCGGTTCGGTTGCCGTAGCGGCGCGGCCCTGCCCGGCCGCTCAACGGGGCCAGCGGGCGGTGTCGTGGTCCGGGTGCTGGTGGGAAACCAGCGTGCGCAGGCGCTCGGCGTCGGGGTCGTCTTCCTGCAGGATCACCTCCAGCCCGCCCAGCTGGTCCACGAACGGCAGCTTGGACTCGGTGCCGTACTGGACCGTCGGCGGCAGCCGTCCAGGCTGGTCGAACGCGCCGGCCGCCACCGCCATGACGTCCTCGCCTTCGTAGGTCAGCGGGGTGCCGCAGTCGGCGCAGAAGCCCCGGCGGAAGTGGTTGGAGGACTGGAACCGGCGCGGCTCGCCGCGGGTCCACTGGAAATCGGCCCCGCGGACCGAGACCAGCGGGGCGTAGTACGCCCCGAAGGCCTTCTGGCACATCCGGCAGTGACAGATGGAACGATCCGGCAAGGCGCCGCGGACATGGAAGCGCACCGCGCCGCATTGGCAACCGCCGGAGAATTCGGGAACCGGGTTCATGGGGTGCCTCCCCCTCAGTATTTCTGCTTCTTCCGCTTGGCCGGCTGCCCGCGTGGCGGCAGCTGGGGTTCTTCGTCGCCTTTCTCTTCGACCAGCCGGAAGTCGATCTTGCGTTCTTCCATGCTGGCCTTCAGCACCAGGATCCGCACGCGGTCACCCAGGCGGTAGCTGGTGCCACGGCGTTCGCCGCTGAGCGTCTTGCGGGTCGCGTCGAACTGGTAGTAGTCGTGCGGCAGCTGGGTGACATGGACCAGGCCGTTGACCTTGGAATCGTCCAGTTCCACGAACAGGCCGAAGCTGGTCACGCCGCTGATCACGCCGTCGAACTGGCCGCCCACGTGCTTTTCCATCCACGCCGCGCGGTAGCGCTCGTCGACCTCGCGCTCGGCCTCGTCGGCCCGGCGCTCGCGTTCGGAGCACTGCAGCGCCAGCGCGGCCATTTCGCGCTGGGTATAGGTGAACTTCTCCAGCGGCTTGCCGCTCAGCGCATGCTTGATCGCACGGTGCACCAGCAGGTCCGGGTAGCGGCGGATCGGCGAGGTGAAGTGCGCATACGCATCCAGCGCCAGGCCGAAGTGGCCCTGGTTGTCCGGCGAGTACACCGCCAGGCTCTGGCTGCGCAGCAGCACCGATTCGATCAGCGCCGAATCGGGGCGCTCGCGCACCTTCTTGAGCAGCTTGGTGTAGTCGCCCGGCTGCACCTTGGACCACGGCGGCAGGCTCAGCTTGAATTCCTTGAGGAACTCCAGCAGGTCCTCGAACTTGGCTTCCGGCGGCTTGGCGTGGTCACGGAACGGGGCCGGCACCTGCTTGTACAGCAGGTAGCGTGCGGCCTGCACGTTGGCCGCGATCATGCATTCCTCGATCAGCTTGTGCGCATCGTTGCGCACCAGCATGCCGGCCTGGGTGACTTCGCCGGTGTTGTCGAGCACGAAGCGCACTTCGGAGGATTCGAACTCGATCGCACCACGGCGGGTGCGGGCCTTGGCCAGCACCTTGTACAGCTGGTGCAGGCGCTCGACCTGCGGCAGCAGCGCGCCAATGGCGTTGCGCGCGGCCGGATCGTTCTCGCCCACCGCCTGCCAGACCTGGGTGTAGGTCAGGCGCGCATGCGAGTTCATCACCGCTTCGTAGAAGCGCGAGTGGATCACTTCGCCCTCGCGGTTCACCTGCATGTCGCAGACGAAGCACATGCGGTCGACCTTGGGCATCAGCGAGCAGATGCCGTTGGACAGCGTCTCGGGCAGCATCGGGACCACGAAGCCGGGGAAGTACACCGAGGTGGCGCGCTTCTGTGCTTCATCGTCCAGCGGCGTGCCGGGACGGACGTAGTTGGAGACGTCGGCGATGGCCACCACCAGGCGGAAGCCTTCGGCGTTGGGTTCGCAGTAGACCGCGTCGTCGAAGTCCTTGGCGTCTTCGCCGTCGATGGTGACCAGCGGCGTGCTGCGCAGGTCGACGCGGTCGCCGATCATGGCCGGCTCCACCTGCATCGGCACCGATGCGGCTTCGTCCAGCACCTGCTGCGGGAATTCGAACGGCAGCTCATGGCCGTGGATCGCGGTTTCCACGATCAGCGAGGCGGTGAGCTTGTCGCCGAGCACGGCGATGATGCGGCCGATCGGCGGGCGCCGGGTATCCGGGGCCTGGGTCAGTTCGCACACCACCAGCTGGCCATCGCGGGCATCGCCGGTCTGGTCGGGCGGAATCTGCACGTTGCGCTGGATGCGCTTGTCGTCAGGCACCACGTAATTGATGCCGAACTCGACGCTGAAGCGGCCGATCAGGCGGGTCATGCCGCGCTCGAGCACGCGGGCGATGCTGCCTTCGCGGCGGCCGCGGCGGTCGATGCCGGTCACGTTGGCGAGTACGCGGTCGCCGTGCATGACCTTGCGCATTTCATACGGCGCCAGGAACAGGTCGTCGCCGCCGTCCACCGGGCGCAGGAAGCCGAACCCTTCGGGGTTGGCGATCACCACGCCGGTGATCAGGTTGGTGGCCTGCACCGGGGCGAAGCCGCCGCGGCGGTTCTGCACCAGCTGGCCGTCGCGCACCATCGCGCCTAGGCGCTTGCCCAGCGCGTCGGCGCGGTCGGGCTCGGTCAGGCCCAGCTGGATGCCGATTTCCTCGGCGGTCTGCGGGCCATCGCAGCGGTCCAGCAGCTGCAGGATCGCTTCGCGGCTGGCGATGGGCTGGGCGTAGCGTTCAGCTTCACGGGCGGCAAAGGGATCGTCCACGCTGCCAACCGGCGCGCTGGGGCGCGGGTTGCGGCGGGTCGGAATTGGCGG
>DGIP01000201.1 GCA_002386405.1 Stenotrophomonas maltophilia
TCTGGCCGTGGCCGCGCCGGCAGCGCAGGGTTACCAGCTGCCGTCGGCCGCGCTGCAGGCGGTGGCCAACGCCCCCCGCGCGCCGACCCTGAGCCTGTCGCCGCGCCGCGATATCGCCGCGCTGCTGCAGACCCCGCCGCTGCCGTCGATCAACGAAGTGGCCCAGCCCGAGCTGAAGCTGGCCGGCGTGCGGATCAACCCGGCCACCTTCTCGGCCAGCACGTTCACCTTCGCCGACAAGCTGTGGCTGATGAACATCGCCGACGGCAAGGAGCGCCAGATCACCGGTCTGCCGCAGCCGTTGTCGGTGGCCTCGCTGGCGTGGTCGCCGGACCAGCAGTACCTGGCCTTCAACCAGGTGCATGCGGCCAGCGGTGCCAACGAGCTGTGGATCATCGACGTGGCCAGCGGCAGTGCGCGTCGCCTGCTCGCCGACCTCAACACCGTGTTCGGCAGCGGCTACGACTGGCTGCCCGACAGCCGCGGGCTGGTGGCCAGCCAGCAGGTCAAGGGCCAGGGCCCGGCGCCGGCCGCCGGCGGCATTCCGACCGGCCCGGCGATCCAGCAGACCCAGGCCGACGCCGGCGTGCGTGCGATCCGCACCTACCAGGACCTGCTCAGCAACGAGGCCGATGCGCGCCTGTTCGATCATTACGCCAGCTCGCAGCCGGTCCGGGTCGCGCTCAACGGCGTGACCGCGCCGCTGTCCACCGCTGGCGTCTACCTGGACGTCAGCATTTCGCCGGACGGGCAGCATGTGCTGGCCCAGCGCGTGCAGCGTCCGTACTCCTACCTGGTGCCGGCCGATGATTTCCCGCGCCGCATCGAAGTGCTGTCCGCCGCCGATGGCCGGCTGCAGCACACCGTGGCCACCCTGCCGCTGGTGGAAGGCCTGCCCACCGGCAACGACGCGGTACCCACCGGGGTGCGCGAGGTGAGCTGGCGCGCCGATGCGCCGGCCACGCTGGTCTGGGCCGAAGCGCAGGACGGCGGCGATCCGGCCCGCGATTCCAAGGTGCGCGATGCGGTGCTGATGCAGGCCGCGCCGTTCGACGCGCCGCCGGTCACCCTGGCGCAGCTGGGCAGCCGCTATGCCGGCATCCAGTGGGGCCGTGGCGACCTGGCGCTGCTCAACGAATCGTGGTGGAAGTCGCGCGTGGTCAAGCAGTGGCGGATCGCGCCGGACCAGCTCGACCAGGCCCCGCAGCTGCTGTCCGAGCGCTCCGCGCAGGACCGCTACAACGATCCGGGCAAGCCGGCGCTGGTGCGCGATGTGAACGGTCGTTCGCGCCTGCAGATCACCGAAGATGGGCGCAGCATCTTCCTGATCGGCCAGGGCGCCTCGCCGGAAGGCGACCGCCCGTTCGTGGACCGCTTCGACCTCGAGAGCCGCACCGCCACCCGCCTGTTCCATTCGCAGGCGCCGACCTATTCGCTGCCGCAGGCACTGCTCGACCAGGACGGCAGCTCGGTGCTGCTCACCCGCGAGTCGCCCGATACGCCGGCCAACTACTACGTGCAGTCGCTGGCCGATGCCACGGCGGCCCCGCGCGCGCTGACCCGCTTCGAGCATCCGCTGCCGCAGCTGCGTGGGGTGAGCAAGGAGCAGATCCGCTACAAGCGCAACGACGGTGTCGACCTGACCGCCACGCTGATGCTGCCGCCGGGCTATAACGTGAAGAAGGATGGCCCGCTGCCGATGCTGATGTGGGCCTACCCGGGTGAGTTCAAGACCGCTGCGGCGGCCAGCCAGGTGACCGATTCGCCCTACCGCTTCAACGCCATCGGTTTCTGGGGCCCGCAGGCGTTCCTGGCCAAGGGCTATGCGGTGCTGGTGAGTCCGTCGATGCCGATCATCGGCGAAGGCGACAAGGAACCCAACGATACCTACCTGCCGCAGCTGGTAGCCAACGCCGAAGCGGCGGTGGATGAAGTGGTGCGGCGTGGGGTGACCGACCGTGAGCACATCGCCATCGGCGGGCATTCGTATGGGGCGTTCATGACTGCGAACCTGCTGGCGCATACGCGGCTGTTCAAGGCGGGTATCGCGCGCAGTGGCGCGTACAACCGCACGCTCACCCCGTTCGGGTTCCAGGCCGAGGAGCGCAACTTCTGGCAGGCACAGGACGTGTACCTGAAGATGTCGCCGTTCAATTTCGCCGACAGGATCAAGGATCCGATCCTCTTCATCCACGGCGGGGACGACAACAATTCCGGTACGTTCCCGATCCAGAGCGAGCGCATGTTCGCGGCGGTGAAGGGGCTGGGCGGTACGGCGCGGCTGGTGATGCTGCCCAACGAGTCGCATCACTACCGTGCGCGCGAGTCGTTGATGACCATGCTGGCGGAAAGCGAGCGGTGGTTGGAGCAGACCATCGGGCCGGGCATGAAGATCAAATGATGCCGCGCCGGGGATTGCCCGGCGTTTGCTTCGCTTCTTCGGCGGTATTTAAACGTCGGAGGGATGCCGGGGACGAATGCCGCGCGGCTTCGGATGCTTGAGCCGCGCTAGCGCGCGGTTGCCACGCAGGGCGTGGCACTACGAATTTCTACGTGTGCAGGACGATCGCGCCGGTGCCTTCGGTGACAACCCGTAGTGCCACGCCCTGCGTGGCAATCGGTCACCAACACATGCAATTGAAACTATCTGTGCGGCGTCGATCACCGCGCGATCTGCGTTAGGCTTGACTGGATTCCGTTCCCGAGGCCAGTGCGTCGCAGATGAACGAGTACCGCAGCAGCATCGTCTTTGCCACCCCCGACATTCCCCTGCGTGACGATGTGCGCCGACTCGGCGCACTGGTCGGCGACCTGCTTGCCGAGCAGGTATCCACGCAGTTCTTCGATGATGTGGAACAGGTGCGCACCCGCGCCATCGCGCGCCGTGAGAGCGAGGCGCCGCTGTCCGACCTCAACGATGCGTTGACCGGGCTGCCGCCCGAACGCGCCGAAGCGATGGTGCGTGCGTTCAGCACCTACTTCCAGGTGGTCAACATCGCCGAGCGGGTGCACCGCATCCGTCGCCGCCGCGATTACCAGCGCGCCGGCACCGCGCCGCAGCCCGATGGCCTGCATGATGCCCTGCAGCAGCTCAAAGCGCAGGGCGTCACCCTGGAGGAGCTGGCCAGCTGGCTGCCGCGGATCGACATCGAACCGGTGTTCACCGCGCACCCGACCGAAGCAGTACGCCGCGCGCTGCTGGAAAAAGAACAGCTGATGGTGGCCAGCCTGGTCGACAACCTCGACGGCCAGCGCACCCCGGGCGAAGCCGCCGCTGACGCGGCGCGCTTCCGCATGGCGCTCACCGCGTCCTGGCAGACCACCGATTCCTCGCCGGTGCGCCCCACCGTGGACGATGAGCGCGAACACGTCGGCTTCTACCTGGTGCAGGTGCTGTACCGGGTGATCCCGGTGCTGTACGAATCGCTGCAGCAGGCACTGCTGGATACCTATGGCGACAGCGTGCCGCTGCCCCGGCTGCTGCGCTTCGGCACCTGGGTGGGCGGCGACATGGACGGCAACCCGAACGTGGATGCCGGCACCATCCGCAACACGCTCGACGCGCAGCGCCAGGCGGTGCTGGGCCGCTACCAGAAGGACCTGCTGCAGCTGGCCAGCCTGCTCAGCCAGTCCACCGAGCGGGTGGCGGTCAGCGACGCCCTGCAGGCCCGGGTGGCGCACTACCAGCAGCTGCTGCCCAAGGTGGCCTCGCGCCCGCGGCATGCCGACATGCCCTACCGCCTGCTCAACGACCGCATGCGCGCGCGGGTGCAGGCCACGATGGAGGACGCCGAGGGCGCCTACGCCTCGCCACGGGAACTGGAGGACGACATCACGCTGATCCTCGACAGCCTGCATGCCAACAAGGGCGACCACGCCGGTGGCTTCGCGGTGCGCCGGCTGCTGTGGCGGGTGCGCACGTTCGGCTTCCACCTGGCGCGGCTGGACGTACGCCAGGAATCGAGCGTGCATGGTCGCGCGCTGGCCAGCGTGCTGGATGGACAGGACGCCTGGGACGCGGCCGACGCGATCGCGCGCGCGCAGCGCCTGGCGCCCCGCCGCAGCGGTG
>DGIP01000204.1 GCA_002386405.1 Stenotrophomonas maltophilia
TTCGGCCACGTTGGTGGCCAGCACCACCCGGCGCTGGCCCTGCGGATCGGGCTGCAGCACGCGCGACTGCTGCTCCACCGGCAGCTCGCCGTGCAGCGGCAGCACCTGGACATCGGCGGGCAGCGCCTGCTCCAGCGCCGCCTGCGTGCGCGAGATCTCGCGCTGGCCGGGCAGGAACACCAGCACGTCGCCAGGGTGCTCGGCCAGGGCCTGCTCCACCGCGCGCCGTGCCTGCGCTTCCAGCGATTCGTCGCGGCGGGCCGGGAAATGGCTCACCGCCACCGGGAAGCTGCGCCCGGCGCTGCTCAGGCGCGGCGCCTCCAGGAACTGCGCCAGCCGCTCGCCATCCAGCGTGGCCGACATCACCACGATGCGCAGGTCCTCGCGCAGCTGCGCCTGCACGTCCAGCGCCAGCGCCAGCCCGAGATCGGCGGCCAGGTGGCGCTCATGGAACTCATCGAACAGCAGCGCGCCCACGCCTTCGAGCATCGGGTCATCCTGCAGCATGCGGGTCAGGATGCCCTCGGTGACCACCTCCACCCGGGTGCGCGCCGACACCTTGTTCTCGAAGCGGATGCGGTAGCCCACGGTGCCGCCGACCTCCTCCCCCAGCTGCCGCGCCATGAACTGCGCGGCGCTGCGCGCGGCCACCCGGCGCGGTTCCAGCATGATGATCTTCCGGCCTTCCAGCCACGGCGCGTCCAGCAGCGCCAGCGGCACCTGGGTGGTCTTGCCCGCGCCCGGCGGTGCTTCCAGCACCAGGCGCGGGTGCGTGGCCAGCTGCGTGGCGATCTGCGGCAGCAGCGCGGAAATCGGAAAACTCGGCGTACTCATAGCGCAAGGATACGGGCCGGCGGCGGGGCCGGCGAGCCGGCCGGGCTACAATGCCGCGATTCATTGCCCTGTAGCTGCCCCATGCAACTGATCGATATCGGCGCCAACCTCACCCACGATTCCTTCGACCGCGACCGCGATGCCGTGCTGGCCCGCGCCCGCGACGCCGGCGTGGTGCAGATGGTGCTGACCGGTGCCAGCCGTGAGCATTCGCCGATGGCCCTCGACCTGGCGCGGCAGCACCCGGGCTTCCTGTATGCCACCGCCGGCGTGCACCCGCACCACGCGGTGGAATACACCGACGAATGCGATGCCGAAATGCGCGCGCTGCACGCGCATGCCGAAGTGGTGGCGGTGGGCGAGTGCGGCCTGGATTATTTCCGCGATTTCGCCCCGCGGCCGGCCCAGCACCGCGCCTTCGAGCGCCAGCTGCAGCTGGCCAGTGACGTGCGCGCTGCCGATGGCCAGCGCAAGCCGCTGTTCCTGCACCAGCGCGACGCGCATGCCGATTTCATGGCGCAGATGAAGAACTTCGACGGCCGCATCGGCGCCGCCGTGGTGCATTGCTTCACCGGCGAGCGCCAGGAGCTGTTCGATTACCTGGACCAGGACTGGTACATCGGCATCACCGGCTGGCTGTGCGACGAGCGCCGTGGCGCGCACCTGCGCGAGCTGGTGAAACACATCCCGGCCGAGCGGCTGATGATTGAAACCGACGCGCCGTACCTGCTGCCGCGCAGCCTGAAGCCCATGCCGAAGGACCGGCGTAACGAGCCGATGTTCCTGGCGCATATCGTGGAAGAGCTGGCGCGGGATCGCGGCGAGGATGTGGAAGTGACCGCAGCAAATGCGACCGCAGCGACGCGAACATTCTTCCGCCTGCCGCAGGCCTGATCGCGTAGGGACACGCCATGCGTGTCCGAACCGCCGACCAACCTCGGTTTCGCCATACATCCCAGCCACGCAGGGCGTGGCTCTACGGGTGCTTGAGCCCTTCGCGGTAGGTGGCGAACTTCGGCTTCCAGCCCAGCGCCTCTCGCGTGCCCCGGCTGTCGATACGTTTGTTGCTGGCATAGAACCGCCGCAACGCCGGGCTTACCAACGGGTCATCCCATGCCACCGCCGGCGGCATCGCAAACCCACCCAGCTTCGCCGCGAATGCCAGCACCTCCTGCGGCGCCGCCGGCTCATCATCGGCAGGCAGATACAACGCCTCACCCGGGCGGCCCATCGCCGCAACAACCACCGCCGCCAGATCCTCCACATGCAGCCGGTTGAACACCAACCCCGGCCTAACCACATGCCGCGCCCGCCCTTCCGCCAGCTGCACCAGCGCATTGCGCCCGGGCCCATAGATTCCCGGCAGTCGGAACACGGCAGACGCCACGCCCTTGTCCCGCGCAAACCCGCGCCACTGCGCCTCGGCCAGCAACCGCCGCCGTGCCGTGTCATCCACCGCATCGGCCACCGATGTCTCGTCGATCCAGCCGCCATCGCGGTCGGCGTACACCGCCGTTGAAGAGAGATAGCCCACCCAGCGAAGTGCCGGGCTCTCCCGCAACGCCGCAGCCACCAGCCGCAATGCGGGATCGCCGCCTTCATCAGGCGGCACCGCACAGATCACGGCCTCCGCGCTGCGGATAGCCTCACGCAGCGCATCATCAACAGGCTGCCCCGCCACCAACCGGTGACGCACGACACCATCATCAGGCGCCGCCTCCGGCGCCCGCACCGTGCCACTGCAGGCCACGCCCTGCGCCCGCAACAGCGCCGCCACATGCCGCCCGCTGTACCCAAGCCCCAACACCAGAACCCGCGTCGGTTCAGCGCCGGCGGCCATGCTCAGCCCGCGCGCTGGCGCTGGTAAGCCTGCAGGTGCGCATACGCCACCGCCAGCAGCGGCGCCGCCTGGCCGGCCGCGCGTGCCCGCACCCGCATGTCGCCCACGATCTGCTCGGCCTCCACCTGCTGGCCGGCCTCCAGATCGCGCAGCATCGACGCCTTCAGCGCCGAGCCTTCCTGCGTGGTCGCCGCCAGTGCCACCGCCTGCGCCTTCTCCGGAATCGGCTCACCCGCCGCCTCGGCCACCGCCAGGCATTCGGCATACAGCCCGCGCACAATGTCCGCGCCATCCTCCGTGGCCACGATCGTGCCCACATCCGCCCGCATCAGGCAGGTTGCCGCCGCCAACGTGGTCAGGAACGTGTACTTGACCCACTGCTCCTGCCCGATGGCATCGCTGGCCACATGGTCCACCCCGGCCTGCACACACGCCGCCGCCAGGGCCAGCACCCGCGCACTGCTGCCCGGCGTATCACGCTCGCCAAAGGTCAGCTTCGCCGCCGGGGCAAGATGCAGTACCGCGCCATCGGCCGCCTTGGTCGCACTGATGAAGCACAGCCCGCCCAGCACCGCATCGCGGCCAAAGCGCGCATCCAGTGCCGCGTAGTGGCGCAGCCCGTTGAGGATCGGCAGCACCGTCGTACGCGACGACACCGCAGGTGCAATCGCCTCGATGGAGCTCTCCAGGTCGTAAGCCTTGCAGCTGAGGATCACCAGGTCAAAGGGCTGCTCAGCCGCAACTGCAGGAAGTGCATCGGCAGTGACGTGGGCGACCGGGAACGTCGCATCGCCCAAGGGGCTGCGAATCACCAGCCCTTCGCTGTCCAACTGTGCCGAGCGGGCAGGGCGGACGAGGAAGGTAACGTCCACGCCAGCCTGGGCCAGACGTCCGCCGAAGTAACCGCCAGTGCCACCGGCGCCCAGTACAAGAATGCGCATTACCGTTCTCCATCAATACCGAGGGCCGGCCAACGGCCGGCGCTACCGGGGTCGATCAGCTTCGCATGCCCACGCCACGCTTGAGCAGCCACAGCGCCAGCGCAGTCAGCACCACCACGAAACCGATCATCAGCGCATACGCCACCCACAGCGGCACATCGCTCGTACCCAGCAGGCCATAGCGGAACGCGTTGACCATGTAGAAGATCGGGTTCGCATGCGTAGCCGCTTCCGCCCACGTCGGCAGCAGCTTCACCGAATAGAACACGCCGCCCAGGTAGGTCAGCGGGGTCAGGATGAAGGTCGGCACGATCGCCACGTCATCGAACTTCTTGGCGTACACCGCATTGATGAAACCGGCCAGCGAGAAGATCGTCGCGCCCAGCAGCACCGTGGTCAGCGTCACCAGCGGGTGCGGAATGCGCACCGGCGTGAAGAACATCGCGATGAGCAGCACGATCACGCCCACCATCAGCCCGCGGAGCACCGCACCGGCCACGTAACCCCACAGGATCACCCAGTTCGGCATCGGGCTCACCAGCAGCTCTTCCACGTGGCGCCCGAACTTCGCCCCGAAGAACGACGAACTGATGTTGCCGTAGCTGTTCTGGATCACGCTCATCATCACCAGGCCCGGCACGATGAACTGCATGTAGCTGTAGCCGCCCATCTCGCCCACGCGCGAACCGATCAGCCCACCGAAGATCAGGAAGTACAGCGTCATCGTGATCGCCGGCGGCACCAGCGTCTGGCCCCAGATGCGCAGGATGCGCGCCACTTCGCGGCGCACGATCGTCATCAGCGCAATCCGGTTGCGCTGGCCGTCGGTCAGGACCGGGGTCGGGGTGCTGCTCATGCCGCGTTCTCCTGGTTGCCGGTGAGGCGCACGAACAGCTCCTCCAGGCGGTTGCTCTTGGTCCGCATCGACCGCACCCGGATGCCCGACGCGTTCAGCGCCGCGAATACCCGGTTCAGATCCATCGCGCGCGGCATGTCCACGTCCAGCGTGTGCCCGTCGATGGCCACCATCGTGGTGCCCTCGATCACCGGCAGCTGCGCGGGCAGCTCACCGTCGATATCGAACAGGAAGCCTTCCACGTCCAGCTTGGCCAGCAGCTCGCGCATCGGCCCCTGGGTCACGATCTGGCCGTGGTTGATGATCGCCAGGTTGCGGCACAGGTGCTCGGCCTCCTCCAGGTAATGCGTGGTGAGGATGATCGTGGTGCCGGCCGCGTTGATCTCCTTCAGCACCCGCCACATGTCGCGGCGGATCTCGATATCCACGCCTGCGGTGGGTTCATCCAGGATCAGCAGGCGCGGCCGGGTCATCATCGCCCGGGCGATCATCAGCCGGCGCTTCATGCCGCCCGACAGCGTGCGGCTCATCACCTGCGCCTTTTCCCACAGGTGGGCGCGCTTGAGCTCCTCCTCGGCCATCTTCTCGGCCTCGGCGCGGGCCACGCCATAGAAGCCGGCGTAGTTGACCAGGATGTCGAAGGGCTTCTCGAACAGGTTGAAGTTGATTTCCTGCGGGACCAGGCCGATCAGGCGCATGGTGGCGCTGCGGTTGCGCACCAGGTCGCTGCCGAATACCTCCACCTGGCCCTCGCTCAGGTTCACCAGCGAGCTGATGATCCCGATCAGGGTGGACTTGCCGGCCCCGTTCGGGCCCAGCAGCGCGAAGAAGTCGCCCGGGGCAACGTCCAGCGAAACCCCTTTCAGGGCTTGGGTGCCGTTGTCATAGGTCTTGCGGAGGTCGCGCACCCGCAGGGCGGGGGCGGTACTGGTCGCGGGAGTGTTCTGGGATGCCAAGCTCTTGCCTTCGCGCCCAAGGGACGGCGCTGGATAGGGGCGGGGGAGCGGCTATTATAGAAGGCCTCAGGGGTCTGCCCCGGCTACACACTGTTTCCCAAATTCGTGCCTGTTCAATTCCCCCTCAAGCTGATCGACCGGCGCATGCTGGCCCCCACCGTCGGCCACTACCAGTTCCTGCGTGATGACGGCCAACCGCTGGATTTCCAGCCCGGGCAGTTCATCCAGGTCCATTTCGAGTACGCCGACGGCACCGCCACCAAGCGCAGCTACTCCCTGGCCACCATCCACGACCACGCCCTGGCCCCGGGCGAAGCCGTTGATATTGCAGTCAGCTTTGTGCCCGGCGGCGCCGCCACGGCCCTGTTCGAGGGCCTGGACCTGGGCGGCCACGTGACCGCCAGCGGCCCGTTCGGCCGGTTCTGCCTGATGCCGGGCGACCACAACGCCCGCTACCTGCTCATCGCCACCGGCACCGGGGTCACCCCGTACCGCTCCATGCTGCCGCTGCTGGCCACCGCCATGGCCGAACGCGGGGTGGAAGTGGTGTTGCTGCAGGGCGCCCGCACCCCCGAAGAGCTGCTCTACAGCGAGGACTTCTACGCCTTCGCCGCCGCCCACCCGGGCTTCCGCTACGTACCGTGCCTGTCCCGCGAGCTGCCCGAGAACCCGCACCCGGACGTCCGCCACGGTTACGTGCAGCAGCACCTGGCCGAATTTGCCCCCAACCCGGGCACCGACATCGCCTACCTGTGCGGCAACCCGGACATGGTGGATGCGACGTTCGAGGCGCTGAAGGAAGCCGGCTTGCCGACGCCGCAGGTGCGGCGGGAGAAGTACGTCAGTAGCAAGTAATCACCGACCTTCCGAAATGTGAAGGCTGTCGTTGCTGACGTGGAACAACAGGTATAGCGTTCGCTGTACGGATGTCCCGACCCGGTTAAAGGGGCATTGGCCACCACGAACGTGGTCCCACCAAGAGTGGTTAAGAGAGTCCGGCCCGCTACAAGCTTCAGCAGAATGCCCGCCTTGCGCGGGCATTCTGCTTTTCAGGCCTTCATCTGGATGCCCAGAATGCTGTTTCTCCCGGCTTACCACGACCACGTGCTGGAGAAGCTCCGGCGAGGTCGAGAGGACGTGCTTGCAGGACGCCTCTACACGACCGACGAGTGCCGAATGCGACTTGGAATAGGGCTCGATGAAAGAGGCTGGAAACCTTCAGGGTCAGCTGAGGCCAGGAATTATGGGTCTTTATGCCAGAAATCATAACTATGGTTTTCATCATAAAGGACCATAATTCTGACCGCTCCTCTGAACGGCAGCCTCAGCGCGGCATCCGCCGCATCCATTGCGGCCAGCGACTCGGGCGAAAAGCGTCACTTCGCTTGATCGAAATTATCAACGAGTTCTAGCGGTGCGATTGACGCCGTATCGGGTGGGTCGCCCAGACGCCCATGTTCCGGTCCTTGGTCGGCAATCGCCGCTACAGCCGCGGCGGCAACGCACGCAAACACCATCGGACAGCAGTGCTGCGTTGAGACAATGCTCAATGCCCCGGACCGCGCATGGCCCGTTGCACAGATGGAGGTTCGCGAGCATGTCAGTACAGGGAGAGTACGAGCTGGCTGCTCGCTTTCAGAAGCTTGTTGAATCCGTGGATGATTCACGGCGTAAGAGTGACGCGGATGCCTCTGCTTTTGCGTACCTACTGACCCCCAAGCAGGCCGACGAAATCGACAGGGTCTGCGACGAAAACAGGTGGGAACGGGTGAACTGCTACGCGATCATGATCAAGCCTGGCTACATCCGGCACGTAATCGCAGCTCGCAAAGACAAAGATGGTCTTTCAATGGCCGAAATCGCAACCATCGTTGCGAAGGCATATAGCCCGCGAAGCCTGTTGCGGTTCAATCCCCCAAGCGGTGAGGCCAGCTACGATAGGAGAAGTGACCGTCAGTCGGTAATTCTCAACACTCAACAAAAAGTGCTGCTACGTGGAACGCCGTACTATGCCACCGCGATCCTGGAGATCCGAATCGAGGGCTCCAGAAGGTACTTGGCCCCGGTGACGTGCTATCACGCGACCGAGGCCAAGAAACGCAGAATACTGAAGTGACTACGTAGGAAGGACGGCCTCACTGGCAGGTTTCCACACTCAAGTGAACAACCCATCCGCCAGCAATTTCCCTTCATGTGCCCCTTGAGAGGCTTCGCAGCTCCGCCGACAAATTTTCTGCTGTCTGCGTAGTCAAGTTAACTATAGCTGCCGGGAGAGGCCCCTTCAAGCGTCACCAATATCCGGTGCGCAAAGCTTCGGACTCGATCGCACCACGTCGCAATACTTGGTGAGATTGACCGTTTTTGATGGCTCTGTTCCCTGCCGCAATGTCGGCAATCGACCCTGACGGCTGTAGGAGAGCCTGGGTTGATCGCCCTACCAGAGGATTGCTGGCCTCGGGATACAGCAGTTCCGCTACACACTGTGCTTTACGAACTCCCTCGGCACGTGGTCAGTCAGCCAGACGCCATTGTCAGCCTGGAAGAACGTATAGCCCTGTTGATGCATGCGAAGCGCATCAACTGTCAGCACGATGGGACTGCCGTAACGCTGGCCAACGGTCGTGGCGGTGGTGGTGTCCTCGGAAAGGTGCACATGGTGTCGCTGGCCCGGACGCAGCCCTTCCGCCAGGATCGACTCAAGGTTCCGCGTCGCCGTTCCGTGGTAGAGCAGTGCAGGGGGAACCTTGGCAATGTGCTGTATGGCAACGCTATCGGTGGAGTGGCCTTGCACTGCACGAATGCGGCTGTTGTCATCGGAGAGCGTGAAGCGCTTCTTGTCGTTCGTGCTCACGATCTGCTGGATAAGTGCCAGATTCAGCTCTCGGCCGGCGGACGTTACGCCGGCGATCAGTGCATCAACGTCAGCCCACCCTTCGGCGTCCAGCGTCAGCCCGACAGCCTCGGGCTGATGACGCAGTACGTAGCTGAGGAACTTGCTGGTCTCTGTGAGTTGCTTTGTCATCTGTCTATTTCCTTAAGCCGGCGTGTACGCTGATTCAATTGGCAGCACTGCCATGGCCTCATCCAGTCTTTCTTCCCGTACCAACCTGCAGATCCGATGAGCCAGCGGCGTGACATCGGTGACACGCTGGATCCACTCCCCGGTGTACAGGCGCACGGCCTCGCCACGCAGTCCGATCTGGATGGCGCGGTGCTCCAGCGGCCGGTGGTGCAGGTCACGCTCCGGGTCCCATTGCACGCGGACCGGTGAGCGGCTCTTGAGCGCCTCCCATTCCTGTGCGTCCATACCCGGTTCGGGGTGGCTGGCACAGCCGTGAGCCAGCGCCCATGCGAAACCCGCATGGGTGATGTCGATGGCCAGGATGCGCGACTGACCCGGATCTTTGTAGCCCCATCCAGCGCGATACATCATCCATAGGAAGGAGGGCTTGATCCATGTCATCCGCTCCATCTTGAAGGGCGGGGCGACAAAGGTCTGGTGCTTGAGGGCGCTGTCGGCGATGGTGTCCGAGTAGGCCTGGTAAACGCGAAGGGTGGAACCGTCGTACTGGGCGCGGATCTGCCGCGCCGGAAGCGTTGTCGTTGTCATCTCGCTCCTTATAGCCAAGCTGGCGCAGCCGGTCGCCCAGCGGGCGACGGGCGGTCGTTTGCATTGGATCATCGGCGGTGCCGCGACCATCGATTCCTCTCGGGTATCAGGCCGGACGAATGCTGCTGGACATGCATCATTGGCGGGCTGAGGAACGTACCGTCGTACCCAGCGAAGCTTGGATTGATTGTTACTACTGAACCCTGCTCCTCCATATGCGGAGACTGTTGGTAGCTGCGCTTTCAGCGCCATATGCGTCATCGAGAAGGTTTTGCCTACCGAAGTCCGGAAATCAAGAGGCACAAACAATTTCCCATCGCTGGCAGCGGCGCGCATGGTGTGTTCCGGAGCGTAGAAACTCCAAAAACACGAGAATTGGATGTCCTGCGTCGGGAGGGTGGCTAATACAACACCCTCGTGGAAATACGCCCGCCGAGTTTTCGTGTTTTACGGTTTCTAACCTCCCGACTCCCTCGCCATCCCGGCGAGGGACCTTCCTGCTGGAGGCATACCATGAAAAGGCAACGACCCGACGACAGCTACAACGACTACCCTTCCCAATCCGCGATTGCCCGGCGCGCACGCGAACGCCGCGCGCAACCCGCGCCGTGCACGCCACCCGCGCACTTCCACGAAGAGCTGAAGGTTCCCTACCTCAAGATCCGCGGGCAGTGGCTGCGGCAGATGGGCTTCAACGTGGGCCGCAAGCTGCAGATCGAAGCCTGCGCCGGCGTCATCACCATCAAGCTGCTGGGCACGAGGGCAGTGGAAGATCCACGGGTGCCCAGGTTCGTGGAGCGCACGATCTTCCACGGCGAGGTCAACTCTGACCTGGGGCAGTTCCTTCCCGAGGACGTCATCCCATGAAGAAGCAGGTCTACTTACGGGTGAAGGTGGACCCCGCTCTACGCCGGGCATTCCAGCTCTCCGCGTGGCGCAGCGAACGATCGCCTGCCTACGTGCTCCGGTCGTTGATCCAGAACTGCGTGTCCCTGGATCGGAACCTCAATGGCCTTGATATCGAGGTCTGGGGCGATTCCTTCCCGCTGGAAAATGAAGCGGCGAACCAGCCGAACCACCCCCGCCAGCGGTGAAACGACAGCAACGCCACTTCTACTCAGATCGCGTTGCCATGTAAGTGTTCGCACCACGCACCACTGCAAATCCGGTCACGGGCCCGTCTCCGGCACGCTCAGCACCCTATCCTGGTCGGTCTCCTTGCGCCGGCACGGGATGAATTCCCTCGCCGAACCGGGCACGTCACATCCAGCCCGCCCACTCGTCATGGCATGCTGAGACCCTTCAATCCAGGATGCGATCGAAATGCGACTTTCCTGCCGTCCCCTGGCCACCAGTGCGGCGTTGCTGCTGCTGGCGGCCTGCCAGGCCACTCCGGAGGCACCCCCGGAAGCGGCTGAGCGCCAGTACGGAACACTGACGTTCAAGCCCTGCACCCTTACCAGCGCCCAGGCCAGCAACAACGTGGAAGCCGAGTGCGCCACGCTGCAGGTGCCCGAGAACCCCGATGCGCCCACTGGCCGCAAGATCGGGCTCAACATCGCCCTGCTGGATACCGCCAACGAAGGCGAGGGCAAGCAGGACCCGGTGTTCTTCCTGGCCGGCGGGCCGGGCCAGTCGGCCACGCAGGTGGCGGCCATCATCAACCAGTCGCTGCGCGACGTGCGCAAGAAGCGCGACATCATCCTGGTGGACCAGCGTGGCACCGGCAAATCCAACCCGCTCAGCTGCGTGGATGCCGAGGGCAAGGAGCTTTCGTTCGACGAGAACGCGGCGGCCACGCCCGAGGTGATCGCCGAGTTCGCCACCCGCTGCGCTGCCGCGCTGGTCGACCGTGCCGACACCCGCTTCTACACCACCACCCAGGCCATTGGTGACCTGGATGCCGTGCGTGCAGCGCTGGGCGTGGACAAGATCAACCTGGTCGGCGGTTCCTACGGTACCCGCGTGGCCCAGCAATACGCCGCGCGCTTCCCGCAGCACACCCGTGCGGTGGTCATCGACGGGGTGGCGCCGAACGACCTGGCGGTGGGCGGCGATTTCGCCAACACCTTTGAATCTGCGATCGAGCTGCAATCCGCGCAGTGCCGCAAGGACCCGGCCTGCGCCAAGCGCTTCCCGGTCGACACCCGCACCCAGCTGCGCAACGTGATGACCACGTTGGCCAAGGCCCCGGTGGAGGTGGAATACCGTGACCCGGGCACCGCTGCGGTACGCCGCGACCCGGTCAGTGCCAACACCGTGACCAGCCTGGCCTTCATGTTCTCGTACATGCCGGAACTGTCCTCGCTGCTGCCGGTGGTGCTGGACGAAGCCGCGCAGGGCCGCTACGCGCCGCTGATGTCGCTCAACAGCCTGGCCACCCGCAACATGGCTGGGCAGATGAACCAGGGCATGCAGTGGTCGGTGATCTGCGCCGAAGACGCCGACCGCTACCAGGAAGCCCCGGCCGGCGACCGCATTCTGGGCCCGGAAGTGGCGCGCATGTTCTTCGCCGCCTGCCCGGTGTGGAACGTGGGAACTCGCCCGAAGGACTTCACCGCGCCGCTGAGCACCGACGTGCCGGTGCTGCTGCTGTCGGGCGAGTTCGACCCGGTCACCCCGCCGCGTTACGCCGAGCAGGTGCTCAAGCACCTGCCCAACGGCCGCCACATCGTGGCCAAGGGCCAGGGCCATGGCACGCTCGGTGCCGGCTGCATGCCGCGCCTGCTGGCGCAGTTCATGGACAAGGCCGACGCCAAGGCACTCGACGCCTCCTGCCTGGATACCCTCACCGCGGTGCCGGCCTTCACCTCGTTCAACGGATGGGAACCATGATCGTCGCCGAGAACCTGCATAAAGCCTTCAAGACCAAGACCGGCTTGATCAAGGCGGTGGACAACGTCGGCTTCCAGGCCGAGGACGGTCGCATCACCGGCCTGCTCGGCCCCAACGGCGCCGGCAAGACCACCACCATGCGCATGCTCTACACGCTCATGGCGCCCGACCAGGGCCGGGTGCTGGTGGACGGGCTGGACGTGGCCACCCACCCGGTGGAAGTCCGTCGCCGGCTGGGCGTGCTGCCCGACGCACGTGGCGTGTACAAGCGGCTGACCGCGCGCGAGAACATCGCCTACTTCGGCGAGCTGCACGGCATGAGCGCGGCGCACATCCGAGAGCGCACCAAGGTGCTCTCCAAGGCGCTGGACATGGAAGACATCCTGGACCGCCAGACCGACGGCTTCTCCCAGGGGCAGCGGACCAAGACCGCCATTGCGCGCGCGCTGGTGCACGACCCACGCAACGTGATCCTGGACGAGCCCACCAACGGCCTGGACGTGATGACCACCCGTGCGTTGCGGGGGTTCCTGCGCGAGCTGCGCGACGAGGGCCGCTGCGTGATCTTCTCCAGCCACATCATGCAGGAGGTGGCCGCGCTGTGCGACACGATCGTGATCATTGCCAAGGGCACGGTGATGGCGGCCGGCACCGCCGATGAACTGCGCGCGCTGACTGGCGAAGCGAACCTGGAAGATGCCTTCGTGAAGGCGATCGGCAATGAAGAAGGACTGCACGCATGAGCGCGTTTGCCACGTTGTTGACCGTCATGCGCAAGGAACTGCGCGACCTCTCGCGTGACCGCCGTACCTTGGCGCTCACCCTGCTGCTCGGGCCACTGCTGTACCCGGTGCTGATCCTGGGCATGGGCAAGCTGGCCGAGACCCGCTTCAAGACCCAGATCGACACCCCGCTGGACATTCCGACCATCGGCCGCGAGCACGCCCCCAACCTGGTGCGCTTCCTGGCTTCGCAGGGACTCAACGCGGTGGACCCGCCGAAGGACCTGACCGCTGAGATCCGCGACCAGAAGATCGACATCGCGCTGCGTATCAGCCCGGAGTTCGGCAAGGACTGGGCAGAGGGCCGGCCGGCACTGGTGGAGATCGTGCAGGACAGCACCCGCCGCGATGCCGATATCCCCACCGCGCGCCTGAAGGCGGCGCTCACCGGCTACAGCCAGCAGGTGGGCGCGCTGCGGCTGCTGGCGCGCGGTATCGACGCGCAGGTGGCACGCCCGCTGGACGTGGCCACCCAGGACCTGGCCACGGCCGAGGCCAAGCGCGGTGTGATGCTGTCGCTGCTGTTGCCGATCCTGCTCACCATCACCTCGTTCCTGGGCGGTGCCTACCTGGTGATGGACACCACTGCGGGCGAACGTGAGCGGCAGTCGCTGGAGCCGTTGCTGGCCACCCCGGCCCGGCGCAGCGCCATCGTCAGCGGCAAGATCGCTGCGGCCTGCGTGGTGGGCGTGGTGTCGCTGCTGCTCA
>DGIP01000211.1:0-695 GCA_002386405.1 Stenotrophomonas maltophilia
CGCTCTTCCGATCTCGCCGGCAGGCTGGTCACCAGCAGCGTGGTGCCCGGCACCAGCGCCTTGTACAGCTGCGCGGCGAAGGACGGCGGCAGCGCCATCGGCAGGCTGGGCGTGGCCAGCAGGTCCGGGCTGGCGTTGCCGGCGCTCTGCCCCAGCAGCGGGTAGGCGGTCCACTTGTGCAGTTTCTGGGTTGCATCCAGCGGGCTGGCGGTGTCCGAATAGCCATCCTGCATCACGAACAGCGTGGTGCCTTCGAACGCCGGCAGCGCCTTGGCCTCCAGGCGTGATTCGCCGATCAGCACGCCATCGCGCAGCACGTACAGGCGCTGGTCGTGCAGGCTGACCAGGATGCCCACCTGGCCCGACGGTGCGGCGCTGTCATTCCAGTACTGGTCCGGCGCGTCGGTGGTCTCCAGCAGGGTCTTGCCCACGCTGTTCACCGGGGCCAGTACCGCCGGGTAGGCCAGCGTCATCGGCGCACTCTTGGCATCGGCCACCACCACCGTGTCACCGCGCTTGGTTTCGCCGAACAGCTTCTGCGCGAAGGCCTGCGGCAGGCGCACACAGCCGTGCGAGGCCGGGTGCCCGGGCAGGTTGCCGCCGTGCAGCGCGATGCCGTCCCAGGTCAGCCGCTGCATGTAGGGCATCGGCGCGCTGTTGTAGAGGTTGGATTTGTGGTCCTTGTCCTTCTGCAG
>DGIP01000211.1:813-26158 GCA_002386405.1 Stenotrophomonas maltophilia
GTGGTCCTTGTCCTTCTGCAGGATGGTGAACACCCCGGTCGGCGTTTCATGCCCGGCCTTGCCCGAGCTGATCGTGCTCAGGCCGATGGCGATGCCGTTGCGGTACACGTAGGCGCGCTGCTCATCCAGGCTGACCACCAGCACGATCGGCCCGGCCGGCGAGATTTCCGGATGCCAGAGGAACTGGCCGGGCTTGAGATCGGTGGGGCCGGCAGGCTCGGGCGCGGACCACGCCGGGAGTGCCATGACGGCGATAAGCGAACCGGCGATGTGGGTCAACAGCGTGCGACGTGTGAGCATGTGGCCTTCCTTCGGGTGGGTCGAGGACACGCATGGCGTGTCGCTACGGATGATGGCCAGCGCCATCGTCCTGCGCACGTAGAAGGTCGTAGCGACACGCCATGCGTGTCAAATCAGAACATGCCTGGCACCGCAGGTGCCAAACAAAATTGCCCGGTCACACATCCCTGTGCGGACCGGGCAATCGTCACGTCCTTGTCGGCATCCCGCCTTCCCCCTGTGCGTCCTGCCCAGTGTGGGTGCCGGCCATGCTCCATGCACTCGGCCGTATGTTGTTCCGCCATCCCTCCCCTTCCCGGGTATGGATGCCACCGTCCTGGTGGATCCGCGCCAATCCTTCCGCGCTGCGTCCCTGCGTGCCCCGTCCCTGCGGCTGTCGAGGTGGCCGGCTCCTGCCTGGCTACCGTGACCGGCGTCATGCCGGTCGCGACCCATCCTGTTGTGTCAGCGCCTTGGTACGGGTGCCGGCACTGCCCTCCTGGGCGGTGCCACCGTGGGCGCCGTCATGGCCCCCACCGTCATCCGTCGTCGATTCCGTTCAACCGTTGCTGTCCCTATCCCCTTCACCCGTGCCAGATCCTCGACCCGGAGGAAAGGTCCGTGTTGTCGCCGGTACGCTACGATCGCCTGGGCCTTGTGGGGCCCCACGTTCGTCAATCCCTGCTGCAGCGTCGACGCATCTGCCGTATTGATGTTGATGCGGTCGGCCGCCGAGGCGGTTCCCATCAACAGCAGTGCCAGCGCAAGCGCCTTCCACGAAAACCAAGGCCCCACCGTGTAGCTCCCTGTGACGTCGGACCGACTCCTGCCGGCATCCCGTCGGAGCAGTCAGTGTCCCTCGCCACATACACACAGCCTATCGTCCACATCACCTTCACACAGCCAGCCAAATACCTGACGTGATGTAGGGAAATCCCTACCCCCTGCTCAGGCGTAGAATGGCGGGATCAGCCACATGCATTCGGAGTACCAGATGGACAGCGCCAAGCTCGGCCAATTCGTCAGTGAAAAGTGGGACAGCGAGATCGTCCCGCAATTGGTCGAATACATCCGCATTCCCAACAAATCGCCGATGTTCGACGCCAATTGGGTCGAAAACGGCTACATGGAGCAGGCCGTCACCCTGATGGAAACCTGGGCCAAGGCGCAGAAGCTGCCGGGCCTGAAGGTCGAAGTGGTGCGCCTGGAAGGCCGCACGCCGCTGCTGCTGCTGGAAATTCCCGCCACCGGCGCCGAAACCGGCGACGACACCGTGCTGCTGTACGGCCACCTGGACAAGCAGCCGGAAATGACCGGCTGGGACGACGACCTGGGCCCGTGGGTGCCGGTGCTGCGCGGCGACAAGCTGTACGGCCGCGGCGGCGCCGATGACGGCTACGCCATCTTCGGCTCGCTGGCCGCGGTGCTGGCGCTGCAGGAACAGAACCTGCCGCATGCCCGCTGCGTGGTGCTGATCGAAGCCTGTGAGGAATCGGGCAGCTACGACCTGCCGGCCTACGTGGACCACCTGGCCGACCGCATCGGCAAGCCGTCGCTGGTGGTGTGCCTGGATTCGGGCTGCGCCAACTACGACCAGCTGTGGTGCACCACCTCGCTGCGCGGCCTGACCGGCGGCAACTTCTCGGTGAAGGTGCTCAACGAAGGCGTGCATTCGGGCGATGCCTCCGGCGTGGTGCCGTCCAGCTTCCGCCTGCTGCGCCAGCTGCTGTCGCGCATCGAAGACGAAAAGACCGGCCGCATCCTGCTCGACGGCATGCATGTGGAGATCCCGGAAGAGCGCCAGGCCCAGGCCAAGCGCGCTGCCGAGGTGGTGGATACCGAGATATTCGAGAAGTTCCCGATGGTCGACGGCCTCAAGCCGATGAATGACGACCTCACCGAACTGGTGCTCAACCGCACCTGGCGCCCGGCACTGTCGGTGACCGGCGTGGACGGCATGCCGCCGCTGGCGTCGGCCGGCAACGTGCTGCGCCCGCATACCGCGGTAAAGCTGTCGCTGCGCCTGCCGCCGACCGCCGACGGCAAGGCCTGCGGCGAACTGCTGAAGGAAGCCCTGCTGCGCGACCCGCCCAACGGCGCGGAAGTGAAGCTGGACCTGGAAAAGGCCTCCTCGGGCTGGAATGCCCCGGCGATGGCGCCGTGGCTCACCCAGGCCATCGACGAGGCCAGCCAGACCTTCTTCGGCAAGCCGGCGATGTACATGGGCGAAGGTGGCTCGATTCCGTTCATGGGCATGCTGGGCGAGAAGTTCCCCGGCGCGCAGTTCATGATCACCGGTGTGCTCGGCCCGCATTCCAACGCACACGGCCCGAACGAGTTCCTGCACATCCCGATGGGCAAGCGCGTCACCTCGTGCGTGTCCAAGGTGATCAGCGAGCACTACGCGGCCAGCCTGCGCGGTGAAACCAGCGGTTCGCCGGTAGCGGCCGACAGCGGCACCCGCCACGGCGGCCACGGCTGCTGCTGACAGCAACGATGACGGACGCAGCCTGCCCTTGGTAGGCTGCGTCAATCTTCTGCGGGAAACAGCGCAATGAATGGTCTGTTCGGCAGCACCAGCTGGCTCTACATCATCCTGGTCGGCTTCGTGGTCGGCCTGCTCGGGCGCTTTTTCATGCCGGGCAACAACCGCATGGGCTGCCTGCTGACCATCGTGCTCGGCATCGTCGGCGCACTGGTGGCCGGTTGGTTCGGCCAGTACATGGGCTGGTATGCGCGCGGCGAACCGGCCGGCTTCATCGGCGCGCTGCTGGGCGCCATCGCGGTGCTGGCCCTGCTCCGCCTGTTCAGCAGCAAGCGCTGAACGCCCTTACCCCCCTTCTTCACGAGCGCCGCAGGGCGCCGCTTCGACGTACCTGTCCATGAACGATCCTGCTTCCGACCCGCTGCGCGCCGAGCTTCGCCGGCAGTGGACCTGCGCCGCGCTGGGCGACCCCGACCTGCACCTGGACCGCGCGTCGGTGGACGCCGGCTTCCGCAGCTACTGGCGCGCCACCAGCGCGCACGGCAGCCACATCGTGATGGATTCGCCGCCCGGGCTGGAAGACGTGCGCCCGTGGTTGCGCATGCATGACCTGCTTGAACCCAACGGTGTGCGCGTTCCGCGCGTGCTGGCCCGCGACGAGGAACAGGGTTTCCTGCTGCTGGAAGATCTCGGCGGCCCGACCCTGGCCCGGCATATCGATGACGCCAACGCCGACGCGTGGTTCGATGCCGCCTTCGCGCAGCTGATCCGCCTGCAGCAGATCCCGGTGCCCGAGGGCATGGGTGCGTTCGGTGAGGCCCTGCTGCAGCGCGATGCCGGGCTGTTCGACGAATGGTTCCTGCAGCGCCACCTGGGCCTGGAGCTGGACTGCGGCGAACTGGAAACACTGCAGCTCGCCCATCGCCGGCTGATGGACAACGCGTTGCAGCAGCCGCAGGTGCTCACCCACCGCGACTTCATGCCGCGCAACCTGATGCCGACCGAACCGGGCCCGGCCGTGCTGGATTTCCAGGACCTGGTGCGCGGGCCGATCGCCTACGACCCGGTGAGCCTGTTCAAGGATGCGTTCCTGAGCTGGCCGCTGGAGCGCGTGGATGCCTGGCTGGCGCGCTACCACGCGCAGGCGCAGGCGGCGGGACTGCCGGTACGGCCGTGGCCGCAGTTCCTGCGTGATGCCGACTGGATGGGCGTGCAGCGCCACCTGAAGATCCTGGGCCTGTTCGTGCGCCTGCGCGACCGCGACGGCAAGGGCCACTATTTCGCCGATGCGCCGCGCTTCATCCGCTACCTGGATGAAGTGCTGCCGCGCCATCCGGAACTGGCCGGGTTGAACAGCCTGCTGCAGGAACGGATCAAGCCGGCGATGGCCGCGCTGGCGTTGCCGGTGTCCAGCCGCGCATGAAGGCGATCATCTTCAGCGCCGGCAAGGGCGAACGCATGCGCCCGCTCACGCTCACCACGCCCAAGCCGCTGCTGGTGGCCGGTGGCAGACCGCTGATCGTGTGGCACCTGGAACGGTTGGCGGCGGCCGGTTTCAACGAGGTGGTGATCAACACCTCGTGGCTGGGCGACCAGTTCAAACCCGCGCTGGGCGATGGCGGACGCTGGGGCCTGCGCCTGCACTTCATCGACGAAGGCGCGGTGCCGCTGGAGACCGGTGGCGGCATCCTCAATGCGCTGCCGCTGCTCGGCGATGCGCCGTTCCTGGTGGTCAATGGTGATGTGTGGACCGATGTGGATTTCGGCACGTTGCCCCGGCAGCCGCAGGGCGATGCGCACCTGGTGCTGGTCGACAACCCAGTGCAGCACCCGCGCGGGGATTTCATCCTGCGCGCGGATGGCACGGTCAGTGATGACGGCGATGCACCACGGCTGACGTACGCCGGCGTGGGCGTGTATCGCCCGTCGATCCTGGACGGATGGCGCGAGGTGATCGGCGCAACGGAGGGCGCCTCAGCGAACCCGCCGCAGTTCGGTCTCGCACCACTGATGCGCCACGCGATGGCAAACGGCCGGGTAACCGGGCAACACCATCAAGGAAAGTGGACCGACGTAGGCACACCCGAACGCCTGGCAGCGTTGGACGCAACCCTGGCGTAGAGCCACGCCCTGCGTGGCTTTACAACCGGTGCGACCCCTCTTCCACCACCTGCCGCAAGAACGGCACGGTAATGCGCCGCTGCGCAGCCAGCGACTCCCGGTCCAGCCAGTCCAGCAGGCTCACCAGGCTGCCCAGCTCCCGCCCGGTGCGGGTCAACAACCACTCAATAGCGGCCTCATCAATCGACAACCCGCGCCGCGCCGCGCGCTCACGCAGCACGGCCGCGCGGCCTTCATCATCCAACGGCTGCAGCACCACGCGCACGCACTGCTGCAGGCGCGAGCGCAGGTCGGGCAGCACCAGGCCCAGCTGGTCCGGCGCGTGCTGCGCGGTGTACATCAAGGTGATGCCCGCGCTGCGCGCGCGGTTGTGGAAATCGAACAACGCCACTTCGTCATCGCGGTTGCCGGCCACCGCATCCAGCCCATCCAGCGCCACCAGGTCGCGGCCTTCCAGCGATTCCAGCGCCGCGCGGGTGCGCCCCACCACCGCCTTCAGCGGCAGGTAGGTCGGCTGCCGCCCGGCCTGTTCGGCCAGCGAACACATCGCCAGCGCCTGGTGGGTCTTGCCGGTGCCGGCCGCCCCTTCCAGGTACACCCAGTGCTGGTCCTCACCCACGGCAATGGCGCGCAGCTGCGCCAGCGCACCATCGGGTGCGCCGATGAAGGTTTCCAGCCGCTCGTCCTGCGGGTAGCGCAGGGCAAGCGGCAGCTGCGGCACTACGCTCACTTCAGGTCCGGGCCCTTCGGCGCATCGACGATCAGGGTCGGCTTGTCGATGTACGAATCAAGCACGATCGCGGTCTTCTCGCCCGCATACAGTTCGCTCTCGCGGTAGCGCAGGTGCGCATAGCGCAGCAGCACATTGCTGACCGCCGCCACCGGCAGCGCCAGCAGCATGCCCAGGAAGCCGAACAGCTGGCCACCGGCCATCACCGCGAAGATCACCGCCACCGGGTGCAGGCCGATCTTGTCGCCCACGATGCGCGGGGTGAGCACGTAGCTTTCCAGCAGCTGGCCCACGGTGAACACCACGCCGACCAGGATCAGCAGCTTCAGGTCGAAGCCCTGCGCCTGCACCAGCGCGGCCAGCACCGCCATGACGATGCCGGTGGTGGCGCCCAAGTACGGGATGAAGCTGATCAGGCCGGCGATCAGGCCGATCAGCAGGCCCAGCTTCAGGCCCACCAGCGTCAGGCCGATGGCGTAGATCAGTCCGAGTGCGACCATCACCAGGAACTGGCCGCGGATGAACGCTCCCAGTACTTCGTTGGATTCACGCGCCAGCTTGGTGATGGTGCCCACATGGTTGCGCGGGATGGTCGAGGCGACGCGCTCGACCAGCTTGTCCCAGTCGCGCAAGAAGTAGAACGCCAGGATCGGCAGCAGCAGGATGTTGACCACCCAGGTCACCATCGCAAAGCCGGAGCGCGACACGTAGCCGAAGAAGGTCTTGGCGAAGCCACCGGCCTGTTCCCAATGGCTGCGCACCCAGTCGATCAGGCGGTCCGGCTCCAGCCACGGCATGATTTCCATGCCGGTCTTCTGCTCGAACCACGGAATGGCCTTCTCCATCAGCCACTGCTGGGCCTGCGGAATGGCCGCGATCAGGGTGGAAATCTGGCGTTCGATCATCGGCACCAGGATCAGCAGCGCGGCGGTGATCACCAGCACCATCGCCACGAACACCAGCACCACGCCGGTGTTGCGCGAGCGGCCGTTGGCCTCGATCCGGTCCACCAGCGGGTCGCCCAGCCAGGCCAGCGCCAGGGCAAGCACGAACGGAGTCAGGATCGGGGCCAGCAGCCACACCACCCAGCCCACCGCCAGCGCGAACAGGATGTACTTGATGCGGCGCAGGAACTGCGCGATTTCGGCTTCCGGGGTGAGGATCATCGCAGGCGGTACTCGTTGCTGGCAGGCGGCGGCGGGGTGCCGGGCGCGGCATCCTCGTCGATCGGCACCGGCAGCGGGGCCAGCGGCACGATCACCCCGTTGTCGCCCAGCATGCGGTTCAGCCCGGCCAGGCCGGCGGTCATCTCCAGCGACAGCTCCAGGCGGTTGCCTGAGGCGCGCAGCGGGGTGATGTTGCGCACCACCGGGTTCTCGCGCAGGCCGGCGGCCAGGCGCATGTAGTCCTCGGCGCTGTCGATCCCGATCACGGCGATGGTGTAGGTGCCGGCCGCGCCGGTGGCCGCACCGGCCTTGGCGTAGCGCTTGACCAGCGCGTCAGCCGCGCCGTCGGCGCCGCTGGACATCGCACGGCGGGCATCGCTGTCCTTGACCGTCCACTTGTTCAGCTCCTTGCCGCCATCCACGAACACCCAGTCGGCCACCCAGCCGCCGGTGGCATCACGGTAGAGCTTGCCGACCAGCTGCATCGGCGGGGCATAGCGCGAGGACGCGCGGGCCACGGCGGCGGTGTCCTGGCGCCAGATCGAGCCGACCACGGCCTGCTCGGCGGCACTGCCGGTGGGCAGGCCGAGCTTGAAGCCGCGCTCGATGGCCCGGTTCAGCAACGGGCGGGCCGCATTGGCCTGCTGCACGGTGACCAGCCGCGGGCCGGTGCCGTCATCGATGGCCAGCCAGACCACCGGCTTGGGCCGCGGCTGCGGCCACAGCGGCAGGCCCAGCGCCGAAATCAGGCCGTCCACGTCGTCCTGGCGGAACCGGGCCACCAGCATGGTGCGGTAGCTGGGGGCGCCGCTGGCCGAGGTGCTCTGGTCCTGACGGTAGTCATAGCTGGCCACGTAGTTCTTCGCGTCGCGCAGGGCCTGCATCACGCCCGGGCGGGACAGCACGCTGCGGTCGCCCGACAGCTTGGTCAGCACGTTGCCCAGCGCGCGGGCCAGGGCCCCGTTGCGGTCGGACTCGCCTTGGCTGTTGACCGGCACTTCGGCCTCGTAGGCCCCGCTGGCCGTGGCCACGTCGCCTTCGGTACGCAGGCCGCTCTGGGCCATCGTGGCCACCGGCAGGCACAGCGCGAGGAACATCATTACAAAGAGGCTGCGGCGCATCAGGACTTCCATTGAGCGTATCCGGGGGGAATTGTTGCCCGAATAGGGCCTGCGCGCCAACGTGGCCTGTTAAAATCCCGCTTTCACCCCAGCGCAGCGCCGACGCCCGTGACCAATTCCCCGTCCAACCCCTCCCCCCTGACCTACCGCGACGCCGGCGTCGACATCGACGCGGGCAATGAACTGGTCGAGCGCATCAAACCGCTGGTGAAGCGCAGCTTCCGGCCCGAGGTGATGGGTGGCCTGGGCGGGTTCGGGGCCCTGTTCGACCTGTCCAGCAAGTACCGCGAGCCGGTGCTGGTGTCGGGTACGGATGGCGTTGGCACGAAGCTGAAGCTGGCACAACAGCTGGGCCGCCACGACACGATCGGCATCGACCTGGTCGCCATGTGCGTGAACGACGTGCTGGTGCAGGGCGCCGAGCCGCTGTTCTTCCTGGACTATTTCGCCACCGGCAAGCTGGACATCGACACTGCCGCGGCGGTCGTGGGCGGCATCGCCAACGGCTGCACCGAGGCCGGCTGTGCGCTGATCGGCGGCGAAACCGCTGAAATGCCCGACATGTATGCCCCGGGCGAGTACGACCTGGCTGGCTTCACCGTGGCCGGCGTGGAGAAGAGCGAACTGAAGGACGGCGCCAGCGTCGCTGAAGGCGACGTGCTGATCGGCATCGCCTCCTCCGGCCCGCATTCCAACGGCTATTCGCTGGTCCGCCGCATCTACGACCGCGCCGGCCGCCCGGCCGACCTGGAGCTGGAAGGCGGGGTCAAGCTGGTCGATGCGCTGATGGCGCCGACCCGCCTGTACGTGAAGCCGATCCTGGCCCTGCTCAAGAGCCACGGCGCGGCCATCCATGGCATGGCCCACATCACCGGTGGTGGCCTGACCGAGAACATCATCCGCGTGGTGCCCGAGGGCCTGGGCCTGGACATCGACGCCTCGTCCTGGACCCTGCCGCCGGTGTTCCAGTGGCTGCAGCGCGAAGGCGCGGTGGCCGACAGCGAAATGTGGCGCACCTTCAACTGCGGCATCGGCTTCGTGCTGATCGTCGCCGCGGACCAGGTGGCCAGCGTGACCGCCGCCGTCGAGGCCCAGGGCCTGGCGCAGTGGACCATCGGCAAGGTCACCCAGGCCGACGGCGCCGAACGCGTGCGGATCGGCTGACATTCCACTGAAGGAGTTGCGCATGGATGCACCGATTCCCCTTCCACCTTCTCGCCCTGGCCTCAGCCAGGGCGACGAACGCATGCTGCGCTGGTTGCCACGACTGTACTTCGCGGCCGCAGCACTGCTGCTGTTGTGGACCGTTCCGTCGTGGTGGATCGTCAACCGGATGATGATGGACATGCCCATCGAGGTACGCCCGGGAGCGCCGTGGTCCATGCTCATCCTTTGGTTCATGACGGCCGTGCCTGCGATTTTTGCCGCCGTGCTGGCCACCGTGGGCTTTTGTCTTGTCCGGCGTAGCAGCTACAAGCTGTGCCTGGTGGCCTCCTGCGTGGCGATCTTCTGTGGCCCGGCATTCGTGCTGGCCATTCCGACGGTCATCCTGCTGACCCGTACACCGGTCAAGGCTACTTTCGAGCGGAACGTCTGATGACAGCGCCTGAGCCGACAGCCCTTGAACTATCCCTTGAAGACGCCTCGCAACTACGGCTGCTGTCGATCTTCCATTACGTCGTGGCCGGTCTGACCGCGCTGTTCTCGCTATTCCCCCTGATTTACGTGGGGATAGGGATCGGCACGCTGAACGGGGCGGTCCCGGTGAACGTGGGCGGCCAGCCCGCATCCCCCGATGAAGCCCGTCTGCTTGGTTGGCTGGCCATCGTGATCGGGTCGATCATGATCGTGTGCGGGCTCACATTGGCCGCGTACATGGCGTACGCCGGGCGCTGCCTGGCCCGCCAGCGTCGGCATAGGTTGTGCCTGGTCGTGGCCGCGCTGTCGTGCATGTTGATGCCGCTGGGCACGGTGCTGGGGGTGTTCACCCTGATCGTGCTGCTGCGACCGGCGGTCAAGGCCGCATTCGACGCGCCCACCCCCACCCCCTACTCCTGAGGTTCACCGATGTCTTCCACGCCCCCGCCGCTGGACTTTCCGCGCGGCTGGACACCGCATCAGGTCGCCTCGCACCTGCATACGCTGAAGATCCTGTTCTACATCCTGGGCGTGCTGGAACTGCTGTTGGTGCCGATCCTGGTGCTGGGTGCCGCCGGTGGCTACATCAGCGAAAGCAACAGCGCCAATCCCAACGCCCAGCCGGCCCTGCTGGCGGCGATCATGGTCGGCGCGGGCGCGATCTTCGCCGGGCTGGGCACCTTGAACATCCTTGGTGCGCGGCGCATGGCCGAGCGCCGTTCGCACAAGCTGTGCAAGATCGCCGCCGGTGCGGCCTGCCTGGCCGGCGCGCTCGGCATCGCGCTGGGCGTGTACGCCCTGATCGTGCTGTTGCGCCCGGAAGTGGTGGCCAGCTTCAGCGCTTCAGACGGTACGGTCGCGGCATGAGCGACGGCAGTGCCCTGCCCGTGTCCGGCGTGGCCCGTGCGCAGCGCATGGCGCCGGCCAAGAAGGTCGCGTTCGCCTGCGTGCTCGCGGTATTCGTGCTGACCTGGATCCAGCCCCTGTGGCCGCTCGAACAAGGGCTGCACAGCAGCCTCACCGTGATCGGGCTGGTTGCCTTGTGGTGGGTGGACCGGCGCTGGACGTTGGGCAGCGGCGCGTTCGCGGCCATCTGCGGCTTCATCGCCATCCACTGCATCGCTGCGCGCTGGCTGTATTCCAACGTTCCGTATGACGCATGGCTGCAGGCGGCGGTGCACTGGTCGCCGAACGCGGCCTTTGGCTGGGAGCGCAACCACTTCGACCGCCTGATCCACCTGCTGTACGGCGTCTGCTTCACCCCGGCGCTGACCCAGCTGGCGCGGCATGCCTGGCCGGCACTGCGCATCGGCCAGGCCTTCGCGCTGGCGGTGATGGCGGTGATGTGTTCCAGCCTGGTCTACGAATGGTTTGAATGGGGCATCGCCCTGTTGTTGTCGCCCGAAGCGGCCGAGTCGTACAACGGCCAGCAGGGCGATATGTGGGATGCCCATGCGGACATGCTGCTGGCGACGGTAGGCGCGCTGCTGACCTGGCCCCTGCTCAAGCGGAACGTACTGAAATGACTTCACCCAGCCGCATCGCAGTGCTGGCCTCCGGCCGTGGCAGCAACCTGCAGGCGATCGTCGATGCGATCGCCGCTGGCACGCTCGACGCCGAGGTGGTGGCGGTGCTGTCGGACAAGCCCGACGCCTCGGCCCTGCAGAAGGTCGCGCCCGGGCAGCGCTGGGCGCGCTCGCCCAAAGACTTCGCCGACCGCGCCGCGTTCGATGCCGCGCTTGGCGATGCGCTCGCAGCCTTCGCCCCGGACTGGGTGGTCTGCGCCGGTTACATGCGCATCCTGGGCGAAGCCTTCGTGCAGCGTTTTGCCGGCCGGCTGGTCAACATCCATCCGTCGCTGCTGCCGCTTTACAAGGGGCTGCACACCCACGCCCGCGCGCTGGAAGCCGGCGACGCCGAAGCCGGGGCCAGCGTGCACTTCGTGGTGCCCGAACTGGATGCGGGCACGGTGCTGGCCCAGGCGCAGGTGCCGGTCCTGCCCGGCGACAGCCCCGAACAGCTGGCCCAGCGCGTGCTGGCAGTGGAGCACCCGCTGCTGATCGCCAGCCTGCAGTGGCTGGTGGCCGGCCGCGTAACTGAACGCGACGGTCAGCTGGAGGTTGACGGCCACCCCCTGTTCAGTCCCCTGCGCCTAGATTGCGCCGGACAGCTGACCCCCTGACTGCGGCGCACACGCGCCGCTGACCCGGGCGCTGGCATCCTTCCCCTTCCCCCGCTTCCGCGCGCGCATGAAAACCACTCTGTCCAAACCGCTGGTGCTGCTCGCCTCCCTGCTGTGCACGGTTGCGATCGCGCAGGCGCAGGAACCCACCCCGCCGGAACTGCCGGTGCTGCCGCCGCCCAGTTCCTGGGAAGCGCCGCCGCTGGAGCCGTTCACCGCCACCTACCAGGCCCTGTACAAGGGCAAGGAAGCCGGCGATGCGACCATGCGCGTCACCCATACCGGGGGCGACCAGTGGCGGGTGGACATGCAGGTGGTGGGCCGGCGCGGCTTCGCCAGCGTGCTGGGCCTGAATATTGAACAGAGCACCGTGTTCGAGAAGCACGGCGCCACCTATGTGCCGCTGAGCCAGGCGACCGTGCGCAAGGGCCTGTTCCTGGGCAAGAAGGTCACCGGTACCTACGACTGGAAGGCCGGTACCGCCCAGTGGGTGGGCGACCTGAAGAAGGAACGCACCCAGCCGGTTCCGCTGCAGCCGGGCGACCAGAGCGCGCTGTTGCTGAATCTTGCGATCATGCGCGATGCGCGCCCGGGCGGGCAGATGCATTACCGTTATGCGGATATGGGCCGGGTGCGCCAGCATGACTACCAGGCCGCACCGGATACCGAAAACGTCCAGGTGGGCGAGCTTTCCTACAACGCGCTGCGGGTGTATCGCACCAACGGCGGCAACGATGAAACCATCCTCTGGATCGCCAACGGAGTTCCCACCCCGGTGCGCATCCTGCAACGCGAAGACGGTCAGGATCGGATCGACCTGCGCCTGATCGAATACCAAGGAGTTTGAGCATGAGCATTCCGACCCGCCCGCTGACCTGGATCGCCGCCGGCGCCCTGGCCGTCATCAGCCTGCCGGCGATGGCGATGGAGCCGTTCACCGCGCAGTACCAGGCCAACTACATGGGTGTGCAGGCCCCGGGCACCATGACCTTGGCCAAGGCCGACGGCAACACCTGGAAGTACAGCCTGGACGTGCGCAGCCCGATGGCCACGCTCAGCCAGAACACCGTGTTCGAAGAAGCCAACGGTCGCCTGCGCCCGCTCAGCAGCAAGGACAGCTCGGTGCTGCTGGTTAAGAAGCGCAACGTGCAGGCCAACTACGACTGGACCAAGAACCAGGCGACCTGGACCGGCGACATCAAGCCCGAGCGTGCCGGCCCGGTGGCGCTCAAGGCCGGCGACATGGATGCCCTGCTGATCAACCTGGCCATCGCCCGTGACCTGGCCGCCGGCAAGCCGCTGACCTACCGCATGGTCGACGAAGGCCGGGTCAAGCCGATGACCTACAAGGTGGTGGGCAAGGAACAGGTCAACGTGGGCGGCAAAGCCTACGACGCCACCAAGGTCGCGCGCGTGGACGGCAACAAGGAACTGATCGCCTGGGTGGTCAAGGACTTCCCGGTGCCGGCGCGGCTGCTGCAGCGCGAAGGTGGCAAGGACGCGCTGGACCTGACCATCAAGTCGTTCAAATAATCGCTAAAAAGCAAGGCCCGCATCAGCGGGCCTTGTTTCATTTCGCGGGCGTTTCTGCCTGGAACACTGTCTTGCAGTCCACGCGGATCTGCTCGCCGGTCTTGCGCCAGTAGAACGAACGGCAATGGCGGTTGCCTTCCACCGTCGTGGTCACGCCCACGGCGTAGAACGCCTGCAGCACCTCGGTGCGGCTGACCGTGCCATCGCCGTTCCAGTCCATGTCCTGCTGTTCCAGCCCCTGGGTAATGGCGATGTCGGCGTACCAGGCGTAGCCCAGCCAGCCCAGCACCACCAGCACCAGGATCAGCAGCGCCTTGCGGCGGCGGGTGAACTGGCCGCGCAGGATCATGCGACGCGCCGGATCGTGGCGCCCAGCGACGACAGCTTTTCTTCGATGTTTTCGTAGCCGCGGTCCAGGTGGTAGATGCGGTCGATGGTGGTATCACCTTCGGCCATCAGCCCGGCCAGGATCAGCGAGGCCGATGCGCGCAGGTCGGTGGCCATCACCGGCGCGCCGCTCAGCTGTTCCGAACCGCGCACGATCGCGGTGTGGCCTTCGACCTGGATATCCGCACCCAGGCGCAGCAGTTCATTGACGTGCATGAAACGGTTTTCGAAGATCGTTTCATTGATCACGCCCACGCCGTCGGCCACGCAGTTGAGCGCCATGAACTGCGCCTGCATGTCGGTGGGGAACGCCGGGTACGGCGCGGTGGTCAGGTTGACCGCGCGCGGGCGCTTGCCCTGCATATCCAGGGTGATGCTGTCGTCGGTGGTGTCGATCTTCGCACCGGCTTCGACCAGCTTGGCCAGCACCGCATCCATCGTGTTCGGGCGGGCGCGGTTGACCGTGACCTTGCCGCCGGTCATCGCCGCCGCCACCAGGAAGGTGCCGGTTTCGATGCGGTCGGGCAGCACTTCATGGCGGCCGCCGGACAGGCGTTCGACGCCCTCGATCACCAGCCGGGCGGTGCCCAGGCCTTCGATCTTCGCGCCCAGCGCGATCAGGCAGTGCGCCAGGTCGGTGACTTCCGGCTCCATCGCCGCGTTGTCCAGCACCGTGGTGCCTTCGGCCAGCACGGCGGCCATCAGCACGTTCTCGGTGCCGGTCACGCTGACCATGTCGAAGGTGAAGTGCGCGCCCTTCAGGCGCTTGGCGTGGGCCTTGATGAAGCCGTTCTCGACCACGATCTCCGCACCCAGCGCCTGCAGGCCCTTGATGTGCTGGTCGACCGGGCGCGAGCCGATCGCGCAGCCGCCGGGCAGCGACACTTCGGCCGCGCCGAAGCGGGCCAGCAGCGGGCCCAGCACCAGGATCGAGGCGCGCATGGTGCGCACCAGCTCATACGGGGCCACATGCTGGTTGACCGGGCGCGGGTCGACCACGATCGCGCTGCCGCGCGACAGCGTGCCCTGGTCGATGGTGACCTTGGCCCCCAGCTCGCTGAGCAGTTTCACCGTGGTCACCACGTCGTGCAGGTGCGGCACGTTGGTGATTTCCACCGGTGCATCGGCCAGCAGGGTGGCGCACAGGATGGGGAGGACGGCGTTCTTGGCGCCGGAAATGTTCACTTCACCGTGCAGCGGCTTGCCGCCGGTCACTACGATCTTGGCCATGGATTCTGCGAATTAGAGGAGAAAAAGGTAGCGCCGACCGTTGGTCGGCTGCGCGGGACCCGGGGAACTCAGCCAGCCTCAGCCGGCGTGATGGTCTTCAGCGCCAAGGCATGAATCGCCCCGCCCATCAGATCGCCCAGGGTGGCATAGACCATCCGGTGGCGCGCCAGCGGCATTTTGCCGGCAAAGGCGTCGGAAACCACGGTGGCCTCGAAATGCACGCCGTCATCGCCCTGCACGTCCGCGCGGGCGCCCGGCAGGCCGTCTTCGATCAATTTGCGGATGGTCTCGGCGTCCAACGGGCTTTCCTAATAAAATGTGCGCTCATTCTACTCTTCCGCGTGGCGCCCGCATGGCTGTATCGCCCCTGCCCCCCTCATCCGCCGACCCGGCCGCGCTGGTTGCCAGCGGCCGCCGCGTGTTCGAGATCGAGCGCGATGCCCTTGCGGCAGTAGCCGAACGCCTGGGCGAGGGGTTCAGCCAGGCCTGCCAGCTGGTGCTGGAAAGCCGCGGCCGGGTGGTCGCCACCGGCATGGGCAAGTCCGGCCATGTGGCCCGCAAGATCGCCGCCACGCTGGCCTCCACCGGCACCCCGGCGTTCTATGTGCACCCCGGTGAAGCCGGCCACGGCGACCTGGGCATGATCACCGAGGCCGACGTGGTGCTGGCCCTGTCCTATTCCGGTGAATCGGACGAAGTGCTGATGCTGCTGCCGGTGCTCAAGCGCCAGGGTAACCGGCTGATCGCCATGACCGGCCGCCCCGGCTCCTCGCTGGCGCTGGCCGCCGACGTGCACCTGGACGTGAGCGTGCCGGCCGAAGCCTGCCCGCTGGCCCTGGCCCCGACCTCCAGCACCACCGCCTCGCTGGCGATGGGCGATGCGCTGGCGGTGGCCCTGCTGGACGCGCGCGGCTTCACCGCCGACGACTTCGCCCGCTCGCACCCGGCCGGCAGCCTGGGCCGGCGCCTGCTGCTGCACATCACCGATGTGATGCACAGCGGCGAGGAGCTGCCCCAGGTAGGCGAGAACGCCAGCCTGAGCGAGGCGCTGGTGGAAATGAGCCGCAAGCGGCTGGGCATGACCGCCGTGGTCGATGCCGACCAGCGCCTGGTGGGCCTGTTCACCGACGGCGACCTGCGCCGCGCCCTGGACAGCGACCTGGACGTGCGCAGCGCGCGCATCGTCGATGTGATGACCCGCACCCCGCGTACCATCGGCGCCGACCAGCTGGCCGTGGAAGCGGCCAGGGTCATGGAAACCCAGCAGATCAACGGCCTGATCGTCGTCGATGGCGAGGGCCGCGCGGTTGGCGCCCTCAACATTCATGACCTGTTGCGGGCCCGGGTGGTTTAAACCACAGTGACACTCCTCCATTCAGCTGACCTGCGCTCCTGATGCCCTACTCCCCGCTGCCCGGTTTCCCGTCCCACCTGCATGCCGTTGCCGGCCGTATCCGGCTGGCCTGTTTCGACGTGGACGGCACACTCACCGACGGTCGGCTCTACTACGACCGTGATGGCAACGAGAGCAAGGCGTATTACGTGCAGGACGGACTTGGCCTGAAACTGCTGCAGCAGCACGGCATCCACCCCGTGCTGATCACCGCGCGCAACAGCCTGTCGGCGCAGAAGCGTGGCGCGGACCTGGGCATCGACACCCAGATCGCGGTCGGCGACAAGCTGGCCAGCGTGCGTGCCCTGTGCGAACAGCACGGTATCGGCCTGGACCAGGTGGCCTTCATGGGCGATGACCTGCCCGACCTGGCCCCGCTGTGCGCGGTCGGGCTGGCGGTGGCGCCGGCCAACGCCCACCCCTGGATCGCCGAGCGCGTGCACTGGCAGACCCGCGCCGATGGCGGCCGGGGCGCCGCCCGCGAGCTGTGCGACGTGCTGCTGGCCGCGCAGGGCCATGTGGACGCGGTGCTGGCGAGGTTCGGCGCATGAGTTGGCGGACCGGACTGGGTGCCCTGCTGCTGGTTGCCGCGCTGCTGAGCGGCTGGTCGCTGCTGCGCGACCGCGACAAGGCGCCGCTGCCCGTGGGCGACGATGCCAGCAAGGATTACGTGCTGCACGATTTCCAGATCATCGCGCTGGACGAACAGGGCCATGAGTCGACCACGTTGCGCGCGCCGCTGCTGGAGCGCACCCGCAGCGATGAAACCATGACCATCCAGACCCCGCTGTTCCTGCTGCCCGACCGCGACGGCAACCACTGGGAACTGCGCAGCGACACCGGCTGGGTCAGCGCCACCGGCGACAAGCTGCGCCTGACCGGCAACGTCAGTGGCGACAGCCCGCGCGTGCCGACCATCCCGCCCACCACTTTCCGCACCGAGCAGCTGGACGTGTTCCCCAAGGAAAACCGGGCCACGTCGGACGGGCTGGTGACCCTGACCCGACCGGGCATGGTCCAGTCCGGCGTCGGCTTCGCACTCAATTCCAGCGACAAGACCTACCAGTTCCTGAGCCAGGTCAAGACGCGTTACACCCCCCGTCAATGATCCGCAGCGATACTCCCACCACGGCATTGACCGTTCCCCCGAATCCGGCAGGAAAGCCCCACGTCATGAAGATTCTCTACGCCGCTGTTTTCGCCCTCAGCCTGATGGCTCCCGCCGTCGCCGTGCAGGCGAAGAGCTCGGACCGCGACCAGGAAATGACCATCGAGTCCGGTGCGCAGTCCGGCTCGTTCCTCGGCGATGGCGTCATCAAGCTGTCCAACAACGTGGTCATCACCCAGGGCACGCTGGAGATCCGCGCCGCCCAGGCCGACGTCCACATGAAGGACGGCGAAGCGGTGCGCGCGATTTTCACCGGCAAGCAGGCCACGCTGAAACAGCAGCTGGATGACGGCACCTGGATGAATGCCCGCGCCGACAAGATCGACTACGACATCAAGGGCGAGATCATCACCCTCACCGGCAATTACGAAGTCGTGAGCGCGCAGGGCACCAACAGCGGCCAGCGCATGGTCTACAACACCAAGACCGGTGAGATGAACAGCGGTGGCGGTGGTGATGCGGGCCGCGTGCGCACGGTCATCCCGCCCAGGAACAAGGGTGCCGCCCCGGCCGCCAAGCCGGCGGCTGCCCCGGCCAAGGCCACCGTCCCCACCGCTGGGAGCAAGAAGTAATGCTCGTCGCCAAAGGCCTGCGCAAGCGCTACAAGCAGCGCGAAGTAGTCAAGGAATTCGGCTTGACCCTGGATGCCGGTGAAGTGGTCGGCCTGCTCGGCCCCAACGGCGCCGGCAAGACCACCTGCTTCTACATGATCGTCGGCTTGGTCGAGGCCGACGCCGGCAGCATCGTGCTGGACGGCAAGGACATCACCGCCGACCCCATGTACACCCGCGCCAAGAAGGGCGTGGGCTACCTGCCGCAGGAACCGTCGGTGTTCCGCAAGCTGACCGTGGCCGACAACCTGCGCCTGGTGCTGGAGCTGCGCGAGGACCTGGACAAGGCAGGCCGCGAGAAGGAGCTGAATTCGCTGCTGGACGAGCTGCAGATCAACCACGTGGCCGACCAGCTGGGCGCCAGCCTGTCCGGCGGCGAGCGCCGCCGCTGCGAAATCGCCCGCGCGCTGGCCGCCAAGCCGCGCCTGATCCTGCTCGACGAGCCGTTCGCCGGCGTCGACCCGATCTCGGTCGGCGAGATCCAGCGCATCGTCACCCACCTCAAGCAGCGTGGCATCGGGGTGCTGATCACCGACCACAATGTGCGCGAAACCTTGGGAATCTGCGACCGCGCGTATATCCTCAACGAAGGCAGCGTGCTGGCGCAGGGGGCACCAGACGCGATCCTGGAAAACGCAGACGTCCGCCGCGTGTACCTTGGAGAGACCTTCAAGCTCTGACCGCCGGCCGCTGCAGCGCCTTCCCTCCGTTCGGCACAGGCATGAAAGCACGGCTGCAGACATCGCTGGGACAACAACTGGTCATGACGCCGCAGCTGCGTCAGGCCATCAAGCTGTTGCAGATGTCCAGCGCCGAACTGGAGCTGGAAATCGCCGAGGCGGTGGAAACCAACCCGCTGCTGGACTGGGCCGAAAACGCCGAACCCACCCTGGATGCCGCGCCGGACAGCGATGAGCGCCCGCCTGAAGTGGCCGAACGCGACAATGGCGGCGACAGCGATGCCGTGCCTTCCGGGGCTGATGACTGGTCGCCCGGCGAAGGCGACTGGAGCAGCGGCAGCAGCGGCGGTTCATTCGACGATGACGACAACGGCAGCGCCGCCGAGCGCGTGGCCGAGACCGAAAGCCTGGCCGACCACCTGCTCTGGCAGCTGCACCTGTCGCACCTGTCGCGGCGCGACCGCAGCATCGGCGCCGCGCTGATCGACGCGTTCGAGGACGACGGCTACCTGCGCGAGCCGCTGTCGGCCATCGCCGAAACCCTGCTCCCGGCCATTCATGCCGATGAAGCCGAGATCCTCACCGTCCTGCACCAGATCCAGCGCTTCGACCCGATCGGGGTCGGCGCGCGCAGCCTGGGCGAATGCCTGCAGCTGCAGCTGGACGTGCTGGACCCGCAGACCCCCGGCCTGGCCCTGGCCCGGCGCATTGCCGACGGCCCGCTGGAGCGCCTGCCGCGCAGCGGCGTGGCCGGCATTGCCCATGAACTGCGCGAGCCGGTGGAGGCGGTGGACACCGCCGTGCAGCTGCTGCGCTCGCTGGACCCGCGCCCGGGCACCCAGATCGGCGAGCTGGCCCACGACAGCTACGTGGTGCCCGACTGCGTGGTCTGGCGCCAGAACGGCAGCTGGCGGGCCGCCCTGGCCGGCCATGCCGGGCCCAAAGTGGTCATCCACCGCGGCTATGAACAGATGATCCGCCGCTGTGGCGAAAGCGACGCCGGCTACCTGCGCACCCACCTGCAGGAGGCGCGCTGGCTGCTCAAGGGGCTGGAGGCGCGCGGCGAGACCCTGCTGCGGGTCATGCGCTGCCTGCTGCAGCAACAGGCCGCCTTCCTGGAATTCGGTGCCCAGGCCCTGCGCCCGCTGACCCTGCGCGAGGTGGCCGGGGAGCTGGGCCTGCACGAATCGACCATTTCCCGGGCCATTGCCCGCAAGTACGTGCGCACCCCGCGTGGGACCCTGGCGCTGCGCGCCTTCTTCGCCTCGGGGATCGATACCGACAGCGGCGGCGAGGCCTCCAGCACCGCCATCCAGGCCATGATCCGGCGCCTGATCGACGACGAGAACCCGCGCAAGCCGCTTTCTGACGCCAAGCTGGCTGACCTGCTCAAGACCTCCGGAATACCGGTGGCGCGCCGCACCGTGGCGAAGTATCGTGAGGCCATGAACATTTCCGCCTCGCACGAACGAGTACGCATCGCCTGACGCTCCACCGCGCCGGGCGGGAAGGTTCATTGGCACATCCGAAGAGGAGAAGCACCGATGGAAATTCAGACGTATGGCAACAACGTGGAAGTCACCCCTGCCCTGCAGAGCTATGTGAACGAGAAGGTTGGCCGGGTTGGCAAACACTTCGACCAGCACTGCCAGATCCGGGTGACGCTCAAGCTGGACAAGACCCAGCATCACGTGGACGCCGACGTGACCCTCGCCGGAAAAGCGCTGCATGCCAAGGCCGACGGCCAGACCATGTATGCCGCCATCGACATCCTGGCCGACAAGCTCGACCAGCTGGTGATCAAGCACAAGGAGAAAAAGCACCTGCATGCCCCGGTTCCGGCTCCGTTGGGTGACAATGGCGTCTGACGCCCCCGCTCCCCCTTTCCATGCCTTTGACTGATCTACTGGCGGCCGTGCGCACCCAGGTGCTGCCGGCCGCCGATCGCGACAGTGTGCTGAAGGCAGCCGCCCGGCTGCTGGCCTGCCGCGAAGCCAATGCCGAGCTGCTCTACACGAACCTGCGCGAGCGCGAAACGCTGGGCAGCACCGCCATCGGCCACGGCATCGCCATCCCCCACGGCCGCGCGCCGCTGCTGGAACGCCCCCGCGGGGCACTGTTGCGGCTGGAGACCCCGGTGGACTTCGGCGGCGATGAGCCGGTGGACCTGGTGTTCGCCATCGCCGTGCCCAGCCACTACACCCATCAACACCTGATGCTGCTGTCCGAGCTGGCCGAGCTGTTTTCCGAGCCGGCCATCCGCCAGGCGCTGCGCGAAGCGCGCGATGCGGCGGCCCTGCGCCAGGTCATCGAATTCCCCCCGCCGGCGAGCGCCGCATGAATACCAGCATCACCGCGCGTGAACTGTTCGAACAGCAGCGTGACCGCCTGAGCCTGCGCTGGGTGGCCGGGCAGAAGGGCGAGCGGCGCGAGCTGGAGGCCGGCAACACCGTCTCGCGGCGCCCGTCGCTGGCCGGCTACCTCAACGCCATCTACCCCAACAAGGTGCAGATCCTGGGCACCGAAGAACTGTCCTGGCTGGATTCGCTGGATTCGCGGCAGCGCTGGGAAACCATCGAGCGCATCATGCAGTCGCACCCGCTGGCGCTGGTGATCACCCGCAACCAGCCGTGCCCGGAAGACCTGCGTGCCGCCGCCGACGAATCGCAGACCCCGCTGTGGATCTCGCCCAAGCGCGGCCACGAACTGCTCAACCACCTGTCCTACCACCTGGCCCGGACCCTGGCACCCCGGGTGATCCTGCATGGCGTGTTCATGGAGATCTACTCCATCGGCGTGCTGATCACCGGCGAAGCCGGTTCGGGCAAGAGCGAGCTGGCGCTGGAGCTGCTCAGCCGTGGCCACCGCCTGGTGGCCGACGACGCCCCCGAATTCACCCAGATCGCCCCGGACGTGCTCGACGGCACCTGCCCCGAACTGCTGCAGGACCTGCTGGAAGTGCGCGGGCTGGGCGTGCTCAACGTGCGCGAGATGTTCGGTGACACGGCGGTAAAGAAGAACAAGTACCTTCGGCTCATCGTGCACCTGACCAAGCCCATGACCGAACCCACCCCCCATGGTTACGAGCGCCTGACCGGCGATTCGGGCACCCGCCACGTGCTGGACCTGGACGTGCCGCTGATCACCCTGCCGGTGATGCCCGGGCGCAACCTGTCGGTGCTGACCGAGGCGGCCACCCGGCTGCACATCCTGCGCACCAAGGGCATCGACCCGGCCGCGATGTTCATCGCCCGCCACAGCAACCTGCTGGAACGCCGTACCCCATGAACGCCACCGCCGAACCCACCGCCGCCACCCTGATCATCGTCAGCGGGCTGTCCGGCTCCGGCAAGACCGTGGCGCTGAAGACCTTCGAAGACCTCGACTACTACTGCTCGGACAACCTGCCGATCAACCTGCTGCCGGACTTCGTGCGCAGCCTGCTGGCCGGGCACGATGCCGACGCCCCGCGCCGCCTGGCGGTGGGCATCGACGTGCGCGGCCAGAGCGACCTGAGCCAGCTGTCGCACTGGCGCGAAGAGGCCAAGGCCGCGGGGCTAGACGCGCAGCTGCTGTTCTTCGATGCCACCGATGAAGCCCTGCTCAAGCGCTACGCCGACACCCGCCGCCGCCACCCGCTGAGCCAGCTGGGCCTGTCACTTCCCGAAGCGATCGCGCGCGAGCGCGAACTGACCGCCCCGCTGCGCCGCGCGGCCGACGCGGTGATCGACACCACCACCCTCAACGTGCACCAGCTGCGCCGCAAAGTGGTGACCGAGTTCGCGCTGAACCACGGCAACAAGCTCTCACTGCTGTTCGAATCGTTCGCCTACAAGCGCGGCGTGCCGGCCGAGGCCGACTTCGTGTTCGACGCCCGGGTGCTGCCCAACCCGCACTGGAACCCTGAGCTGCGGCCGATGTCCGGCCGCGAAGCGCCGGTGCGCGAGTACCTGGACACCCAGCCGGACGTGCAGAAGTACGTGGACCAGCTGATCGGTTTCCTCGATACCTGGCTGCCCCGCCTGGGCAACGACACCCGCAGCTACGTCACCGTGGCCTTCGGCTGCACCGGCGGCAAGCACCGCTCGGTGTACCTGGCCGAGCGCCTGGCCCGCCACGCACGCGACCAGGGCTGGCCGGAAGTGGCCACGTTCCACCGCGAACTGGATTGAGCCTGCCAGGTCTTCGGGAATCTGGACTGAAGAATCCCGTCAGCGCCTCTATCCCCAATTCATATTGAACTGTTAACGTTGGACAATGACCTGTGGCATTCTCCTTGTAACGCATCCCGGCGTCGGCACGTCCCTGCTGGACGTGGCGACCCGACTCCTGCGGCACCTGCCGCTGAAGACCGAAGCTTTCGAAGTACCGTTCGACGCAGACATGGATGCCCTGCTCCCGCTCGCCTCGGCCGCCCTGCGGCGCGTGGACAGCGGTGAGGGCGTTTTGATCCTGACCGACCTGTATGGCGCCAGCCCGAGCAATCTGGCAGCGCAGCTGGCCCGCCTGGGCACCCCGGCACGCCGGGTCTCGGCGCTGAGCCTGCCGATGTTGTTGCGAGTGATGAATTATCCGGAACAGGGACTGGATCAACTGCCCGCCACTGCGGCGGCGGGCACTCGCAATGGAGCGATTGTCGACGATGCTTGAACGTGAACTCACCGTATCCAACCGCCTGGGCCTGCATGCCCGCGCCACTGCAAAGCTGGTGCAGGTGCTGGCCCCCTTCCGCTGCAACGTAACCATGATTGCGCGCGGCCGCGAGATCAACGCCAAGAGCATCATGGGCGTGATGCTGCTGGCCGCCGGCCAGGGCACCCCGGTTACCGTGCGCATCGATGGCGAGGACGAGGCCGCCGCCATGGAAGCCGTGGTGGGCCTGTTCGAGCGACGCTTCGACGAGGACAGCTGAGCATGCCGGGGCCACCGTCGCGACCGGGTTCCAGCACGTCGGCACGGACTGCGTCCGGCGCCCTGCTGCTGGCCGGCCACGGGGCCTCGCGCGGCAATGCACTCGGGCGTGCCCGGGTGCGCCTGCCGCATGCACTGGAAGTGGCCGAGCAGCGCATCGCCCCGGCCCAGGTGGCCGCCGAACTGCAGCGCCTGCACCTGGCCGTGGACGCCGCCCGCGCCGAAATGCACGACCTGCGCCAGCGCCTGCAGGGCGCACTGAACAAGGAAGTGGGCGAATTCCTCGACCTGCATGCGCTGCTGCTGGACGACCCCGAACTGCTGTTTGGCCTGGATGAGCTGATCCGCAGCGGCCCGTACAGCGCCGGCTATGCGCTGCGTGTGCAGCGCGACCGCCTGGCCAAGGTCTTCGATGGCATGGACGATGCCTACCTGAAGAGCCGCATGGACGACCTGGACCATGTGATCGGGCGCATCCATGCCTTCCTGCAGAAGCGCCCGCCGGACGTCAAGGGGCTGGCCGGGGAAATCCTCGTCTGCGACAACATCGCGCCCTCCGAGCTGGCCCAGCTGCAGGCGCACGGCGTGGTCGGCATCGTCACCGCCGCCGGCAGCGCGCTCTCGCACAGCGCGATTCTGGCGCGCAGCCTGCACCTGCCGTTGATCGTCAACGTGCCCAACCTGCTGCAGAAGATCTCCGACGGCGACGTGCTGGGCATCGACGGCAGCACCGGCCAGATCACCGTCAACCCGCTGCCGCCGGACCTGCGCGATTACCGCGCGCGCCTGCGCGACCAGGCCCGCGAACAGCGCGAGCTGGGCCGCCTGCGCAGCAAGCCCAACCGCACGCGCGACAACGTCGACATCGCCCTGCTGGCCAACGCCGAATCGCGCGAAGACGTGACCGAGGCGCATGCGCTGGGCGCACATGGGCTGGGCCTGTACCGCACCGAATTCCTGTTCCTGCAGCGCGATGAGCTGCCCGACGAGCAGGAGCAGTTCGAAACCTACCGCGACGCCGCGCTCGGCATGAGCGGGCGGCCGGTGACCATCCGCACCCTGGACCTGGGCGCGGACAAGGCCGACCGCACCGGCCTGACATTGAGCAACGAAGAGAATCCGGCGCTGGGCCTGCGCGGCGTGCGCCTGTCGCTGGCCCGGCCCAAGGTGGCCGATACCCAGCTGCGCGCGATCCTGCGTGCGTCGGCCTACGGCAAGCTGCGCATCCTGCTGCCGATGGTCAGCACCCGCGAGGAGCTGCTGGCGGTGCGCCGCCGCTTGAACAAGCAGGCCGAGCTGCTGCGCGCCGAGGGCCACGAAGTGGCCGAGCACATCCCGTTCGGGGCGATGATCGAAGTACCGGCCGCGGCGATCGCGCTGGAGAGCTTCATCGACCTGGTCGACTTCCTGTCGATCGGCACCAACGACCTGGTCCAGTACCTGCTCGCCGCCGACCGCAACAACGAAGCGGTGGGCGAGCTGTATTCGCCCCTGCACCCGGCGGTACTGCGCCTGCTGGCGCACATCCTGCGCACCGGCCGCGAACACGACGTACCGGTGGCGGTATGCGGCGAGATCGCCGGCGACCCGCGCATGACCCGCATGCTGCTGGCGCTCGGCCTGACCGAGTTCAGCCTGCACCCCGGCACGCTGCTGGAGGTGCGCCGCGCGGTGCGCGACAGCGACCTGGCCGCGCTGCAGGCCGCGCCG